>JAJPXC010000070.1 GCA_021205635.1 Bacteroidales bacterium | reverse complement strand
TAAAATACGCAGTGATCCTTGTCCAAGCAAAAGATTTTAAATGAAAGAGCCGTGATTACCTCGCCAAATGTTTCATCAATTCATCCCCAATTTTTGTCTATTTCACATCTTTTTCGTAGCTTTGCGTTGCAAAAAATAACCAAAGAAAGATACAGCGATGGAAAATTCGACAAAGCTTTATTCGTTGCCGGTGAACCGGTGGGATACCTACGCGGTGGCAGCGGCGTTCACCCTGGGGGCGGTGCTGTTGCCCCAATTGTGCCACACAATCCCCGGTGGCGGCTTGCGCTGGCTCCCTATTTACTTCTTTACCCTTGTCGTGGCTTACAAATACGGGGTGGTGCCGGCGCTGGTTACGGCAATCGCGGCTCCGCTGTTGAACTCGGCATTGTTTGACATGCCCTCGGAGGCGATGTTGCCCATAATCCTGCTAAAAGGATCGGTGCTGGCCGTGGTGGCAGCGATGATCGCCAAGGCCGTGGGTAAAGTGACCATCTGGGCTGTGCTGTTGGCCGTTGTGGGCTACCAGCTGATCGGCGGGATCGGGGAATGGGCCGTGACGGGGTCGTGGCACGCCGCGTTGATGGATTGGACTATCGGCTGGCCCGGGATGCTGCTTCAATGGATCGCTGGCTGGGCGTTGCTGCGGTACGTTTTTCGCTCGATATAAGAAAAAGGCTTGCACAATAAAAAATTTATCCGTAAATTTGCACGCTGAATTTCAAGCGACATAGTATAAAATAACAAGAAAACAGTATAACGGCAATGAAACGTACATTCCAACCTTCTAACCGCAAGAGAGTTAACAAGCACGGTTTCCGTGAGAGAATGAAAACCAAGGACGGCCGCAAGGTCCTGGCCCGTCGTCGCGCCAAAGGCCGCGTTCGCCTGACCGTGTCGAGCGAGATCGCCTCCAAGTAAATCATTCTCCGGCGTAGCGCGCCCCTAAGGCGCCACGCTCTCCTCATTGCCGGTAAAACGAATAAGCCGCCCCTCGAGAAGGGACGGCTTTACTTGCATATACATCTATTTTCCAGCATCCTGCGATCGTAATAACGTAATACCGCAATAACGTTATTACGATTTTTCGTTATTACGGGATGACGTTATTACGGGATGACGAGCGGGGGCTATTTCACCTTGAGGATGGCACCGGAGGAGTGGGCGGTGAGCAGGGGCGTGAGCTGGGATTGGATAGTGGCGATCCCGGCCGAGAAGCGACCAGCTTGCGACACGTTCATCTCGTAGCTCAGGTGGTACACGCCGCGTGGGAGGCGCTGGATGAACAGGTTGGTGACTGCGTCGCGGTTCTCGCGATAGAAGCACGCGCCTTGGCTGTACAGCGGCTGCGGCAACTGCTCAACCGGCTCGAGGCAAGCCCCACGCTGGTCGACGATGGTCACATAGTCCATGTCGCGCTGATTTTTGATCAACAAGTCCACCTTAACACGGTCGCCAACGGCGAAGGTGTCAACCCTCTCCCATTGCACGCCCGTGGAGGTAGTGACCATGCGGTAGAGGGTCTTTTCAATCGAGAGGTCGTCGATGGCAACGGCCTTGATCTCGCTAATTTCCATACGGCCTTGGCGGATCACGCCACCGTAGCTGGGTACGCCCGGGGTGCGGCCTACTACCAATTGGCCACCCTCAACCGGTAACGCCATTTCGAATTGGCCGAGAGCCTTGTCGCAAGCGGGTGTTTCCAATTCCTGTCCGTTGAATTTCACGATGGCGCCTTGGGCGGGAACGGTCCACTTTGTACCGGTGGATAACATTCCGTAAATCAGCTCGTTGGTGACAACGGCTGGTTTCCACATTTGGGCTTGTCGCTCGATGATGATCCACTGGCGGATGCGGTCGATGTCGGCGCACGACGGCTCGACGTCGGCGAAGGCTCGGAGCATCAGCGCCGAAGCGGCAAGCGAGGTGTAACGGCTGTCCCAAGTGAGGTTGGCAAGCGACGGCCACCACTCGCCGCGGGTGTCGGAGGTCTTGGCATACTCGCGCAACGACTCCAGAATCCGCTGAGCGGTGGCATGATAGGAATTGGCCTCCAAAATTGAGGCTGCAATGGCTTTGTCTACAGTGGAATAGTCGTGCCAATCGGCGATAACCATCTGCACGGTTGCACGCTGTGCATTTGCCGCGGCGGTGGATTGCTTGACGTCGTTCCACAGGGATCGCATTGATACGTAAAGGATTTGGGGCACCTTGGGATAGCGCTTGTGCTGGTCGACGGCATAGCGGTCGATGTAGGCCAAGGCGTTAGTGATCATGTCGTTGAGGCGCTTGTCCGGGGGGAGATAGCCCATCTTTTTGAGTTGGCCGAATATGCCCAGCACGTTCATGGTGGTCCAGGGGGACGGCTCGTTGTAGCTCGTGGTCCAGCTCCAGCCGCCGCCGTGGCATTGGGTCTTGGACAGGAGATCGACAGCGGCAGTGATCGTGCGTTCGATTTCGCGCTTATTCATCAGCAAGGCGAGGCGTTGCATGCGCTCGGTGTCGCTTGCGGCCGCTTTCACCCACGGGGTGGATTGCAACAGGGCGATCTTCAACGACTGGTCGCGCTCGAGCATCGAAGTGAGGGTCGAGTCGGACTGGTCGCTAGTGGTCCAGCGGTGGAGGGTCGATTTGATTTCAGGATATTGACGCAACAGGCCGTCGGCGGTTGCGGCCGAGAATAGCGACGCGGCGGCGCCGTTGGAGGTTGTTGGAGCGTCTTGCAACAGACCGGGGAGGGCGGTAACAATGGTCCACGCGGGATTCTCGGTGAATTGCAAGGTTGTGCGACCGCCATCCGAGGGAGCGGCGGGAACTTCCAGTGTTTCAGTGGCTTGCGAGGGAGCCATATAGAACGGCTGGCTCTCCACGACGGGTTGCACCGACTCCAAGACGGGAATCACGCCCTGCTCGCCATCGGCCCAGTTGGCGAGGGTGGATTTCACGCGATATCCCACGATAGCCACGTCAAACGGGGTGTCAAACTGCATTTTTACAACGGCCGAACCCTGTGCCGCGATTTCATCGGTAAAGCTTTGGCAGGCAAGCGTTTTGCCTGAAACAGGATCGTAAATTTCAAAGGTGGTGGCTACATTGGCCGCGGCCTCGGTGGCGTTGAACACCTGGGCTTGGAGGACGATTTGGTCGCCTTGGCGCAGGAATCGGGGCATGTTGGGCGTAACCATCACGGGCTTTGACGCAAGTTGCTCAGCCTCAGCGGTTGCCGTCAACATCTGGGAATTGTAGGCAAGCGCGGCGATGACCCACGTGGCGTTGGCGTTAGGCACGCGATATGTCACCTCCAAGCTCCCGTCCTCGCCTGTCACGAGCGCTGGCGCATACCACGCGAGCGGTGTTTCCGCGTCGCGGAAGGCAAACTCTTTATTTTCTACTTGTTGAGAAGATTCTTCAACAGCTCCAGCATCCGTCGACATCTCCTCTTCGGCCGATTCCGCAGTGACGACGGCACCGTCATTGGCGGCTCTCTTCATCATCATGGGCATAGACATCTTGTTGCTACGGAACAGGATGGGTGAGGAATCGTATTCCTCATAGACGTGGCCATAGGATACAAAATTGAAGTCGTACATCTGCAGTTGAGGGTATGCGGCCCATTGGAACGACACCCAATCGCGTGTGACATTGACCGAGTTACTCTTGTTGCCTCCAGTATTGCAATCGATGTGCATCCACGGGCAGAGAAGAGGCGACACCTTGAAGGCAAGGGACTGCGAGCTGAGCTGGGTTAGCGCCTTATTATATATGTCAAGGATAATAGCCGAGGGGGTGACGGTGCCTAGTGAGTCGGTCACTTTGACGGTAAGTGTTTCGTTGTCGCCAGGTTGAACGCGGTCGCGCAGGATTTCAAATTTCAGTTGCAACTGGTTGTTGCTCTGATCGGTAGAGATATCCACAGTGGCCTCTTGGCGATTGTTTTCGCTGACAGTGAGGAGTCGCAACTGCCATCGACCGGTGTTTTCGGGGAGGGAGAGGCTGAGTTTGTGCATGCCTGGGCCATCATATAGCCATTTATGCTCGACAATCTTACTATCAGAGCTAAGCACCACACACACAGGCGATTGCGACGTGGTAGCATAGAGCAATTTGACATTACCCTGCGCATCAGCCGTTATCTCGTTGGTTGACAGCCAAAGCAATCGAGAGGAAGGTGACAATTTGTCACTGGGACGATATACAAACAGTTCGCGCAACATAGGCTCACACTCGAGCGTTGTGTCAGCCAATGCCACTTTTACCTCGTATTCACCCGAGGGAATCGATTCAAGGGATATCTTTTCACCTATCGGTAGAATCTCTTCAAATTCTCCATTAGCAGCTGTGAATGTGACCGTTAACGGCATATCCACAGGATTACCCAGCCCATCCTCTATGGTGAACTTAGGTGACCACTGAATAGAGGCATCGAGATTGGCAGGCAAGGACCCACCTACCCGGTATCCTTGGAAGCGGCAGAAGCGAGTAGTGGCTTGTCGCGTCTCGCCCGAGGGGGAGGTTGCTATTACAGTGACCTCAAAATTTCCCGTGGGATAAGGAGCTTGTTCAAGAAGATCGTTGGGGAAGCTAATCTCTACATTTCCAGTGTCATCGGTGATCGACTGTGTGGAATAGATAGAAGTGGAATTGTTGGAAAACCACCAGCGCCAGCGGCGATCGTTGTACATGGCCACTTTCACCTCAGCACCCGCGAGAGGCATCCCGGCATAGGTGATAGCCTTGGCCTTGAGGGTAACGCCACGGTCGCTCAACACAGGCTTTTCGGCTACAACCTCGAAGGTAGGCAATTTGTAGTCGCTTACCATCACATAGCTGGTACACATATGCTTGGACAAGTGGGAAACCTCAATTACGAAGTTGCCTGTAAGGCCATTTTCCGGGAGATTGAAATCCACTGTGGCGCGTCCAAAATTATCGGTCACAGCCGTGAGGGTGTCGACCTCTTGGTAATTAGGGTCGCGGAGGGTAAATTTCAAGGTGACGCCCACCAGGGGAGAGTTGCCCTCGGGGGCACGACGATAGGCAATGGCTGTGGCTCGCATTGAGTCGCCCAGGCGATAAAGGGGAAGGTCGGTAACGACCTGGGCGCTTGTCCGCGCGTTGGGAAGGTTACCGTTGGGCTTGTAAACCGCGGGGGATACGTTGTCATCGCCCAATCGGGCAACAACGCTTCTGATATCTTTATTTTCTGAGAGTTGGAGCCATCCCTCCGCATCTGTTGCGCCGAACGGGTCCTTTGCAATCATTTTATAGGTATCAAATCCGAGAATCTCGGCTTTGTTAACTGGCTGGCCTGTGTAAGTATCCACTACCAGAGCGGCGCAACCGCTAGCGGTTCCTAAAGTGCTCAACGAGAGGTTGGAGCAGGCGAAAGTGTAGACGGAAGTGGGTTTTGGGGTGCCTTTCACCTCGGGCACGAGAGCGTAATTGCCATATTCCTCGACTCTCAACACGAGTGTGGTGTCCACGTAGAATGGAGCCTCCGTTTCATCGCTGAGCGTCAACTCCTTAGTGAGGACCAGTTTAGCTTTTGCGGCATTTGATACGCGCCACTGGCCATTACGTGTGGGCTTCACCTTGTAAAGCGACAATTTGACTCTGCTGGCGTTGCGACCCTCGATTGACACCCTGAATTCTTTGTCTAGGGCGACAACCTCGGGAGTTGACACCCTCACTTCGGGGTCGCAAATGCGCTGAGCGAGCGTACGGAATGCATCGGAATTGAGATTATCAGGAAAACGGTTAGTGTAGGATCGAAGTTGGGGTAACATTGTTGCGGGGGGAGCTTGGTAGCGATAGACGTCACACATCTTCGCAAGGAACAAGCCTGATGCCTCCTCGGGCCAATAACGTTTGAAGAATGCCTCATAGGCCTGGGATTCGTCATCTTCATTTTGTAACGAAAGCACCCAATCCACGCGGTTGCAGTCGACTTGTGCGAGAGCCGATGTGTTGTCGCAGTGCAGTCGGGACAAAGATTGGTAAATCGTAGCGATATCTCCCAGTGTTTGAGGCAAATATGCTGTTGAAAGCTTTACAAAAGCGTTAGCAGCAGCAAGCCAAGAGTCCCCCAGGGGATAAGAGTCGTCGACCTGCGACGTCAATATCTGGATCACAGCATTGGCGGTAAAGTCGTAGAGCGTGGGATAATAAATGGCTGTTTGGGCGTCAGCGACCACAACTTTTGGCCATGCGGTGACTTTTTGGGCAGCAAGGGCATCAACAGGCGAAACAGCGTCAAGGCAGAGTGACCGGATTTTGGCCTTGTACTGGTCGCCGCTCCACTCGCGGATGTCGGTGGGGAGAGGCTCCAGAGGCAATTGGCGCTCGTTGTAAGTCCACCTATCATCCTCATACACCGCTTGGTACATTTTGGCCTCTACGAGGGAGAGGATGGCCCGGGTGACAGAGTCGGTTTCTGTAGAGCGGATTTGTTCTACACGGTTGATTACTTGGGGAAGGTCGTTGGAATCGATGGCACCTTGGGCGATGCCGATCTGGACGAGGGCCTCGACTGTGGCCTGGCCGTCGCCGTGCTTGAGGGCAGTTTTGAGGTTGGCCTCGGCCTGACGGGTCACCTTCTCGGGGAAGGCGAAATCGGGGGTGGGAACCTTGGCGTGGATGGACATAAGGCTAAAAATGAGGAATAGGAAAGATAAAAGGCGTGGCATAAGAGACGGGGATGAGGGGATGGTTAAACTCTAGATGACCACCGCGGCAAACCGCGGGGCACCGTGGCCTGATGGGACAGGCCACCTACGGAGCAGGCTCTCCGCGGTGGAACCGCGGAGCAAAGTGGTCCTAAGCTGATGGGGCTAGCTGAGGCCCCAAGCGGAAGGCCATGGTGAGGGGCGGCGTTCCAAGCCAGGGGAAAGGGGATAGTTGGTTATTTTTTGGCTTTGTCTTGGCGGAGGCGGCGGTGGTGTTTCATCAGGTCGCGCGTGAACTTGCGCTCGGCTCCCTTCAACTGGAACAATTGCTTTTTGGAGAGCACGTTCTGGAATTTCTTCATGTAGGTTTTCTCCACCTCGCCCTCTTTTACTTTTTGGTCGTAGAGGATTTCGGAGGCGCGCTCATAGTCGGCGTCGGTGGCTTTTTCGCCCTTGGCGACGACGGCTTCTTCCTCGCGCTTGGCTTCATTGGCTATGCGGGTGTTTTCGTCCTCCATCTCGTCGTAGAGGGTGAAGAACTTTTTCTGTTGGTCCTTGGTGAGCTGGAGCTCTTTGGCGAGGAACTGGTGCTTGTATTCCCTCACCTCTTTAAACCATTGCTCGCGCTCGGCGTCGTCGGCCTGTTTCTGGGCGACCACGGGAAGCGCGATGGCAATCAGTGCAAGAATTGTAATTATGCGGTGCATGGCGTGTACGGGTGTTCAGTTTTCAGTTTTCAGTTTTCAGTTTTCAGTTGATGGCGGGTTATCGCTTTATCGCATTAACGCATTAACGCCAGATGGGCTAGATTTGAGTTTCTGAATAGTCGTAAGCGCCGTCGGCTGATTCCGAGGGGTCGTTGAACTCGAAGGTGGAATCGGAGAGCTCCTCGGGGGTAATGCCCATGTCGTAAATGTCGTCGAGCATCTCGTTTTCGTCGATGTCGTATAGGTAATAGTCGTCGACAAAGCTGTCGCTGCTCAGGGCGCGGGCAATGATGGGGTTGTTGTCAACCGAAAGGTCGTCGTGGTTGTTGCCGATGAAGGTGAACATATTCAGCATCAACCAAATACCGGCAAACATGGCGGCAAGATAAACAAAGGGCCTGATCTTCATCCACGTGCTTAGCTTGGGGGTCGCGCGCTCGGCAATTAGTGCCGGGTGCTCGCCCAACTTGCTCATCATCAGCTCGGGGAAGCTGTCGAAAAAGCCGTCGGGGACGGTCATGCCGTCTCGTCGCGCCGCTCGGGTCAATATGTCGTTTTCTTTGTCCATTTGTCGTGATATTTTACTCTATTGACTATGAAATTCGCTGAAGGTTTAATCGTGCTCGTCGAAATATTGTTCAATTTTTTTCGCGGCGAGGTGGTAGGAGGCTTTGAGGGCGCCCACGGAGGTGCCCAGGATCTGGGACATGTCCTCGTATTTCATCTCGTCGTAGTAGCGCATGTTGAACACGAGGCGCTGTTTCTCGGGCAGGGAGGCGATGGCCTTGCGGAGCTTGAGGGCGAGGGCGTCGCCGTCGATATGCTCGTCGGCCTCGATAAGGTTGGCCAGATGCTGGTCCTCGTCGTCGATCGACATGCTCAGGCGCTTGCGTTCCTTGGCGAGGTGGGTCATGGCCTCGTTGACGGCGATTTTGTAAAGCCAGGTGGAGAGCTTGGCATCGCCGCGGAAGTTGTCGATTGATTGCCAGGCTTTCATGAACACGTTTTGGAGCAGGTCGGCCGCGTCGTCATGGTTTTCGACCATGCGACGAATCTGCCAGTAGAGCGGCTCCTGGTAAAGGCGTATGACCTTCTCGAAGGCTGCGCGGCATTGTGATGGATCGCGTAGGCGTTCCACCAGTTCGGGGTCTTCAGCAGGTATTGTTTTGGCCATTTGTAAGAGTTACTTATACCTAATAAACGTGATTTCGGGCGTAAAGTTACACAAAATATCGGGGAATGTCAAAATTGGTAGGAGAAATCAACAAGGGTCTGAAGGTGGGTGTTGCGGTCGCGGCCGTCGGCAGGCATAGTCACTCGCGGGGTGACGCTTAGCCTCCCCGAAGTGAACCTTACACCCAAGCGCCACAATTTTTCGCTCACGCGGTATTCGGGCACAGTGGTGTAATCGGCCTCAACACTGATCTCGGAATTGATGAAAAAATCAAGTCCGACTCGCCAGCAAGTGTCGTAATGAATTCCCGAGTCGTATCGAGGATTAACCATGGCATTCACCCCTAGCCAGCGGATACCATCAGGGAGTCGATACCGAGCGCCGAGGAAAGCCCCGCTATTCCAAAAGAATCCGTTCCAGGTGGTACCCCAAAAAGGAGCCACATAGAAATATACACCAGATACCTTAGCCAGATATCCCCCAGCAATCCTCACGTATTGATAGCCGATGGTTTCCGAGTACAAGCTATGCTCCACTTCCACGCCCCAATGTCCGCGATACAAGTAACCGGCATGGACATATCGGTTGTTGCGCAACCCCACCTCCACTTGGGCCTTTATCGTCGTGGCGCACATAAAGATCAGCGTTAAGGCTAAGATCAAGCGTTTCATCTGATCAATCGATTATGTTCAACAATGCCCCCCTAAGCACCTGGTAGCCTAGCCAAGTGAGGTGCAAGCCGTCGTAGGTGTAGTTGGGGCTGAGATTTTCTCCCATAAGCAGGTCGTCGTATACATCAATGTAGGTGACATTTTCAATGCCGTCAACGAGCCGTTTCACCAACGCGTTAAAATCCTTGATTTTCGAGTTGACATCAGCTCCATTATACGGCGTGGCCCTGGGGAAAACACAATATAGATACACACGCTTCGCCTCCAAGCCGATTATGGCATTTAAATACCGCTCGGCATATCCCTGGGCGTCGTTAAGAAAGAGCCGGGAGTCGTTGGTGCCGGAAATCACCACCGCGTCACAGCCTCGTAACGTCCCCTGCAGGTTCTCCAGATATTCTACCCCGGACCCTGGATTGCCAAGGTTGATTACCTGCCTTGTAGGAAACGACCCAGTGACGTCCCAGCCCGCGGCTATGGAGTCGCCCACAAACACTAGTCGTGCGTCTTCGTCCGAATCACACGACATCATCAAACATGCCATCACAAAATAAATTATATATTTGCCTGTCATTTCTCCAATTTTTGCAAATGTAAACACTATCCAATTGTTTTGCAAACTTTTTTAAAGTCTCCAACCAAAATAGTTGTCAATTTGTTGTAATCTTGTAACAATTAAATGTGATGATTATGGCAACAAATGAAGAGATACAGGCCAAGGACGCCGCACAAGTGTCGGAATCGGCCGCCGAGGTCGCCGCTCAGGCAGCAGAGACCGCAGTCAAGGATGAAGGCAAGAACCTGAAAGAACAAGCCACCGAGAAAATCAACCAATTCAAGGAGGGCTACAACGAGGCTGCCGACCAGGCTGCCAACGCCCTGGTTGACGCCAAGGATCAGGCCAAGGAGGCTTACACCAACGCCAAGGAGCAGGCTCAGGAGAAGTATGCACAGGCCAAGGAGAAAGGCCACTCGCTGTTCAACGAGCTGAAGGAGAAGGCCAAGGAATACTCGGCCGAAGGACTCTCGGCCGCCGCCAAAGCCGCCGATTTCCTGGCCGACAAGGCTCGCCAAGGCGCTGAGCATCTCGGAAAATAAAGCTTGAGGTCTTTAATCCTTTCCTCCTTTACCCCTTTAAAACAATATTAATTATGAGGGAAAATCGCCGCCAATATGGCGATTTTCCCTTAAATTTTGCTCAACAGCAACAATGTTAAAGATTTTTGTGTAACTTTACGCCAATATTTTACCCCGAATGCTTGTGCCTTACACATATCAAATCATAAAAAGATGAAAGGCTTAGGATATCGACAAGCCAAGATTGTCGGCTGGGCGGGCGTGGCCATTGCGGTCATGTGCCTGCTATGCATTATGGCCTTCAGCATCATGGACCGCAGCGAGGAGGAGAAAGCCCTACCATCCACGACACCAGCCAAGTCGCAGAGTATCACGCCGTTGGATGACACGCAGAAGAATGTGGAATTGGCCGAGACAACCCCGCCGGTGGTGGAGGCGAACGACAGCGCGCCCGTTGTGCGCCAGCGGCTTTACTACAAGCCCATTCCCAACGTGGGGCGCCTGTTCAACGACTCCAATTACGTGCATCTGGCCGAGGCCGAGCGCGTGGGAATCAAGCCCATCGAATCGCTGCGCGACGCGTGGCGCCTGCGCCGTCCCATCGTGAAAATAGCCTCTAACGCCGACTATGTGGTGGACACGTTGACCCACTCGGTACCATTCCTCGTGCCCGAGGCCGACCAATTGCTCCACGACATAGGCCGCGCATTCAACGACTCGCTAAAGGTCCGCGGCGGGGGTGACTACCGTATCAAGGTCACCTCGGTGCTCCGCACTCCCGACACCATCAAGAAACTGCGCCGCCGCAACCGCAACGCCGTCGACACCTCGGCCCACCAATTCGGCACCACTTTCGACATCTCTTACCTGAAATTTATCGAAGACTCGCGGAGCGTGCCCCGTACCGACAGCGACCTGCGCGGACTCTTGACCGAAATTCTCGCCGACTTGCACGCCCAGGGCCGTTGCTATGTGAAATTTGAGCGCAAGCAAGCTTGCTTCCACATCACCGTTCGCGGCCGCAAAGAGTAACCAATTGACCAATCAGCCACGCCAATGAATAAGCCAACCAAGTACACCCTCAAGACGCTGAAATACACGGGTTTGACTCTGTTTTGGGTCGCCGTGGCCTTGCTGTTGATAACTGTGGGTAGCATCACCACCGCTGTCAAACTGTTGACCCCCGACCGGCTCACTCCGCTTGTCAACAAGGTGGCTTCAAGCTACTTGGACGCCGACGTGCGCACCTCCCGTGTGGAGCTGACGTTCTGGAGCACGTTCCCTAAATTCATGGTCGAGGTTGACTCGTTGACGGTCGTCAGCCGCTCGCTTAAGCCGCTGAGCGACAGCGAGAGAGCTAAATTGCCGTTGAATGCCGACTCCCTGGCGTCGCTCACCTATTTCTCGGGCGCTATCAACGTGGCTCAACTCCCATTGGGCCGTATCGCCCTCTACGACATCAACATCGACGAGCCGATGGTTAACCTCGTGGCTGTCAACGACTCAGTGGCCAATTTCAACATCATCACACTCGAGGAGGACACCACTGCACTGGTCATCCCCGATTTCACCCTCAAGCGCATCGCTATCACCCGCGCCAAGCCGTTCAGCTATACGTCTATAGCCGATTCTCTGCAAGCATCCATCACTCTGCGGGAAGCCTATCTTGAAGGATCGGAAGCGCCTGTATACGAGTTGGTAATGGCTGGAGATGTCAACACTCCCCTACTCGACGACTACAACTTTGAGAAACTCGCCCTCGGGCTTGACGGCAAGCTCACCTGGCGAAAGGACACTCCATATCGCATTGAGGCCGAAGGATTTACCCTCGCGGCCGACGAAATAAAGGCAACCGTGGGCACGACGGTCAACTTCACCGATTCGATGATGGTGGAAAAATTTGACATCAAGCTTGATCCCCTAAACGTGCAGTCGCTCTTGACCCACGCCCCGGCTGAATATGCCAAGGCTCTAAAGCCGCTGAAGACCGACATGCGAGTCAACATCCAAGGCTCGCTCACCGCGCCATACAACCTCAGCGATTCCACCGCAATCCCCTCGCTCACAGCGCAATTGGAGATACCTTATTGCTATATCCAATACAATAAAGCCGATATTCGCCGATTCGGGCTGAAGGTTGACGCCGATATCAACGGCGACAATCTCAACGCATCCAAGATCGACATCAAAAAATTCGTCGTGGAAGGCCCCGCCACGGCTATCGACCTGACTGCCAAGGTGTCGTCGCTGATGAACGACCCATTGATCGACGCCACTCTCAAGGCCGACTGCAAGCTCGAACGCCTGCCGGCCGAACTTAAAGCGCTGATTCCGGGCACGGTCAATGGCCATATCGTGGCCGACTGCAAACTCAAAGGACGTCAAAGCTACTTGACTCGCAACAACTTCCACAATCTTTACGTCAACGGTACGCTCACAGCCACCGATCTCGACGTGGATATGCCCGACAACAACACCACGGCGTGGATCAATGAGTTGGCGATCCATTTCGGCACCTCCGACTCTTTCTCCCGCACCACCGAATCGGGGCAAGACGTAAAGGTCGACTCCCTGTTGACTGCCTCGATCAAGGTTGACACAGCCACGGTGTTCTACGACGGCATCGACATGCAATTGGCACGCTTGGCAATGGGCGTTGGCTCAGTGAACAAGGCCGCATCGGTCGACACCACGCAGATCAACCCCATCGGAGGCACTTTCTCGATCGGTCGCCTGAACATGCTATCGCAAATCGACTCCACCCGCATCCGCCTACGCGAGGTCAACGCCAAGGGCACCCTCAAACGTTTCGGCAACCACGGGCGCAACCCTCAGCTCGACCTCAACCTTTCGGCCAAACGCATCTCCATGGGCGATCCCACACAACGCTACACTATCCGCGAAGGCGATTTCAACCTTACGGCCCACTTGAATCCGCCGGTGCGCATGGGCAAAAAGACGCAAGCAGTGTTCGACTCCCTGCGCGTGGCTCATCCCGAGTTGAAACCCGATTCGGTATACCGAATGGCCCGCGCAATCCGTGCCGAGCAACGCGCGGCTTCGGGCAAGAAGAGAGCCGAACTCACTGAATCGGAGGAGGAAAACATCGACTTCGGCCTCGACAACTCCATCAAGGACCTCATACGCCGCTGGAACATCCACGGCACACTCACCGCCAAGCGTGGCCGTATCCACACTCCCTACCTGCCGTTGCGCACCCGCTTGACCGACATCGACCTGGAATTCTCAATGGACTCGGTGATCGTCAACTCGGCCAAGGCGAAGGTGGGACAGAGCGACTTCTCTTTAGAGGGAGGCATCCGCAACATCTCGCGTGCACTTACCTCAAAGCGCAAGCGCCCGATTGAGCTCGACTTCGCCCTCGAGAGCGACACGATCAACGTCAACGAATTGGTTCAGGCGTTGTTCACCGCCGGCGCTGTGAGCGACAACCCGAATGCCGTGCAACACCTTGGCGACAGCGACGACGATACGGCACTCGACGCCGAAACCGCCATGAGCGACACCATTATGGGTCCGTTGTTGATTCCCCATAATATCACCGGCCACTTCCGCGCCTCGGCCGCCAACGTAATTTACGCCGACTTGCTGCTGCACGACTTCGGTGGCGACATCGAGATATACGACGGCGCTATCTCCCTCAACGACTTGACAGCCCGCACCGATATCGGCTCAATCGACCTATCGGCGCTCTACTCGGCTCCCGACAAGGAGAACATGGAATTCGGTTTCGGCATGGTGGTCAACGACTTCCACATCGAGCGTTTCCTCAAGCTGTTCCCATCGCTCGACACCATCATGCCGCTGCTCAACGACATCTCGGGTGTGATCAACGCCGATGTTGCCGCCACCACTAACGTCGACACGATGATGAACCTGATTATGCCCACGTTGCGCGCCGCGGTGAAGATCGACGGCGACTCGTTGGTGCTGCTTGACGCCGAAACTTTCCGAACCCTTTCGAAGTGGTTGTTGTTTAAAAACAAGAACCGCAACATGATCGACCACATGAGTGTGGAGATGGTTATCGAGAACTCAGTGATGCAGTTGTTCCCGTTCATGTTCGACATCGACCGCTACCGTCTGGGCGTGATGGGCTCCAACGACCTGGCTCTCAATCTCGATTACCACATCTCGGTGCTGAAATCACCGCTGCCGTTCAAGTTTGGCATCAACATCAAGGGCGATGCCGACAACATGAAGATCCGGCTCGGAGGAGCCAAGTTCAAGGAGAACATGGTGGCCCAGCGTCGCGAAATCGTCGACACCACGCGCGTCAACCTCATAACGCAGATGAACAACGTGTTCCGTCGAGGCGTCACCGCGGCCAAATTGGGTAGCCTCAACATCGTGGATTCTCCCTCAAACGACACCTACCTCCAGCCCGACACGATATCGGCGCAGGACTCCCTGCTGATGATAAAAGAGGGGTTGATCACTGTGCCAACACCATAACGACTTAAAAACGTTTCAACCATGCAACCTACCAGCCAATCAACTCGAAAACACCGACCCTTAAGGCTGGCAGGGGGCATTTTGATAGTGCTGCTGAAGGCCATCGGGTGGACCTTCGTGGCCCTGTTCCTATTGGGTGTCGGCATGTGGCGCGTGGGCGTTTGGCTGGCCTCTCCGGGAGTGTTGACACCGGTGGTGCAGAACGCCGCCAACGAGTTGCTACAGGCAGATATCGCTCTGGGGCAAGCTCGATTGGACTTGTTGTCGCAATTCCCGCGCGCCTTGGTGGGCGTCGACACCGTGTCGGTGACAACCCGCGACGTGCGATTCCCCAAGCGACCGATGCTTAAAGCCGATGCGATCAGCGCGTTTGTCGACCTGAAGGCACTCCTTCGCGGGCACGTGCATATCACGAGGGTGGACATCGAGCATCCCAAGCTCGACTTGATCGTCAACGGGGAACAATTTGCCAACTACGACATCCTGCCACCCACGCGGGGCGCTTCGGGCGCCGAGCTCGAACTGACACTCGACCATCTGTCGATCAACGGCGCCGAAATCACCTACCGCAACCCACGTTTCGGTTCGCATCCCATCACCGGCACGCTCTCGGCCGAAATCACCTTCCACAAATTGCCACAAATCTACATCCGTTCGCTCGATCTTGGCACCGAGGGGATCGATGTTAACATCAGCGGCGCCATCCACCCCATGCTGGGCCACACGCTGGTCAACTCACGGTTGAAAGCCACCCTGGTGGCCGAGGAATTGCCCCAATGGGCAGCGGCATATATCCCGGGTAACGCCGCGGGCACCGTCAAATTGGACACCCGAAGCCGCGGTTGGGTAGATATGCACCACCTGCGCAACCATCCCATAAGCGAGTCGGTAAGGATCACCTCGGGTCGCTTGGATATCGACCGTCCGTTCCTGATTATTCCCGCTAAGGCGCTGTACCTCAACGGGGAGCATATAGCAGTGCGCAAGGTAGGCGACCGTGGCGTGAGCTTCTGGACCGATTCCACGTCGCTCACCCTCGGGAAATTCGGCCTTACCCTTGGCCACACCAAGGTGGCTGTAAATGAGCCTTATAAGGCCCATATGGCCTATAGGCCCTCTATCCCGGTGGCCATCGCTGCCCGATTCCTCGACATCCAATTGACCAACGGCGCCCACTTGCTGTGGGGCAACACCAAGTTGAACGGCACCGTGCGACCCGATTCCATCCGTGTAAAGGCCGATTTAACCACCCAGCACTTTGCTTTCGTGGTCAAGGGCAACGTCATCCTGCTTGACAGCGGCACCGTGCATCTCACCACAGTGCACGACCCCAAACTGCTGGCCGGCGCCAAGGTAATCGCCCCAATCGACTCGTCCCAGTCGGCATTGCAGATCCACTTGGACAAGTCGATGTACGACCTCGTGCATGATTGGCGATGGAACGGCCAGATCGAGGCCAAGTCGGGCCAACTGATCGTCCCCGCGATGCCCCAACTCGACAAGGTAGGCCCAGTAGCGCTGACGTTTACCCCGCGTGATGTTACCATCCCTTACCTCAACCTGTTGACGCCCGGGGGGAGCGACATCCGCCTGTCGGGAGTGTTCTCGGCCGATTCGGGGCAAGTGTTGGCCAACCTCGCCCTTTCGGGCAAGATGCTGAATATCGACGAGCTAAGCCCCGTGCGCCACAGGAAAGATTCCATAAGGCCTATAAGCTCCATAAGTCGTATTAGCCCTATTAGCCCCATAAAGCCCCCGGCCCTCCACTCCATCAAATTCTCGATCTACGCGCCCAAGACGCCATCGGAACTGATTCCGTCCAACGTCTCGGCAACGGTGAAATTCGACTTCGATTCGGCCCGTTGCGGCGACATCGACATGACTGACGTTAACGGTCGGGCATCATTGAGCCAAGGCACCTTGACACTCAACGGGTTGCACGCCCTCACCCCCATGGGCGACATCGCTATCCATGGCAGCTATCAGGCCCCGCAGGCCGATTCGCTGGCTTTCGCCTTAGCCACGCAAGTTCACTCTATCCCTTTGGACAAAATCAAGTCGTTGATCCCTCTGAGCGAGCACCTTACGCCGTATATGACCGATTTGAACGGCGTGGTTGACGCATCGCTCCAGTTCCAAGGCGAGTTGACACCCGACATGGCGTTGCGCCCCGAGTCGCTCAGCGGCGATATCCTCATCGAGTCGCCCTATATTTCATTCTCCCCCTCCCCTACCCTGAGCCGCGTCAAGCGTTGGCTTCTGTATCACGACCGACACTTCGACCATCTCGACTCGGTAACGGCGCATCTGACACTCGCCGACGAAAGATTTACACTCCACCCCACGCAACTCGCATTCGCCGACTATCATCTTGATCTTCAAGGATATGGCACCTTCCAAGGCAACTACTTTTTCCACATCGGGGTGGAGCATTGGTGGCTTCCCGTGAAGTTTGGCATAAATATTGCAGGGGAATTGGGCGAGCGGCCTCGCTTTCACCTGGCCGGTGAACGCTATCGCCCTCCCAAGTGTTTAGAATACAAGCATCGTTTCAACTTGATAGACCAACTGAATGACGCCTTGCACCGATTATAAGACCGCTGTCCGTGCCTACACCGAGGCCACGGGCCATGAGTGGCACCCCCGTGCCGCTCTTATCGACATGGACGGCACTCTATACGACTCGATGCCCAACCATGCCCGCGCCTGGAAGCGCCTGATGCACGAGCAGGGTATCGAATTGTCCTACGAGGAATTTTTCCTCCACGAAGGGCGCACCGGCGCCGACACCATCGACAGTCTTTTCCGTCGGGAGCTTGGCCGGGCGGCCACCGACGACGAGAAACGCGACCTCTACAACCTGAAGACCGTCTATTTCCAGGAGCAACCGCCTGTCAACCCGATGCCCGGGGCCGCGCAGATGCTCAGCGAATTGGAAGATAACGGTATACGCAGAATTTTGGTGACAGGCTCGGGGCAATCCTCGCTGATCGGCCGACTGTCAACCGACTATCCCGGAGCTTTCGCCGTCGACGACCGCATCACCTCGCGCAACGTCACCCACGGAAAACCCCATCCCGAGCCATACTTGCGAGCGATGGAACTAGCCGGCACCCAGCCTTGGGAATCGATCGTGATTGAGAACGCGCCCCTAGGCGTGGAAAGCGGCGTCCGTTCAGGAGCTTTCACCGTGGCCCTCACAACCGGTCCGATTCCCCCCGAGACCCTCGCCGACGCCGGTGCCCACTTGGTACTACCCTCGATGCAGGCCCTGGCCGATATCCTCCCCAAGCTGCTTCAGGAGCCTGAGAAAAACGATCAAATCATTAAATCGCTAAATCATTAATTTTTAAATCATTAAAGCTTTAAGCCATTAAAGCATAAAATATTAGGAAAAATGGATACAAATCAACAACTCATATTCACCAATCACGTAGCCGAAGCTCTCGACAACATCCTCGCCCAGCTGGCACCCGCCAAAGTATTCGTCCTTGCCGACGTCAACACAGCCGGGCTTGTACTTCCTCGCCTCCAAGCCGAGTCGAAAGCGGCCGCTGAGGCCGAGACCATCATCGTCAAGGCGGGCGACATGAACAAGAATCTCGAGTCGCTCTCGATGATATGGAAGCAGCTCGGCGAGCGCGGCGCCACCCGCCACGCGTTGATGGTGAACTTGGGTGGCGGCGTGGTCACCGACATGGGCGCGTTTGCCGCCGCCACATTCAAGCGCGGCATCAAGTGCGTAAACATTCCTACCACCCTTCTCGGCGCTGTCGACGCTGCCGTGGGGGGCAAAACCGGCATCAACTTCAACGGCTTGAAGAATGAGATCGGCGCATTTTCGCTTGCAACCGCCGTGATTATCTCCACCACGTTCTTCAACACCCTCCCCGAGCAGGAATTGCTTTCGGGCTACGCCGAGATGCTCAAGCACGGCCTGATCGCCGACAAGACCATCTACGACTCGCTGCTGAAGTACCGTATCGCCATGGCCGACCCGCAACGACTGCTTGAACTGCTTGAGCAAAGCGTGAAGGTGAAGGAGGACATCGTGCGCCGCGACCCCACCGAGCAGGGCATCCGCCGCGCGTTGAATCTTGGCCACACGATCGGCCATGCGTTCGAGTCGCTTGCCTTGGAGCGCCGCTCGCCCATTCCTCACGGCTACGCGGTGGCATGGGGACTGGTCGTTGAGCTGGTTTTGAGCCACATGAAAATGGGATTCCCCGCCGAGGAGCTTCGTCGCTTCGCCGCCTATATTTTTGAGAATTACGGCGCATTCGACTTCACTTGCGACGACTATCCCGAGTTGCTGCGCTTCATGAGCCACGACAAGAAGAACGAGACCCCCGACCAGATCAACTTCACCCTGCTGCGCAACATCGGCGACCTGCAAATCGACTGCACAGCCACCCAGGATGAGATCACTGCCGCCCTCGACATCTACCGCGACCTAATGCACCTGTAAGCCCTTAGGGAGCCGGCCTTGAACAGCCATCCCGCCTCAGCCCAGCAAATCCCCTCGAGCCTCGATTTAAATCGGCTTCTATCGACTTAAGTCGATTTAAGTCGATTTAAGTCGATTGAAATCAATCCCGATATCATCTTCTCGTAAGAATTGATTCACCATGTTAATTATAGTATATAGGAGTTAAATGTGTGTTAATTGGGGGGGGGTAAAACCTGCGGAAGTAGTAATTTTGTGATATGAAATACACGCACGTGTATAGGCAATGTGAAACGAAATTCAACACAATACCCAAAAACACTCATGCAAATGAAAAAATTTTTCGCAATGGCGGCCACCACGCTCCTGCTGGCCAGCTGCTCCAACGACGACCTCAATCTTGCCCAGGACGGCCAGGAAGTGACCGTTAACATCACCGCGACCCTACCCGCCGACATGCAGTCACGCGCCTTCTCCGACGGCGAGAAAGCCCTCGACATGTACTACGCGGTATACGAGGACGGTGTCGACGCCCCGATCATCGCCCTGAACAAGCACACACAACAGTTCAGCAACCTTACCAACACCCTGTCGCTCCACCTTGTCACCGGCAAGACCTACAACGTGGTATTCTGGGCCCAATCCCCCGATGCCAAGAGCTCCAACGGCGACGAGTACTTCACCATCGACTCCCAGAACTCCACCGTCACCGTCAACTACGACAAGATCCAATACCTGAACGTGGAGGACGTTGACGCCTTCTTCACCAACATATCGTTCCCCGTCACCGGCGCCGCCTCGCTCACCGCCGATCTCAAGCGCCCCTTCGCCCAAATCAACGTTGGCACCAACGACCTGGGTCAGGCCGGCCTCAGCTCCAAGACCCTGTCGACCACAATGTCGGTCAGCTCGGTTTACGAGTCGTTCGACCTCAAGGACGGCAAGGTGATCGGACAGCCCACGACCACCGCCGTGCCCTTCGCCGAGACCGTGCGCCCCAACCAGGGCAAGGACACCTCGGCCGCCGACTACGAGAAATTCCCCGTGGGCACCCTCGGCCAATACGAGTACCTGGCCATGGCCTACGTGCTGATGGGCACCGACAAGATGACCACCGACGTTGAGCTGGCCTTCTACGACGGGGGCACCAAGTTCCACTCTCTGAGCGTTCCCGGCGCGCCCGTGCAGCGCAACTACCGCACCAACATCTTCGGCGCCCTGCTCACCTCCACCATCGACTTCACCATCAACATCAACCCCATCTACGACGGCAGCTATACCAACGGCGCTACTCCTTGGGACGGCACCACCGTATCAGAGCCTACAGTTGACACCACCAACAACATCGTGTACATCAGCAGCGCTGAGGAGCTGGCCTACGTGGCTCAGCAGGTGAACAGCGGTACTGAGAACTACCACGGCTACACCTTGGTCCAGACGGCCAACATCGACCTCAATAACCAGGCATGGACCCCCATTGGCGTAAGCGTCAGCGAGAATCCCTTCTCGGGCGACTACAACGGTAATGGCTTCACTGTCTACAATCTCAACGTCGAGAAGCGCGAATACGCGGGTCTCTTCGGCTACGTTGGCTACCAGTATGGTCAGCAACAGGGAGCCCCCAAGATCATGAACGTGAGCGTTGAGAACGCCGTGGTTAAGGGCGCGCACTTCGTGGGTGTGGTGGCTGGTAATGTCAACCTTCAGTTCAACGGAGTGTTGTCGGGTTGCACCGTGCGCAACGCCGTGGTTGAAGGTTACGAGGACGGCGATGAGGACGGCAACAAGATCGGTGGTGTCGTGGGCCACGTGGTTGCCACCTACAGCACCGTTACCGGCAACAAGATTTACGACTCGCAGATCACCGCTATTCGCGACTGCGGCTCCATCTCTGGCAACCTCTACATCTGGTCGTTCAACATGACCGAGCTCAGCAACAACTACGCTGAGAACGTTGACATCTACGTTACCCCTAACACCGCGAACGCCAACTTCGGCGAGATCATAGGCCGTCGCACCCTTGGCACAGGCCTTGGTATCGACAAAGAGTATGGCAACTCGTTCAACAACGTCAACATTTACTATCAGGCTACCACAAGCGAGGAGCTGGCCAACCAAGTGGCGAACGCCGGTGAGGGCGCTCTGATTAAGCTTACCGCTGGCACTTTCACCATTCCCACCTCCGCTTCCAACAAGTCGCTGACGATTGAGGGAGTGGGCGAGGCAACCGTTATCGACATGTCGGCAGGCGGCGTGAGCGCTGAGGGGGCGGCTAACGCCTACTACTGGGCTGGCAGCGACGTTACCATCAGCAACGCCACTGTGAAGTTTAGCGACGCCTCAACCGTAAACTATTGCGGTTTCTTGAACATCAACAACTTGACTTACGACAAGTGCACGATTGAGGGCAAGCATCACCTCTATGGCACCAGCGCCACCTACAACGACTGTGTTTTCAAAACCACAGGCAAGAATTACTCCATCGTTACCTGGGGCGTAGGCAAATTGACCTTGACCAATTGCCAATTCCAGAACGAGAACGATCGTGGCATCCTAGTTTACAACGAGAGTGGCGGCCGTACCGACATTGTGGCCACCAACACCACTTTCACATGCACAAACGACGACAATGCCAAGGGAGCTTTTGAGATCCACACCGAATATGGAGCCTATGGCACCTTGACAATCAACAATTGCTCCACCAACTTCCCCACCGGCCTTTGGA
The DNA here is from genome assembly GCA_021205635.1 of Bacteroidales bacterium. Lineage (GTDB taxonomy): Bacteria > Bacteroidota > Bacteroidia > Bacteroidales > Muribaculaceae > JAJPXC01. Next base: position 13,404 of record JAJPXC010000070.1, on the reverse strand, counting down.
TTCAGAAGCCCAACACCTACTACACCATCACCATTGACGGCGTCGAGGTAGCAACCTCCACCAAGCTCTAAGCCTTTTTTCGGCTCGCTGAGCCGACGCAACAATAGCCCCACGCTTAGGGAGCAGCCAAGCTCGCTAAGCGTGGGGTTTCTTGTCGTGCCTCGTCGTATTGGGCGTTTTGAAGGTGTCGACCCGGGGCAGGTCGACTTCCATCCTGCAGCGGGAGCGCCTGACTCCTGGTTTTTGCGGTGGAGCGAGGGAGATAATTGTTTGCGGGGTTGCGAAAAAATGCGTAAATTTGTACCGTATTTTGAACTAAGGTAAAGATAAGACCAAAAATCACAATATGGCAGAATTTGATGACGCCTACAAGGCAGAAAAAGAAGAGGAATACAGTGCCAGCAACATCCAGGTGCTAGAAGGCCTGGAGGCCGTGCGCAAGCGCCCGGCGATGTATATCGGCGACATTTCAACCAAAGGCTTGCATCACCTTGTATATGAGGTGGTTGATAACTCCATCGACGAGGCTTTGGCCGGTTACGCCACCCATATCGAGGTGACAATCAACCCCGACAACTCGATCACCGTCGTCGACAACGGTCGCGGTATTCCTGTGGATATACACGAGAAAGAGCACAAGAGCGCCCTTGAGGTGGTGTTGACGGTGCTCCACGCCGGCGGTAAGTTTGACAAAGGCTCTTACAAGGTGTCGGGCGGCTTGCACGGCGTGGGTGTGTCCTGCGTCAACGCGCTGTCGACCAAGCTGCGCGCCGAGGTGCGCCGCGGGGGCAAAATTTACGCCCAAGAATACGCTTACGGCAAGCCCACCACCCAGTTGCAGGTGATCGGAGAAACCGATTCGACCGGCACCACCATCACTTTCAAGCCCGACGACTCGATTTTCACCGTAACGGAATACGACTACGACACGCTGGCCAACCGCCTGCGCGACCTGGCCTACCTCAACGCAGGCATCACCCTCACTCTCACCGACCTGCGCGGCGAGGAGCCCCGCACCGAGGTGTTCCACTCTGATGAGGGTTTGAGCGAATTCGTGGAGTACATCGATTCCAACAAGGAGTCGCTGATCAACGACGTGATCCACCTCACCACCGAGCGCAACGGCATCCCCGTGGAGGTGGCGATGACCTACAACACAAGCTTTAACGAGAACGTTTACTCATTCGTCAACAACATCAACACCATCGAGGGTGGCACCCACCTCTCGGGCTTCCGCCGCGGCTTGACCACCACCCTGAAGAAATACGCCGAGGACAACAAATTCCTTGAGAAGCTGAAAATCGACATTGCGAGCGACGACTTCCGCATGGGCTTGACCGCCGTGGTGTCGGTGAAGGTAATGGAGCCTCAATTTGAGGGCCAGACCAAGACCAAACTTGGCAACTCGGAGGTAATGGCTCCCGTAGCGGCAGCCGTTTCCGAGGCCTTGCGCGTGTATCTTGAGGAGCATCCCAAGCAGGCACGCGTGATCGTTGAGAAGGTAATTACAGCCGCCCAGGCACGTCATGCGGCCATGAAGGCACGCCAGAACGTGCTGCGCAAGTCGCCGTTGACCGGAGGCGGCCTGCCCGGCAAATTGGCCGACTGCTCGAGCCGCACGGCCGAGGATTGCGAGTTGTTCATCGTCGAGGGTGACTCGGCAGGTGGCACCGCCAAGCAGGGTCGCGACCGCCAGTTCCAAGCCATCCTCCCCTTGCGAGGCAAGATCCTGAACGTGGAGAAGGCCATGGATCACAAGATATTTGACAACGAAGAGATTACCAACCTGTTCCGCGCCCTTCGCGTCACCATCGGCACCGAGGACGACCCCAAGGAGGCCAACCTCTCGCGCCTGGCTTACCACAAGATTATCATCATGACCGATGCCGATGTCGACGGTGCCCACATCGCGACGCTGCTGATGACTTTCTTCTTCCGCCGCATGCGACCCATCATCGAGCAGGGCTACCTCTACCTGGCCACCCCGCCGTTGTACAAGTGCTCTCGCGGCAAAGCCGAGGAATACTGCTGGACCGACGCACAGGTGCAGAACTTCATCGCTCGTCACGGCGACAACGTGAAGGTACAGCGCTACAAAGGCCTGGGTGAGATGTCGGCCGAGGAGCTCCGCGAAACCACCATGTCGCCCGAGCAGCGCCTGTTGAAGCAAGTGAACATCAGCGACGCCGCCGAGGCCGACCGCATCTTCTCGATGCTCATGGGCGAGGACGTAGGCCCTCGCCGCGACTTCATCGAGCAGAACGCCAACTACGCCAACATCGACGCGTAACCCATAGGGCTTATGAGGCCTATAAGCCCCATAGGCCCTATAAGCCTTACAGGGCCTATAGGCAACAAAAATCCCTCTCCAAGCGTTTCAACATTATAACAAATATCGATTATGGCTCGCAATACAACCAAATCCTCAGGGCAACTCAAAAATGAAGTGCTCAAATACGCCGCCAGCCAAAAGAACGCGACGTTCAACTATCGTCAAGTGTCGGCGGCAATCGGTTGCCAAACCCCGGCGCAGCAGCGCTCGGTGGCGTTGATACTTGCCGAGCTCGCTTTTGACGGCGACTTGGTGGAGGTAGCTCCCGGAAAGTACAAGCAGACGGTGCGCGGAAGCGTAGCCACCGGCACGTTTGTGCGCCGCTCCAACGGCAAGAACGGCGTGGTGACCGACGAGGACGGCGAGATGATCTTCGTGGCCGAGCGCAACTCCATGCACGCCCTCAACGGCGACAAGGTGATGGTGAACATCGCCGCCGCGCGGCGAGGTGCCGAGCCTGAGGCCGAGGTAATCGATATAATAGAGGAAAAGGACCAGGTGTTTATCGGCACGTTGACCGTACATCCCAAGATGGGCATCGGCACGCTGTCGACCGACTCCAAGTTCCTCGCCAACGACATTCTTATCCCCAAGCGCAAGCTCAAGGGTGGCAAGACCGGTGACAAAGCTATCGCGCGTATCACCTCTTGGCCCGATGACGCCAAAAACCCCGAGGGCGAGATTGTTGACATCCTGGGCAAGACCGGCGAGAACACCGCCGAGCAGCATGCCATCCTGGCCGAATATGGCCTGCCCTACAAATATCCCGAGGCCGTGGAGAAAGCGGCCAACAAGATAGGCGCCGGAATCACCCCGGCCGAGGTGGCCAAGCGTATCGACATGCGCGACGTCACCACATTCACCATCGACCCCAAGGACGCCAAGGACTTCGACGACGCCTTGTCGATACGTAAGTTGCCCAACGGCAACTACGAGGTGGGCGTGCATATCGCCGACGTTACCCACTACGTGAAACCCGACTCCATCCTGGAGAAGGAGGCACAGAAGCGCGCCACGTCGGTTTACCTTGTCGATCGCGTCGTGCCGATGCTTCCCGAGCATCTGAGCAACGGCATCTGCTCATTGCGCCCCGACGAGGAGAAGCTCACCTTCTCCACCATCTTCGAGATGACCCCCGACGCCCGCGTGGTGAAGTCGCAAATCGCCCGCACCGTGATCAAGAGCAACCGTCGCTTCACCTACGAGGAGGCTCAGGACATCATCGAAAAGGGCGAGGGCGACTACGCCCAGGAGCTAAAGGTGCTGAACGATATGGCCAAGATCCTGCGCAAGGACCGCTACGAGAACGGCTCGGTGGAATTTGACCGCGCCGAGGTGCGTTTCGACATCGACGAGACGGGCCATCCCACGGGAGTCTACTTCAAGGAGTCGAAGGACGCCAACAAGCTCATCGAGGAGTTTATGTTGCTGGCCAACAAGACCGTGGCATCGGCAATCGGCAATCCCGGTGGCAAGAAGAAACCCAAGGCGTTCGTCTACCGCGTGCACGACATGCCCGATCCCGGCAAACTGGCCGATCTGGCCAAGCTTTCGCGCACATTCGGCTACAAGGTGAAGGCCAACGGATCGTCGCGCGAGGTCAACCGCTCAATCAACCGCATGCTGGCCGACGTCAAGGGCAAAGGCGAGGAAAATTTCCTGTCGACCCTCGCTATCCGCTCGATGGCCAAAGCCGTTTACTCGACCAACAACATCGGCCACTACGGCCTTGGTTTTGACTACTATACCCATTTCACCTCGCCCATCCGCCGCTACCCCGACATGATGGTGCATCGTCTGCTTGACAAGTATCTCAACGGTGGCCGCTCGGTCAACCTCGAGAAACTCGAGGAGCAGTGCAAGCACTCGTCGGAGATGGAGCAACTGGCGGCCAACGCTGAGCGCTCGTCGATCAAGTACAAGCAAGTGGAGTTCATGGGCGACCATCTTGGCGAAGTGTACGACGGCATCATTTCGGGCGTGACCGAGTGGGGCCTTTACGTGGAGCTGAACGACAACAAATGCGAGGGCTTGGTGCCCGTGCGCGACCTTGCCGACGACTATTACGACTTCGACGAGCAGAACTATTGCCTCGTTGGGCGTCGCAACGGCAACCGCTACCGTCTTGGCGACGAGGTGAAGGTGCAGGTAGCTCGCGCCAACCTCGACCGCAAGCAACTAGATTTCGCCCTCCTCGACGACAAGGGGCGCCCAAAAGGCGAGGATATGATGGGCAAGAAGGTATCCGTAGCCCAGGCCCTCAACACCGGGGGCCGCGCCAAGAACAAGAAGCCCCACCAGCGCAAGCCCCAGCGCCGCTCCCGCCGCCACTAATTAATGGTTAGTGGTTAATGGTTAGTGGTTAGTGGTTAGTGGTTAATGGTTAGTGGTTAGTGGTTAGTGGTTAGTGGCCGCTTTATTCCTTTACTCCTTTATTCCTTTAAAGGAGGAAAGGATGAAAGGAAGAAAGAATTCTCTGAAAACTGAAAACTGAAACTGAAAACTTCCATGCTCGTTCGTCCCAAAAAAGCCCTTGGCCAGCACTTCTTGAAAGATTTGACTGTCGCCCGCCGCATCGCCGACACGCTCAGCGACGCCGTGGGCATGCCCGTGGTGGAGGTGGGTCCCGGCATGGGCGTGCTCACGCAATTCCTTATCTCCCAAGGACATCAGGTGACCGTCATTGAGATCGACCAAGAGAGCGTCGATTACCTCAAGCAGGAGTATCCCGAGCTTGACGGCCACATCATCGAAGGCGACTTCCTGAAAATCGACCTTGCCCAACTGTTCCCGGGCGAAAAGTTCTGCGTGATAGGCAATTACCCCTACAATATCTCCTCGCAGATATTTTTCCATATTCTCGAGTACCGCGACCTGATTCCCGAGGTGTCGGGCATGTTGCAGCGCGAGGTAGCCGAGCGATTGGCCTCGCCCCCGGGCAAGAAGGCCCGCGGCATCCTGAGCGTGCTGCTACAAGCCTGGTACAAAGTGGAGTACCTGTTCACCGTCGACGAGCATGTGTTCAACCCGCCACCCAAGGTAAAGAGCGGAGTGGTGAAGCTCACGCGCAACGACGTGAAGGATCTTGGCTGCGACGAGGCATTGTTCAAAACCGTTGTCAAAACCTCATTCGGCCAGCGCCGCAAGACGCTGCGCAACTCCCTACGCGGCTTGTTGCCTCCGGGGAAGAACCTACCCGATGACCACCTAGCCTCCTTAAGGCCGGAACAGCTCTCGGTAGAGCAGTTCATCGAGTTAACCAACCAGGTATCTTCCCTCCGCAACCAATCATCACCGCAATGAAGGAATACACTCCCGAATATTTAGAGCACATTCGTCACATCATCCAGGCAGGCGACACCGAGGCCGCCCGCCGCGAATTGGACACACTCCACCCGGCCGACATCGCCGAGCTGTACCAGAATCTCGACCTCGAGGAGGCCGAGTTCCTCTACAAGCTGCTCGATGACGACACAGCGGCCGACGTGCTGATGGAGCTCGACGAGGACGACCGTCGCAAGCTGCTGCGCGACATGCCCGCCGAGGAGATCGCCAAGCAGGTGATCGACCACCTCGACACCGACGACGCCGTCGACATCATTCAGGAGCTGGATGAGGAGGATCGCGACGAGATTCTCTCCCACATCGGCGACACCGAGCAGGCTGGCGACATCGTCGACCTTCTGCAATACGACGAGGACACGGCCGGTGGCTTGATGGGCACCGAGATGATCGTCGTCAACGAGAACTGGTCGATGCCCGAGTGTATCAAGCAGATGCGCCTCCAGGCCGAGGATATGGACGAGATCTACTACGTGTACGTCGTGGACAACGACGACAAGCTCAAGGGCGTCCTTCCGCTGAAGAAGCTGATCACCCACCCCTCGGTGTCGAAAATCAAGCACGTGATGGAAACCGATCCCGTGGCCGTGAAGGCCGACACGCCTATCGACGAGGTGGCACTCGACTTCGAGAAATACGACCTGGTGGCGATGCCCGTTGTCGATTCCATAGGCAGGCTTGTTGGACGCATCACCGTCGATGACGTGATGGACCAAGTGCGCGAGGATCAGGAGCGCGACTACCAGTTGGCATCCGGTCTTGCCACCGACGTTGACACCTCCGACTCGATGTGGCAGCAAGTGCGGTCCCGCGCGCCATGGCTGTTGATCGGCGTGGCTGGCGGCTTGTGCAACTCGCTGATTCTTGGCAACTTCGAGGCTGGATTCGCTACCAACCCCGCAATGGCGCTGTTTATACCGCTGATCGGCGGCACGGGCGGCAATGTGGGTATCCAGTCGTCGGCTATCGTGGTGCAGGGCTTGGCCAACGGCTCGATGGACATCAAGAACACGGGCAAGCAGTTGCTGAAGGAGTTTTCAGTGGGAATCTTGAACGCTTGCCTGATCGCCGCCGTGGTGTTCACTTACAATCTCTTTTCGCTTGGAGGTAAGCAGGTTACGACGATTGCCGTGTCGTTGTCGCTGTTCGCTGTGGTATTGTTCGCCTCATTGTTCGGCACGCTGGTGCCGTTGACCTTGGAACGCTTCAAGGTCGACCCGGCCTTGGCGACCGGCCCGTTCATCTCGATCACCAACGACATCATTGGCATGGTCATCTACATGTCGATCTCATCGGCACTGCTCTCAGCCTTCGGCCTCTACGTCTAGGCAGTGCACAATGCATAGTGCATAGATCATAGTGCATAATGAATTTTTGGGACGTAATCTATTAAGATAAATTACTTTCCTTGCATATTAAATAATACATCGCTGATTATTTTTGTGAAGAAAACTATTGAGTGGGGAGAACGATTCTTGTCGCTGAAGAATCGTTCTCCCCACTCAATAGTACAGATGGGAAATTGGAAGAGGATCTAGCGGAGGATTTTGCGGGCGGTGGAGCCGGTGACCTCGATGGTGAGGCCCGAGGGGGCGGCTACGGGTTGACCCAGCAAGTTGTAGTAGCGGGTTGGGCCGTCAACGCCCGTGCGCTCATCAGTGCCGAGGGAGCCTACACCCAGTGCGTCGTTGTCGTAAACGATGTTGAAGGCGGGCAAGTTGATCACGTCCTCATCGCCGTTGGCGCCGTTAAGGGCGAAGGCTACCGAGGTGAGTTTGATGGGGTAAATGGCCACGTCGGCAGTGTCGAGATAGTCAGCGAAGTCGAAGGATATGGTTGATTCCAGACCAGCCTCGATGGCGTCGGAGGCGAGGGTGAGGCGGTGGCCGAGATTGTCGGCAATAGTAATGCTCACCTTTTTCAGGGAGTTAGCGTTGGGCTGCACTCGCATGTTCAATCCCACGGGGAGCGACCATAAGTAGTAATCCTCGACGGGCGAGATGGTTACCTGCGGGCTTCGGGTGGAGGTAATCTTGTAATTGAGCACAGCACCGTAATCGATTCCCGTCTCGAAAGCCAAGTCGCCGGAAGCGCCAGCTCCCGAGAGATTCCATGCCAAGTCGCTCATCCACAGGTTGGTGTAGGGAGCTTTGGGGGTTTCGATGGTGACGTTGAGGGTAGTGGTTTCCTCGCCCATCACGCCGGTGATGACGCATTGGCCGTCGCTTTGGCCGGTGACCACGCCGTTCTCGTCAACTTTGGCTACCTCGGTGTCGGAGGAGCTCCACGACAAGATTTTGGCGTCAACGGGGATTACATGCAATCCAGTGTTGGCTTGGATTTCAATGGGATACTCGCGGCGGTCGTCGAGCAGGACGCTTTCAAGGCGGGTAGCGAAGGTGCAGTCGTTGTCAACGTAAACTGGCACGGAAGCGGTCAGGCCGTTGTAAGAGGCGGTGAGGGCGTGCAGGCCATCGCCGGTGATGCGAATGCCCACGCCGTCGTTAACCACGGTGCCGAGAGCCTCGGGGGCTGATAGCTCGTAGGTGGTAAGGGAGTCGGTGACCATAACGCCGTATTGGTTGAAGCCAAGGATGCGGGGAGTGTAGGTGCCCCAGCGGGGAAGGCGCGCGGTCCAGTCGGCAAACTGGATCTCGGTGATTTCCGAGTCCTTCCAATCGGCCTCGATAGTTGCGAAGATGGCGTTGCCCACCGAGCGCTCGTTGCCGTCGGAGCCGACGTTCATCACGCCGAATGCGCGAGTGTAGAGCGTTGAGGAGCCACCGCCGTCGAGGTTGACGCCCTCAGCGGCGCCGGCGAATTGGAGGATGGTGCCGAGGGCCTTGGTGCGCACGCCGTCGGAGATTGCCGAGCGGCCGTCAACCACCATCATGATGATCGAGTCGCCCGTAGCCGACACACCGATACCGGTGCGGGGATGCAGCGAGGAGGCGTCGTCGCGCTCGCTCTCCGAGTCGAGCACCTCGCCAGCCTCGTTGGTCTTGGGGTTGCCCGAAACCACCTGGCGAGGATAGATGCGCTCGCCGTTAAGCAGGATTTTCTGATCCATAGTGACGATATCGCCCACGTGAAGCGACTTGAGGAAGTCGGTGGCGCCGATATTGCAGTTGCTGTTGGTGTTGTTGCCGCGAGCGAAAAGCACGTAGCCGTCGGAGGGGATCTCAACGTCGCCCTGCTCGATAGGCTCGGATGTTATCTCCATGCGCCAGCTTTCGCCCGAAATCATTTCGTCGCCCTCGACCACCTTGGCGGTGCAGGTGACGGCGTCGTCATAGGAGGTCTGGTTGGTGACGCCATACCAGCGGGGAGTGTACAAGGTGATACCGCTGCTCACCGACGATGAGCAGTTTACGCCGCGGAACAGAGCGATATTGTCACCCAGCGTGGCTGTGCCGGAGTAGTAGCTCAATCGGCCCACGCGGGCAACGCCGTCGCGGTCGAATGAGAATTGATACTGGGAGTTGGCCGTCTTGTACACCTCGCCGTCGACGGTGCACATCGTGGTGGGGGTGCCGATCTTGGAGGCCCCGTTGGAGGCGTTACCCGAGGTGGTGTAGAAGTCGCCGTTGGTGCCACCGAAGTAGAGCACCTGGTCGGTGGTCTTGCGGGTGGCCATTGTGGAGGTTTTCTCGTTGCCAGCAACCTTGTCGGTGGCGCAGACAGCGCGCATTGACACCCCGGGAGCGCGCTTGTCGACCGTCAGGTAGTGGACACGTAGTTTCTTGGTGCCGGAGGTGAGTTTCAGTTGGGTCACGGTGGTGCCGGGACCGCATTTCATGTGTGCCAGTGTGTCGACATCGTAGACAGTGCCGAGGATGTCGATAGTGGTTGAGGCCGAGAGCGCTAGCGAGGCGCCCAGAGCCAGGGAAAGGGTTAATAGCTGTTTTTTCATGTTTATGTTATATTAGGTTATTTCTTGTTTAGGACCCGGGGTCGGGTCGACAGTTCCCACTACTCAACGAAGTGGTCACCAGTTTCGCGGACGATTCCCTCGTAGTAGCGCTTGTCGGTGTAACCGGGGAACGATGGGTAGATCGGCTGGCCGTATTCCGAGTAGATGAACTTATTCTGGTCGTCAACCTTTTTCATGTTGCCGTCGAGGAATTTCACGAATAGGTAGTCGCCCAGTTGCTTGTAGGCAGTTGTGGCTTTCTTGGCCCAGAGGTTGGCAAGCTCCTGGGTCAACTCGGCTCGCATCTCCGGCTCGAAATCGCCGAACTGTTCGAGGGCGACCTTCACGTCGACAGCGATGCTGTCCTCCAAGGCCGATTGCACGCGGCGGATGTCGGGGATCATCAGCGAGTATCGGTTATATGCTTGATTAGCAACGTAATTGTTCACCCAGAAGTTGGAGGTCCACGAAAGGGTGTTCATGTCGCCATTGCCGTGGGCGAGTTCGTGGGGAGGGGTGGCGACGTTGCAGAAGATGGGCAGGTAGACGTTGGTGTTGGCGTCGTCGGTGCCAAACCACAGCAGGCCTTTCATCCCCTCGGGGAACGCGTCGTTCAATTGGGCTACGAACGACCAACCGGTTTGCTGGGTGGCGATGGCTCGCTCGTGGGTGTAGGTGACGGAGTCGACCTCAAAAGTAAGGGGACGGTAGCGGTAAGGCACGTTGAACGGCCCGGAGCCGACGTCCTTGGTCATGTCAAACGGGGTATCCTCAAAATGGTCGCGCATCATCCACTTCATATCGGTGGCCGAGAGCGGTTTGTCGGGCTTTACCCACAGGGGCAACTCCTCGCCCTCGCCCTTGGCAGCCCAGGGGAAGTAGCGGTCCATGTCGGAGTTGAACTTGCGGAAGTAGGCCCACACGCGCGCGTCGCAAGTGCGGAAACCTTTCTCAGCGTAGTCGTAGTAGGCGCGCGAAAAGTCGAAATCCTCATCCTTGCCGCTGAAGTAGCCGCGCTTGCGGGCGAATGAGATCACGTCGGGAGAGTAGAGCGTCTCAGGGTCGTTCAACGGGAAGCGATGAATACGGGGGAAGTTGGCGTGACCCGAGATGTAGCCGTCGGGCACTCGGCGAGCGACCCACACGGCGCCCTTCTCCTGGGGACCTTTGCCGATCATCTCCATGATCCACACCTCGTTAGGGTCGGCGATGGAGAACGACTCGCCCTCCGAAGCGTAGCCGTGCTCTTTCACCAAGTCGGTCATGATCTTGAGGGCTTCGCGGGCGGTTTTGGCTCGTTCCAATGCGATGTAAATAAGTGAGCCATAGTCGATTACAGCGGTGGTGTCCATCAATTCCAATCGGCCTCCCCATGTGCTTTCGGCGATCGATACGCCATGCTCGTTGATGTTGCCGATGGTGGAGTAGGTTTGCCGGGCCTGGGGGATGGTGCCAAGGGGCTTTTGTGTGTCCCATTCGATCACTTGGCGCAGGTCGCCCTTGGCGTGTTGTCCACCGGGAGTGTGGTAAAGTTCACCGTAAAGGTTGTGGGAATCAGCCGCATAGGTGATCATCACCGAGCCGTCCTCGGTTGCGCCCTTGGCGGCGATGAGCGAGGTGCACGCCCAAGCGGGAGCGCCGATGGCCACCCCGGCGGCCAATATAATAGTCCTTAAGTTTTGCACTGTCTAAAATTTAGTTTACAACAATTAAAATGCAAATATAACCAAAATTTGTGGCACTGTTACGTTTTTTGCTTATTTTTGCACAATCACTGATACAAATGGTCAATGAGATGAGAAGATTCTATTTGATAATGTGGTCGGCGGTGATGGCGATAGGCGCCGGGGCCGACAATCCCAAGTGGGCTTGGGGGGCCGACGATTCCTGGTACACGCAGATGGCGTCGGAAGGGGTTAACCCCGTGTACGACTCCCAAGGACAACAACGCGAGGTGCCAGAGCTGCTAGCCGAATACGGGTTTGACGCCATACGTCTGCGCTTATGGGTTGACCCTCAGAACGATATGAGTGCCACAGGCGGCTTCTGCAATCTTGAGGATGTCACCACCAAAGCCCTGAAAGCCACACATTTGGGCCAACGTGTAATGATCGATTTCCAATACAGCGACACCTGGGCTGACGCGGGCAACCAACAGATACCGAAAGCTTGGGAGAGTATCACCACAGCCCCGGCCATGACCGAGCAGGTGTACCAATACACCCTCACGTCGCTTAACTCGCTGAAGGACGCGGGAGTAGAGGTCACTTGGGTACACCTTGGCAACGAGACCTCCAACGGGTTGCTCTTCCCCCTGGCCCAATTCGCCATCGACGGCGTGACGACGAGCGAGCGCGTGGATAATTTCATCGCCTTTTTCAACGCCGGGGCCAAGGCCACTCGAGAAGTATTTCCCTCAGCCAAAACAGTTTGCCACCTCAACAACGGTTACGACACGGGGTTATACCAATGGTTCTTCGGCGAGATCGCCAAGCGGCCGGTTGCCCTCGATATGGACTACATTGGCATGTCGCTCTACCCAATCGCGTGCGACGTAAGAGCCTATCTATCTTATTTTTGTCCCATGTTGCAAAGCACAGGCGTGGTGGACGGGATATTCTACTGGGGGCCTGAATGTAACAATTTCCACGACTACTCCATGGGCGCGCTCACCATGGACAACCGCCCTAACGCAGTGTGGGATTATGTGAGCGAGGTGTCGGATTTCGGCCATGTGGAATCGGTCTCCACCGACGCCCTTGATGACCGTATCACGCTGATTGACGGCCAAATACACCTTGACGGAGAGCCGTACGAGGGACTTATCTTTGACCCTAACGGGGCCGAGAGCGAGGGCCGCGACCCAGGAGTGTACATCGTTACCGTCCCAGGGAAGGGATCAGCAAAAGTGTTTGTGCAATGAAACCAAGCGCACTCTATATTATTCTCGCCACAAGCTTGCTCTCGGCATGCCAGCCACGCATCCAGTGGAGGGAGACCAGCGGAAGCGCCTGGAACACAACGTATCACATCACTTATCGGGCACCGGTCGACCTGGCCGATTCGGTGATAGCCGTCATGCGCAAGGTGGAGTTGTCGCTGTCGCCTTTCAACCCTCAGTCGACAATCTCCCGCATCAACCGCAACGAGACAAACCAAGCCGACTCGCTGATTCATAAGGTGTTGATAGCCTCGCAAGAGGTAAACCGCCTGAGCGACGGGGCTTTCGACCCGACTGTTGGACCGCTGATCAACGTGTGGGGATTCGGCGAACAGGGGCATGGCGCGTGGCAGCCCACACAGGAACAAATCGACTCGGCCCTCGCCCTCGTCGGGATTCAGAAATGCTCTATGGATGAGGATCTTACTCTAACGAAATTCCATCCTGGGACTACGTTCAACTTCTCGGCCATCACCAAGGGTCTTGGCTGCGATCTCGTAGGCGAAATGCTGGCTCGCAACGGGGCCACCGATTACATGGTGGAGATCGGCGGCGAAATCGCCTTGCGAGGATCCAATCCGCGCGGCCACAAGTGGCGCATATTGATCGAAAAGCCTGTCGAAAACGACTCCACCGCCGAGCGCCAAGCCTACGATGTGATTGAGGTAACCGACTGCGGCATAGCCACTTCGGGCAACTACCGCAACTTCCATCGGCAGATCACGGGTGAGCATCTTGGCCACACGATCTCGCCAACGACCGGTCGTCCCATATCGACCTCGGTGCTGAGCGCCACGGTCATCGCCCCCACCTGCATGATAGCCGACGCCCTCGCCACCGCCTACATGGCCACCCCGCTCACCACCCCCCGCTCAC
>JAJPXC010000061.1 GCA_021205635.1 Bacteroidales bacterium | reverse complement strand
GTTGGCGGCCGAAGCCGCTTGACCATATGTCAAATTTTTAACGAACTATTGATGTAAAAAATCGCGTAGATTTGTCGCGCCAAACGTTTCGGCGGGAGGCAAATGGAAACTTACATATAATTAATATAATACCATCAATGAAAAGGATTAGAAATTGGGCGGCGGCCGCGCTGCTCCTCATGGGCGTATTTATGCCCCCCGCGGCCACATCAACCGCCAAACAACCGGCGAACGGCTATCCCGACTTCGCCATCGGCTGTGATGTCAGCTGGTACAATCGCGTGGAGGACAATGGGGACCTCACGTTTTACAAAAGCTCTACTAAAACCACCGCAAACAAAACTACCCAAAAGGACATTCTATACGATAGAGGTATCGATGCCATTCGTTTGCGCGTTTGGGTTAATCCTGACAATTCATTAGCAAAAAGCGGTTTTACAGCTACTTTGGCCTCGAGTCAAACCTTCGTAGCCACTGGCGGCTATTGTGACACCGAGGATGTTATTGCTATTGCTAAGGAATTAAGCGCCAACGGCCACCGCTTCATGATCGACTTCCATATGTCGGATACATGGGCTGACCCGTCAAAACAACTTGTTCCCTCGGCTTGGACCTCTTGCACTAGCGCTTCTGCCGTAGCCACCAAGATTAAGGAACACGTTACAGAGGTACTTACCGAGTGCTACAACAACGACATCAATGTGGCTTGGGTGCAAATCGGTAATGAGACCAATACTGGCATGTTGCTTTACACCCCTCCGTCGGCAAGTGGTGGTACAGCATCGTCGTTTGCCTACGCAGGTAGCATTGGCTCTAGCTCTGGCGCTTGCAACAATTTCACCACATATTTCAAAGCTGGTTATGACGCCGCAAAAGCCATCTATCCTAATTGTAAGGTTATTTTCCAACATGGCGCTGGTTGCACCTCATCTACTGTAACATGGTGCATGAACTGCTTGACCAGCTCAAGCTCTAACCCCAATAAAGCAAACTTTACTCCCGACCTCATTGGTATTTCTGTATATCCCGCTCCTTTCACTACAGACAAGGGCTATACTTCTTCAGCATGGTCTTCTTACGCCGCTGAGGCAGTTACTAATATTGAGAACCTGTATATCAATTATGGATACTATTCGATGATTTGTGAGTTTGGTATGCCTAACGATTGGGCATATGAAACCTCATATTCGTATTCTACCCATAAAGAATGGATTACTCACTGCAATACTTATGTAAAGGCTTGTACTCAGTATCTTCTTTCCAATAGCTCGGTACAGAAATATTGCCAGGGTATGTTCTATTGGGAACCTCTTGCCGACCACTACGATGATTATGTTCAAGCAGGCGTTTACGACGTGGACGGTTACAATGGATCAGATAGTTGGGCACGCACTAACGTCACTCCTAATGCTTGGTGGGACGCAGTAGCCGATTACACTAACTTCCCCGATGGTGATTTGATTGACTTCACCCTTGGCGGCTCCTCCTCGGGGGGCGACGATAGCGGCGAGACTGGCGGATCAACCGATGATGGCAGCCTTTATATCGTTTACAACACCTCATGGGACACTACCGATCCCACTGAAATGACTTACGACGAGACCACTGGCCTCTATACGGCGACAATTGGCAATAGCGTTACCGACTCGGATTACGACAATACCCTTTACTTCTCGATTTCAACAGCTGTCTCAACTTCAAGCAGCACAACCGAGTTTGAGGAGTCTTCGTTGATCACGGGCTCGGTGCTCGTTAACGGCCAATACGCTACGCTGACCACCGGTTCGGCTGGTACTTATACTATCAAACTCCCTTATGGTGCTACCGAGTGGAAGATCACCGTTGACTTGACCAATAATCGCATCTGCGCCTACACCTCGGACGCCGACCCCAACGCTCCCTCAGTGGGCACTGTTGACGCTTCCACTACCTGGACCACGGTATACTTCTATGATGTAACCGACGATACTTCCTATGAGATGACCACGACCGATGGCAACTCTTATTATCTGAATAAGGCTATAGGTTCTTCTTCCTCTACTTATCATAATTTCCGATTCTATACTGGGAACTGGGAATCTCAATATTCTACTGGCGATGCTGTTTCAGTAGGCACCGAATATTCGCTCTTGAGCTATGTTTCCAGCGACACTCAATTCCCATTATCTACTACGACAGGCTGGAGCTCTTGGTTGGATGGCACCTATCTTACCACCTCCAACTATATTTGGTTCAACCTCGAGACTCTATCGTTCAAGATTACCACTTCTTCCTCCTCACCTTGGACGTTGAAGGAGGTGACGAGCGTTACTTACTCGCAGTATACTTGCTCGTTTGACAACACCAACACGGGGTGGGACGAGGTTTATGTTTACGCCCTCGACAGCGACGGCAACGAGATTTGCGGCGTTTGGCCCGGCATGCGCCTGACCGACCCCACCTCGGGCGACATCTGGACCTGGAGCATCATCACCTCAGGCAACGCACCCGCCACCGTCTCCTTCTCCAACGGCTACAGCACCGACAGCAAGACCGAGACCTGGGCCTTCGAGGAGGCGAAAGTTTACGCCGGAGAAGCCACCGAAACCGGCGGCGATGATGGCGGCGACAGCGGTAGCGAAGGTGGCAGCACTGGCGGCTTGACCTACGACCACTACTATTTCGCAGGCGGCACACACACGACTTACCTCGACAACCCCGACGAGTTCCTCTACCACCCAACCACTGGTCTCTACACCGCTACCCTAGACTGCTCGTCGAGCACCTGGGTTGTGATATTCACCGAACTCGCATCGACGCAAACCACCACCTGGACGGATGTTGCTTCCTCCTCAATCGTGCCCACGGGCTCCGTTGAGAACGGCGTGGCTCAGGCTTACACAGCTTACACAACCGACATGAGCGCCAACTCGTTCGCTGTACCCTACGCAGGAACCTGGGATATCATCCTTGATCCCACCAACGGCACCATCACTTGCTACTCCACCGACACTGAGCCTGTTGCATCTGTAATAATGCAGGATATCACAAATAGCAGTTCGATAGTAGCTAACGAGATGACCACTACCGACGGTGGAACCACTTACTGCTACTCGGGTAAAGCCTCCAGCTCATGGATGACTTTCAACTTCCCCATAAATGATTATGCAGTAACCTACTCTACGGGACAAGGTGTTTCTCTCAACACATATTATCAGTGTTATCCTAAGGGTACATGGACATCCGACTATGATTATCCTTACGACGACACCACTGCGAGCACTCCTACCTCCAACACCACGCTTACTTACTACGATAGCTGGAACGGCACCAGTTGGAGCACTAGCACCACCTATTACTTCTGGTTCAACTATGAGACCAAGCAATGTTATGTTACTACTTCTTCTTCTACCCCGACAGGCTGGGCTACTACTTCCACCACCGACTACACTGTAACCTACGACAACTCCGAGACGGGCTGGTCGACGGTTTTCGCTCAGTTCTACGACGCTAGCGGCAATCTCGTGATCGGCGCTCTCCCTGGCGTACACATGACCGAAGGCACTGACGGCAAGTGGACTGTTACCGTGGCTCTCACCTCGGCTCCCTCCACCGTCACCTTCACCGACGGCTCCTACGTTTACTCTTCGTCGACCGCTGGCGACACTAGCACCTTCACCAACAACGGTTCCTACAAGTACACCGTTGAGACCGAGGCCGACGTGGCTTGGCCCGAGCTTTACCTCTACGGCTACGCCGAGGATTACGGCGACGAGAAATCGCCTACGGCTTCTCAGAAGATGGTCAACAACGGCGACGGTACCTACACCTTCACCGTTACCGAGGCCATGGCTAATGCCTACGATAGCGGAGTGCAGTTCGGCAAGATCACTACCCACGATTGGACTGCCCAGTATGGCCCCGAGATCCTGTCGATGGACGGCACTGCCTACACCGACTCCGACAACAAATACAATGTATGGCTTGGCCATAAGTTCGTGCTCACCACTGGCGACCAGGACAGCACTATTGGCAACCTCTACCTCACCGAGCAACCTACCGCCGAAAGCGTGATCACGTTTGACATCACCTCGGCCGAGGCTCCCACCCTCCTGATTGGCGAATACAGCGATGTAGATTCTGATTCTTACTATCTCGCTGGTTACGGTTACTACGAGGGCACTTACGGCGAGGACGGATATGCCGATCAACGCAACTGGACCCTCAACGACACATGGAAACTCACCTACGACGAGGAGAACGACGTATACACGTTCAACTTCACCGACGACATGGTGACTGCCTACAACAACTACCTCGCTTATGTAGCAGATGGTGGTACCGACAACGGTTTCTCGTTCGGCTACATCACCAACGGCGACTGGACCACCAAGTATGGCACCCCCACCGATTACACCTTCGATGGTGACGATTCCGCTCCTTACAAGATTTGGAAGGACCACACCTTTGTTCTTACCCTCACCACGAGCGATCAAGCCTCGCTTACCCTTACCGAGGCTCCCAAGGCCAACTGGATCGTGACCTTCAACGCCAACACTCGTGAAATCACGATCACTGAGCCGGAGGACGGCAACCTTTACCTCGTGGGCTACGGCGTGAAGGGCGCCCAAACCTACTCGATCTCCGACGACTGGATGATGACCCTCGGCGACGACGGCAACTACACATTCCAGTTCACCCAGGAAATGGTTGACGCTTACAACGACTATGTAGACGGTGGTACCGCCGTTGGTTTCTCCGTTGGCTACCTCACCACCAGCCAGTGGAAGACCAAGTACGGCGCCGAGCTCTCCTACACCGAGGACAGCCAGGACAAGACCACCTACAACATTTGGCCAGGCCCGTCGTTCACGGTAAGCGTTGGCGACGCCGACACCACCGAGATGGAGACTTGGCTCGAAATGGAGCCCTCCACCGATTGGACGCTCGTTTACAACCCCACGGACGGCACCCTTACCATCCGCAACAACGTGCTGTATCTCGTGGGTTACAACAACGACTGGTCGCTCAGCGACGACATGAAGCTCATCTACGACGAAGAAGCCGGCACCTACTCCCTGCCCTTCTCGCAGTCGATGATCAACGCCTGGGGCGACGAGACCACCTATCTCGACTTCGGCTATATCACCAACGGCTCCTGGAACCAGAAGTTTGGCGCAACCGCCACCTACACCGACGACAATGGCGACCAAGTGACCGGCGACTACAACGTATGGCTCTACAAGGAGTTCACCCTCACCGAGGGCGGCTACGACGACAACGACCTCAAGTTGACCCTCACCCAGCAGCCTCAGGACGGTTGGATTATCACTTTCAATCCCGAGACTAAGGTGCTCAAGATCTCCGATAGCGCCCTTTACCTCGTTGGCTACAATGGGGATTGGACCAACTCGACCGTGGGTGACGCGTGGAAGATGACAAGGAAGAGCGACGGCACGTATCAGTATCGGTTTACAGCTGATATGGTCAACGCTTGGATCTCCGACAACGGCGGCTGCTACCTGGGCCACATCACCAACGGCGACTGGAGCGTGAAGTATGGCGCGCCCGTGATCGGCGGCTCCCACGAGCATAACGTATGGCACGGCGAGGACTTCCAGCTCACCGTCGGCGACAACTCCACCGAGGACATGTCGCTTTGGCTGAGCGAGCGCCCGTCCACCGACTGGCTCATCACCTTCGACCCGTCGACCTCGATCCTCAATATCTCGGGCACCGCGCAGCATGACTACTACATCTGCTCCGTTCCCACCGTAGATTTTAACGCTATTACCGAAGCCACTGGCGATGTGAACTATGGCAAGGAAATGCGTTTCTGCATCAAGGAATCCTCAAGCTACACCATTGAGCAAATGCACTCCACCGACGGAGATGTTTACTGGATTTCTGGTACTACGGGTAACACCTCTGGCTACTTCACCACTACCGATGTATCAAACGCTAAGAGTTACGGCATCTTCTTCCGTTATGCAAATAGTAGTGGTACTTATGACTATTACAATCCTGATAGCACGATTGATGCACTTGATACAGTTTACACTACGACTGCAAAGGAAAATCAATCAAGCACCAGCAGTGGATATACCTACCAGAAAGTTACCACCACGAGCTTCTCAACCAACGATTATGTTTGGTTCCGTAAATCTACGGGTGAATTTGCTATCACTACGACCGATGTATGCCCCTTCATCGAGTACTACCCGATGACCCAGGATTGCGAGGCTCACTACGCCACGGGTATCACCACCACCGAGGGCCAGTCGTTCTACATCACCGATAAGTACGACAACAACTACGCCAACGGCGACGCGATCCCCGTCGAGACCCTCACCGACATGACTTGGGGCCTCACCGAGTCGACCACCGAGTCGGCCGTAACGAGCGACTACTACTGGTGGTTCAACGAGTCGACCAAGGAGTTCATCATCACCACCTCCAGCGAGAATCCCTGGGCCCTGCCCGAGGTGACCTCCGTTCACTTCCTCAACTCGGTCGAGGGCACTACCGTCAACGACTCGCGCAAGATGAACTACATCGAGGAGGACGGCTCGCCGCGCTACTACATCGAGCTGACTGGCCGCATGGACCACTGGAACTCTTGCTACTTCGTGCTCAACGCCGGGGAGTCGAACGAGACCCGCGTGGGCAATGCTGGCCTGACCAACGGCGTGAAGACGAAGCAGAACGTGATGACCTCGGCAACAAAGGCCGGCTGGAACACGTCGGACGCCGACGGCTGGAACACCGTATGGTACGACCCGACCACCGGGGAGGCCTGGATGACGGGCGCCAAGATCCTCTACCTGGCTTGCGAGGCAAACAATTGGCTGGTTGACAGCTCGTCCGACTCTGGCTCCGTGCGCAAGATGGCCGAGGAGGAGGATGATGACACCACCGATTCGATGGACTCCTACCGCCTCACTTACACCGACGAAAGCTGCGTTGACCGCTACTTTATCAATGGCGTGACGATGGACGCTGACACCCCGTACGCTATCGCCGACCGCGAGTGGAGCGTGCGCTACTCCACCGGCGATGAGGTAGAGGCCAACAATGAGTCGAACGCTGTTTCCGAGAATACCGACGACTCGGCGCTCTACAACATGTGGGCGCCCTCCGACGGCTACTCCAACGTGAATATGGACCTCGTGCTCGACCCCGACACCCCCGTCTTCACCGTCTACACCTCTGAGAACCAGCAGACAGGCATTGAGGGCCTCCAGGGCGCTGAGGCTGACGCTGACGTGATGTACTTCAACCTGCAGGGCATGCGCATCCGCAAGCCCCAGCACGGTACGTTCTACATCCGCGTGGAGGGCAAGACTGCCGAGAAGATCCTGTACTAAACGATTGGCCCCCAACCCCCGAAACGGGGGCCTTGCCATAGCCTGATTAAGTCCCGCCTGGTGAAAGCCTGGCGGGGCTTTTTGTATGGTGGCTAAAAAAATCAGTGGGTGGGGGGTTAAGT
>JAJPXC010000024.1 GCA_021205635.1 Bacteroidales bacterium | reverse complement strand
CGTAGCAGCCGCCCTCGAAGTTGAACACGCCGTTGTCGTCCCAGCCGTGCTCGTCATCGCCGATGAGGAGACGCTTGGGGTCGGTCGACAGGGTGGTTTTGCCAGTGCCGGAGAGGCCGAAGAAGATAGCGGTGTTCTCGCCCTTGAGGTCGGTGTTGGCCGAGCAGTGCATGGAGGCCATGCCCTTCAGGGGGAGGTAGTAGTTCATGATCGAGAACATGCCCTTCTTCATTTCGCCGCCGTACCAGGTGTTGATGATCACCTGCATGCGCTCGGTGAGGTTGAAGGCCACGCAAGTCTCGGAGTTGATGCCGAGCTCCTTCCAGTTCTCAACTTTAGCCTTGGAGGCGTTGAGCACCACGAAGTCGGGCTTGAAGTTCTCCAGCTCCTCTTTGGTGGGGCGGATGAACATGTTGGTAACGAAGTGAGCCTGCCAAGCCACCTCAACGATGAAGCGCACTGCGAGGCGGGAGTCCTTGTTGGTGCCGCAAAAAGCGTCAACCACATAAAGGGGCTTGTTGCTGAGCTCGATGTCGGCGATCTCTTTGAGAGCGCCCCAAGTCTCGGGAGTGATAGGCTTGTTGTCGTTCTTGTATTCGTCGGAAGTCCACCAGATGGTGTCCTTGGAGATGTCGTCTTTTACAAAGAATTTGTCTTTGGGGGAGCGGCCGGTGTAGATGCCGGTCATCACGTTCACGGCGCCGAGCTCGGTCTTCTGGCCTTTCTCATAGCCTTCGAGCGAGGGGTTAACTTCGTCGATGTAGAGCTCATCCCAAGAGGGGTTGTGGATGATCTTGGGGGTGCCGGTAATACCGTACTGGGTTAAATCAATTTTACTCATGTTGTTAAACCTATTTTGGTGGAAATTATGAAATTGCTCCTAAAAATCAGTGCAAAGGTAACGATACTTTGCGAGTTAACGAACTTAAATTACGGAAATTTTTCCGTATTAATTATTTTTCACACTCCAATTAACCTTCCCCAGACCTTGGGCCACAGTGCCCCGCGGTTCCATCGCGGGGTTCAATCTCGGAATGCTTCCGAGAAAAAGAGGAGGTGGTACAATACCGAGTTACGCCAATAGTCCCAGGAGTGCTTACCGGGACGCTCGGTGTAATCGTGGGGAATGCCTCGTTGTAGTAACACCTGGTGTAGGTGTTTGTTCACGTCGGCGAAACAATCGTCCACGCCGCAGTCAATGAGGATGTTCTGCCCCGTTGGCTCGATGGTTTCGGCCAGATTGACAATCGAGCGAGCCTGCCAAGCCTGTGGATTGTCGCGGTACTCGCCCAGGTGCTGCCGGATGTGCCAACGGTCGGGGAATTGCACGATGTCGACCCCGCCGCTCATCGTGGCGATCGAGCCAAAGAGGTTGGGGTGGCGCAGGCCGAGCCACATCGCCCCTTGTCCGCCCATCGACAAGCCCGTGATGGCGCGGTGCTTAGCGTCGGGGATAGTGGGGTAATGCTCGTCGATATAGGGCACGAGTTGCTGGGTGATATACGATTCCATCTTCATCTCGGGCTTCAGCGGCGAGTCCCAGTACCAGGAATCGTAGCCGTCAGGCATCACGAGGATAATACCTTTCTCCTGAGCCACTTCCTTCACGCGCGGGGCGCGGTTGGTCCAGTCGCTGTAGTCGCCGGCGAAACCGTGCAGAAGGTAAACTACCGGATAGGTCTTGCCGATAGAGTCGTCGGGCACAGCTACTACCACCTTGGTGGTACCGGCCGGGATAAACTTGCTGTCGATCTGGATGGTGTCGACGATAGCGGTTTTCTTTACTTGCTTTTCGAGGGTCGATTGCGGGGCGTATTGGGCCGACGCCGTCACGGGCATCAACAGCAGGCCGAGAATCAGGGATTTAAGGATAGATTGCTTCATTTTATTTTAGATTATTTCGGGATTTTCGTGTTTTTTCGGCAATCCCGGAATTACCAGGATTACCTGGGATCTCGGGATTTCCGGGATTACCAAGAAGATTATTTGAATCGCCAGGTGATTTCGCCCGATTGGTCCTTGTTGGAGTCGAGCAGCACCGAGAAGCGGGATTTCAGCGAGGCGTTGACACAATTCTGGCGCACCGTGGCATTGCCGGCCGCGGCTCCCGAGCCGCCAGCGTAGGTGGCCGACACCACTTGGCCCTTGGCATTGACCTTGACGCGCACGCGTATCGTGCCGGAGAGGGTACTTGAGGGGTTGGTGAACGACTCGATGGTGCGCCCCGAGAGGTTGTGACCAGGCGAACCCGCCACGGCTCCTGTCGAGGCGTTGCCGTCGGGACTGCCGGATTGGCCCGAACCGGAGCCACCGGAGCCGAATTTCACCTTATTCTTAATGCGCTCGGCGGCTTCTTTCTCTTTGCGCTCTTTCTCTTGCTTGGCCAATTCCTCCTTGGTAGGGCCGGTCTTCTCGGGCTTAGGTTTCTCCTTCACCTTCATTGGGGATTCCTGCTTGGATGTCTGGAGGGGTGCAGGCTCGGGCGCCGCCTCGCCGCCGTCCTCCATGTCCAATCCGTCCTGGGCTGCTTCCTCGCCCTCGGTGGGGGCGGGCTGATCGCTTTCGCTCAGGTCAAGCTGGGGATTGTCGCCAAGCATCACGTATTCACCCCCGAACAATACGCCGTCCTCCTCGGGCTGGGGGAGCGGCAGGGGCTCGCCATCAGGGGGGAAGCGCAGGCATGTGAACACCAGCAAGGCGATGATACCCAAGTAGAGCAGCAGCGTCAGGGCGATGGCCACTATGCGGTCGCGTCGCGACTGTTTCTTGGGATCGTTCATTTCTTAGTGGGGGTAGGCTTGGTGGCGAGCACCATCTTGAGATTGTTTTGGGCGCCCACGTTGAGCACCTTCACGATGTCGCCGTAGGGCACCTCCTCGTCGGCGTACACGGCGATGTAGCCGTCGGGTTGGTGCTCCTGGGCAAGGAGCAGGAAGGGCAGCAGGTTGCCATCCTCTACGGGTTGGGGTTGCTCGTCGCCGTAGGAGGCGTAGAGCTTGCGGTCGTGGTCGATGTAGACGCGCGTGCCGGGCTTGATTGCAGTCTGCTCCGAGCTTTGCGGCAGGTTGAGCTGCAGCGCCGTGGGGAACACAAATGTCGATGTGACCATGAAAAAGATCAACAGCAGGAATATGACGTCGGTCATGGAGGCCATCGAGAACGTGGCCATCATATTGTTTTGTCGTTTCAGTGCCATAATCAAGGGTTTTCGGTTTTCAGTTTTCAGTTTTCAGCCCAGGAATATTGAAGACTGAAAACTGAAGACTGAAAACTTGATGTTAGGCCGGCTCGTTGAGCAGGTCCATAAACTCCATTGTCTTGCCCTCCAGCATGTTCATAACCACGTTGATGCGGGCCACAAGGTAGTTATAGGCGAACAGTGCCAACACACCCACAACCAGGCCGGCCACCGTGGTCACCAAGGCCGTGTAGATACCCTCGGAGAACGAGGAGATGCCGGCAGTGTTGCCCTGGGAGGCGATGCCGTAGAATGCCTCAACCATACCAATCACGGTGCCGAGGAAGCCCAGCATGGGGGCGCCGGCGGCGGTGGTGGCCAGCCAGGGCAGACCCTTGTTGAGCGAGGCCACCTCGATGTTGCCGGTGTTCTCGATGGCTACGAGCACGTCGTTCATCGGTCGGCCGATGCGGCTGATGCCCTTGGAGATCAGGCGGGCATAGGGGGAGCCGTTGGCGCGGCAAAGGTTTTGGGCGCTTTCGATCTCGCCCTCGTGGATATAGTCCTTGATGCGCTTCATGAACGAATCGTCCTGACGCGCGGCGCGGTTGATCACTATCGCGCGTTCAATAAATATGTAGATGCAGACGAGCAGGAGCAGTGCGATGGGGATCATCAGGAATCCGCCCTTGAGGCACAGCTCCCACACCGACATCTCCTGAACGGCCTGCTTGGCGGCCTCGTGGATAGCGGCGACGTCGGTGGCGACGGTATCGGCAAGAACAGTAGTCGTTTGTAGCAAAATTGTGGATAACATATTGGATTATTAGTTGATTAGTTTTTAGTTTTTGGTTTCTAGTTTCTAGTTTCTAGTTTCTAGTTAAAGGAGGAAAGGCGCTATCTGGAAGCCCCCGTTTCGGGGGGTGGGGACCTTGGCCTACTATTTCAGGCAGTCGCGGTAGCGCTTAATGGTCTCGTGCAGGCCCAGGTAGAGGGCGTCGCAGATAAGCGCGTGGCCTATCGACACCTCGTTGAGGAACGGCACACGCTTGTGGAAGAACTCCAGATTCTCCAGGTTCAAGTCGTGCCCGGCGTTCACTCCCAGTCCGGCCTTGTGGACGGCGCGGCTGGCCTCGACGAACGGGGCTACAGCAGCCTCGGGATCACGGGGATAAAGGTCGGCGTACGGCTTGGTGTACAGCTCCACGCGGTCGGCGCCCGTCTTGGCGGCCAATTTGATATTCTCAATGTCGGTGCCCACGAAGATCGACGAGCGGATACCCGCGTCACGCAGTCGCTCCACCAGCGAGGTTAGCAGCTCCATGTTGGGGGCGACGTCCCAGCCGGCCGACGACGTCAACGCATCGGGAGCGTCCGGTACCAAGGTCACTTGCTCGGGGCGCACTTTCAGCACCAAGTCCATGAACTTGTCGCACGGGTAGCCCTCGATGTTGAATTCCGTCTTGACCAAGGGTCGCAGGGCCATTACGTCGGCGTAGCGGATGTGGCGCTCGTCGGGTCGCGGGTGCACGGTGATGCCCTGGGCGCCAAACGCCTCGCAATCCTGTGCCACCTGCTCCACGCATGGCAGGTTTTCACCTCGCGCGTTGCGCAAAGTGGCTATTTTATTGATGTTTACACTAAGGTTTGTCATCTCTCTAAACAATGGTTTTTACCTTAAAACAATCTTTTTTGATGTATCGTTTGTTGAAATATTAAGTATTTCGAGAAAAATTCGTAAATTTGTGAAAGAATTTGGCTACAAAAGTAATCAGAAATTATAAAAAACGGAAACATTTGAGCGCAAAAGATGACATATTGCCCTTGGTAGACGACCTTTCACAAGCCTTGACGGCCATCGCGAGCGACGCCCCGTCGCTGCTTCCGGCCACCGTGGTTGAGGCCACCGACCTGCTGGTCACCTGTCCCCCCGGCGACTACAGCGCGTCGTCGCTGGCACGCGCCATAGAGGATTGCGACGCCCATTTGTTGAACCTCAACGTCCATCCTCGCCG
Organism: Bacteroidales bacterium; assembly: GCA_021205635.1. Classification (GTDB taxonomy): domain Bacteria; phylum Bacteroidota; class Bacteroidia; order Bacteroidales; family Muribaculaceae; genus JAJPXC01. The sequence continues at coordinate 2,385 of JAJPXC010000024.1, read as the reverse complement.
CGACGACGTCGGCGACCTGATGATCTCGCTGCGCGTCAACCGCCTCGACGGCGAGAGCGTCGCCCGCAGCGTCGAGCGTTACGGCTACCGCGTATTGTCCATTAGAGGCCCCCTCGGCCCCACCACCCAGGCAATGCGCGACCGTGCCTCCGAGGTATTACGAATTCTCGAAGTGTAAAGGATCAAGGATAAAGGCTAAAGGCACTCACCACTCACCACTCACCACTCACCACTCACCACTAATGAGAATCGCCATCTACGGAAATTCCTATCAGGACCAGCATCTGGTCGAGCTGGCGCGGTTCCTTCAGGAGCTGGCCGGGCTTAACGTGTGGGTAGAGATGGAGGCCTCATTCTTCAATTACCTATGCCGCGCGCTCGGCGAGCCTCCTATTGTCAATGATGTGATTCACGGCCACGATTTCTCGGCAGCGTTGGCCCTGAGCGTCGGGGGCGACGGCACCTTCCTGCGCACCGCCGGTTGGGTGGCCGACAAAGGGATACCCATCCTCGGAATCAACACCGGCCATCTCGGCTATCTCGCCGCCGTGCCTGTGGAGAAAGCTCTCGACATGGTAAAAGAGGTGATCGACGACCGTTGCCGCATCGAGAGCCGCTCGCTCCTCGCCGTCGAGATTCCCGGTCGAGCCATCGACACCTGGCCCTACGCCCTCAACGAAGTGGCCATACTCAAGGACGACACCGCCTCGATGATCACCGTCGACGCCCATATCGACCAGCATCCCTTGGCCACCTATATGGCTGACGGGCTGATCGTTTCCACCCCCACGGGTAGCACCGGTTACAACCTCTCGGTGGGCGGACCCATCATCGAGCCGACGGCCACCAACTGGGTGATCTCGCCCATCGCCGCCCACTCGTTGACGATGCGACCATTGGTGGTCAACAACCAGTCGGTGATCGAGCTGCGCACCGAGGCCCGGGCCTCCCAGTCGTATCGCGTCAGCTTGGACGGCCGCTCGCTCACCCTCCCCACCGGCACCCCCCTGCGACTGTCGCTCGCCCCGTTCTCCATCCGCGTCGTCCAGCCCCACGACCATTACTTCACCTCCACCCTCCGCAAAAAGCTCTACTGGGGAGTCGACCCAAGATAGAACGTCCGCGCAGCCCTGGCGCGACGGCTCTTGGACGCCCCCCTCAAGCCTCTACTCTTCGATTAATAATAATTAACAAATATTTCGCCCAATTTGCATTGCTACGTGAAAACTTAACCTTAACTTTGCAGTGCAAAGCAAATAGTCCAGGAAGCCCAGTGTGATAAGTGATTAAAAATTCCCATTTTGTTACCACTTTGTGGCTTCGCGAGGAGGCCTTGCGAGCGACGTTACTTTTTAGCGTACATATCCGCGGCTATGGGTTCACCATGGGTAGCTCAGCCGCAAAAAGTTGATTGTTAGACAGAAAAATATATACTTGAATTTTGGTTATGAGGGAGGTGCGCTTCTGTGAAGAAGTGCACTTTCACTTTTTATACGTATGGGGGAATGAAGCCAAACCTTCAATGGGGTTAATCTTCACTGGAGATTAGGCGCTTGATCTCCGCAACAAATCGGCGCGCCAAATCGACATCTTCTTGATTAAGCTCTATTTCCATGTCAAAATCATCGTAATCCCCTGTAAGACGAGCGTTCATAAAATCGCTGTAGGCTCTACCGTATTCAATTCCGATTTTCCCTGTTTTGACAAAATGCAGGCCAAACATCCCTTTCACACCCTCGTGAGTTTTGCTGGTCAACCCAGTCTTACACATTAATGCCCTGAGAGCGTAGTAGCAACCGTAATATAAACAGTTTTTAATAGTACGTGGTGATATGCCATATTGCAATGCTTTTTCAGCATCGTCAATTGTGGTGTCAGCCTTCTCCAAACGATATTTGATAAGTGCATCCCTTTCTTCAAGGGAAAGACCTTTTCTCTCCGTCATAGCCTAATCCCCTCCCGTTGGACGTTGAGATAGAAAGGTGTTACTAAGGGGCGATTATTCCATTGCGCTTTCGTTTGGACAATGGGGCTCACCTCGATACCGTCGCTAAACGACAAGTCGTAAAGAGGATTCACTATCTGCAATCTACGGGTACGGGTAATAGCGTCACCATCCTCAAGGATAAGCACGTCGAAATCGGAATCCCGACGCGCTTGGCCTCGAGCTTCCGACCCGAACAGGATTATGTCGGCTGTAGGTGCTACCGAGCGTATCACCTTTCTAATTTTTTCAACAGCTTCCGGGCGAGTCATGAGGATTATTTTTTGCAAAGGTATATAAAAATTTCATAATCCTCAATAACGATCATTAGTTTTTGGTGAGGGTGGCCACGGCTCTTTCATTTAAAATCTTTTGCTTGGACAAGGATCACTGCGTATTTT
>JAJPXC010000140.1 GCA_021205635.1 Bacteroidales bacterium | reverse complement strand
GAGTGTTCTTCAAATCAATTGATTAATTTTGCAGTTGCTTGTTGACTCTACAAATGGAGGAATTTTCGCCTAAATTTTGTGGTAGTGAAACTTTTGATGTTACTTCGCGTCTAATAAGGAAAACTCTTACCACAAGATGCAAATATTACAAGTAGACAACGTGACGAAGCGCTATGCGGGGCACACGGCCTTGGACAACGTTTCGCTCGCCGTGGAGAAAGGCTCGATTTACGGCCTCCTAGGTCCCAACGGCGCAGGCAAGACCACCTTGATACGCATTATCAACCACATAACCGCCCCCGACAGCGGCACGGTCACCCTCAACGGGCACCGACTGACCGCCGAGGACGTCACCTCTATCGGTTATCTCCCCGAGGAGCGTGGACTGTACAAAAAGATGAAAGTGGGGGAGCAAGCGATGTTTTTCGCGCGCTTGAAGGGATTGTCGCGTGGCGAGGCCAAGCGGCGGTTGACCCAATGGTTTGAGAAATTCGACATCATGCCTTGGTGGAACAAAAAAGTGGAAGAACTTTCCAAGGGCATGGCCCAAAAGATACAATTCATAGTGACGGTGCTTCACGAGCCCCAGCTGCTGATCTTCGACGAGCCGTTTTCGGGCTTCGACCCTATCAATGCCGACGTGCTCAAGCGCGAGATCCTGGAGCTGCGCGACCGTGGGGCCACCATCATCTTCTCCACCCACAACATGGACTCGGTGGAGCGTGTGTGCGATTCGCTGACGTTGATCAACCAAGGGCGCAACATCCTCTCGGGCAACGTGGAGCAGATACGCCGCGACGCCTCCAAGGGGTTGATCGCGTTGGAGTTTCAGGGCGATCAGAAAAAGCTGCTCGACACCCTGGGCGACCGGGTGAAGCATTACAAGCTGTCGGCGGAGGAGGGTGCGCTAGGTAGTAAGCTCACCCTTGAGCTTACCGACGACCAGGCTGTGAAAGAGGTAGTCGACCTGGCCAACTCGGCCGTGACGCTCAACGCTTTCACCCGCGTGATTCCCTCCATGGACGAGATTTTCATCAACACCGTCAACCAAAACAACACCCTTGCGCAATGAACAATCTGTCACTAGTTATACGCCGCGAGTATCTTGAGCGCGTGCAGAAAAAGAGCTTTATCATCACCACTCTGCTCATGCCGGTGTTCATGCTGCTTCTGTCGGCCGCTCCCGCGCTGATTATGAGCCTCAACACCTCCGACACCAAGGAGATTGCCGTGGTTGATTATTCGGGAGCCATCTCCCCTACCCTTGTAAGCGACGACCTGGCACGTTATGTGTCCATCGAGCAGCCCTTGGACTCGCTGGTGGCTTCCGACCGCTGGGACGGCATTGTGGTGATTGGCGCCGATGTGGTGTCCAAGCCCGACAACGTGAAATTCTATTCCCGTGACGCCGCCCCCCAAGAGTTGCTCATGGATCTCAGCCGCCAGATCGGATCGACAATCGAGCACGAGCGAATGGAAGGCTACGGGATCCCCGATCTTGACAAAATCCTCGACGAGGTGAAGGTCGATGTCAACCTTACCACCCTCCGCATCAACGAGAAGAACGAGGCCACCGAGTCGTCCACGCTGTTGAGCACGCTTATCGGTTTCGGCACAGCGTTTGTGCTCTATATGTTCTTGATTATGTACGGCCAGATGGTGATGATGTCGATTATCGAGGAGAAAAACAACCGTGTGCTCGAGATTGTGGTATCGTCGGTAAAGCCAGCGCAACTGATGATGGGCAAGATTATCGGCGTGTGCCTGGTGGCCGTGACGCAAGTGGTGCTGTGGACGCTGGTGTTCCTGGCAATCTCGGGCTTAATGCTCCCGGCATTCATGTCGCCTGAGCTGTCGGCCGAGGTAGCGGCCTACAATGCCGGCACGTTGGAGGCCGACGCGGCCACTTCCGATATCACCATGATCCAAGCCCTGGCGTCGCTTGGCAACATGGGTTACATCTTGTCGATGTGCGCCTACATCCTGCTGTTCCTGATCGGTGGATTCCTGTTCTACGCCGGCATCTACGCGGCCTTGGGATCGGCAGTCGATAACGTGCAGGACGGAGGCCAGCTCCAGATAATCGCCATCCTGCCCATTATTCTTGGGTTGATTTTCGCCATCAGCGTTGTCAACGACCCTTCGAGCCAATTGGCCGTGATAATGTCGTTCATCCCGTTCACGTCGCCGATGGTGATGCTGGCGAGGGTGCCGTTCGACATCCCCGGGTGGCAAATTTGGGTGTCGCTGGCTATATTGTACGCGTCGTTTGTGGCGATGGTGTGGCTTGCGGCCAAGATTTACCGCGTGGGAATATTCATGTACGGCAAAAAGCCCACAATCAAGGAGCTAATACGCTGGGCAACATATAAATAGGGTAGCAATGGGTAAACCCTCAGTGACCGTTAACCGCCTGTGGTGGCTGTGGCTTTTTGGAGCCATAGCCATCTATGGTGTTTTGGCGTGGATGGTGCCGATGGAGTACGACTCGCTCCGTTTCGATGCCATTTATCGCCGCTATAACGGTGGCAGTGAGGGTTTTTCATGGTCGGCTTGGTATCAGTATGCCTGTGAGCTGGCCGAGATTGACAACGCCCGGTTGTCGAATATCGTGGCGCCTGTGATGTCGCTGACAGTGCCTCGCTGGCTGTGGGGACTGCTCACGGGCGTGGCCATGGCGTTGATGATAGGCTTTGCCACTGTGCTGACGGGCGCGCGACGGTTGCCAGCGTTGGCCATGACGTGGGTGATGCTGATTGTGCTGATGCCGTGGTCCAATTGCGTGTGGGTGGGCGATTACGCCCTGAATTACATCTACACGGGCGCTTTGACGATGGTGCTGGCGTGGCTGGTGATAGGAAGGGCCGACGCGGTTCCATCGCGTCGCGCCGTGGCCCCAAGGATAGCCGCAGCCTTTATTCTAGCCGTAATCGTGGGGTGGATGCACGAGCAATTCGCCCTGGGATTGGCTTGCGGGTTGATCGCATGGGTGATTATAGGACAAAGAGAATCACCGGCTAGTGATGGCCGTACAAGGCCGGCCCCCCTAGGCTTGGCATACGTTCTTACCATCTCGGTAACGTTGATAGCCGTGTCGATCGTGGCGTTGTCGTGTCCGGGGATGATAGTGAGATTCTACCACTCTGGCGTGGAGGCGAGGATGTCGAGCGTGCAACTGGTGTTGATTAAAAACTCGGCCACGTTGCTGCTGTGGGCGATACTCATCCTTGGCTTGGTGGTGGGTGGTAGACGCTGGTGGCGATGGTGTTGCTCGCGGCCCGTGGTAGTGATAATGTCGGCAGGGGCGTTGGCAGCGATGGTGATTCATCTGGTGATGGGAGCGGCACCACGCAGCGCTTTCGCGGCTACGCTGATGGCTATAGTGGCATTGGTGGCTCTGGCCAAGCCCGTCCTCGACCGCAAGAAGTGGACCATTCTCTCAATCCTTATAATCCTCCTATGCTACGCTCAAGGAATTATGGCCTGCGTGGCCCAATATCCCTACTACAAGCAGTATCACGAGATTATGGCCGAGATAAAGGCGCATCCGGGTCAAACGATCTATCGCGACGTGCTGCCCGTGTACCATGTGGAAAAGTGGAAACGCGGAATGAGCTCACGCGCCACATGGATTGAGCCGTTCACATATCTATGCTTATGGGAGGAGACATCGCTTGAGGGCTCAGTGGTTGTGCCCACGAGGCTCGACCGTGACCTTGACGCTAACCCGTTGCCCGAGATGGTATCGGATACGGTGCCAGCGCCCGATACCCCTACCCCATTCTATTATTGCGACGAGAACGGACGCCAAATGTGTTACTTGCCTTTCCACGACCGCAAGGGCCGATTAAGATATTACTATTACTACCCCGATGAATACTAGCCGCGACATATCCCGCCTTGAGCGCTTTTGGTGGCTGTGGCTCCTTGGAGCTGTGGCCGTGTACGGCATGATGGGATACTTGGTGCCTTGGGAATACGACTCGCTGAACTTCGACTATATCTACCGCACTTACAACGGTGGTAGCGAGGCATTTTCGTGGGATGCGCTGATACAGTACGCTCAAGAGGTGATCCATAACGATAACGCCCGTCTTCCCAACCTGATTGCGCCCGTGATGTCGCTGATGGTACCACGCTGGCTATGGGGGCTGATGGCGGGCTTGGCGATGGCTGTGATGATCGGATTCGCCTCCATGCTGCCCCGATCCAAGCGCCTGACCTCCCTCGCCTTCACGTGGTTGCTGATTGTCATAGTGCTGCCTTGGAGCAACAACCTATGGGTGGGTGTGTTCGCTTTCAGCTACATCTTTCCGGGAGCGCTGATGATGGTGATAATATGGCTGGTGTCTAAAAACGGCGCGGTGGAACCGTGTCGCACGGCGCCCCCAAGGTTTATTCTGGCCTTGGCATTGGCCCTGCTTTTGGGATGGTGGCACGAGCAATTCGCGTTGGCGCTGGCTTGCGGGTTGATTGCTTGGGTGATTATAGGGAAGAAGAGGGCTGGAAACGACGCGGCGCACCCGCGCCTCACCGTGGCCCCCAGCTGGGCAATTCTCATAATAGTCCTGGCCTTGATTGCTGTGGCCGTGGTGGCTATTTGTGGCTCGGGAATGACGGCGAGAATGGCCGGGGAAAACGGATGGGAAAAGCTGTCGGCCGTGTATGTGCTCAAACGCAACGTGCCCACGCTGGCGTTGTGGGTGGTGCTAATCGCGGGGCTGTTCACCAACGGCCGAGGCTGGTACCGGCAATATGTGGCCTCGCCTGTATTGGTGATCACATCGGTAGGAGCTTTGGCGGCTTTGGTGATACATCTCGCTGGAGGAGCCGCCGCCCGGGGAGCGTTCGCGGCGTCCCTGCTATCGGTGGTGGCTTGGGTGTCGCTCTTCGCCAACCCACGGGAGCATCGGGCAACAATTTGGGCGGTAGTGGTACTGGTGCTGTGCATCGTCCAAGGAGCAATGGCCGACTACTACCAATATCCTTATTACAAGCAGTACAACTACCTGATGGGACAGATGCGCTCCCATCCCGGCGAGACCATCTACTACGACGTGCTGCCAGTTTATACCGCCTCGCCTTGGCAGAAAGGGATGAGCTCGCGGGGAACTTTCGTGGAGCCGTTCACCTATCAATGCCTATGGCAAGATCCCGTGATGGAAGGCTCGGTTGTAGTCCCCACAAGTCTCGACCGCGACCTTGACGCCAATCCCCTCCCCTCAATGGTGAGAGACACTGTCCCCTCCGAGGGGCTATACCTGCCGTTCACCGACCGCAAGGGCAAAACTCGTTATTACATTATCAACCAACAATCTATATAGACAATACAATGAATAAAAACTCAGAGTACAACTACAAAGGAATGATTATCAACGGCTTCCTGATGTTGGTCGTTGAAATTGGTATGCTCGTGGGTGGCGGTTTCCTCATCGCCAACGAGACAGTGGCCTCGTTTATCCTGGGCGGACTGATGCTGCTTGCGGCCATCATCGTCCCTATCGGCTTCGTTATGCTGGAGCCCAACCAAGCCTGCGTGCTCATCTTCTTCGGCAAGTACAAGGGCACGTTTGAGAAGGCCGGATACTATTGGGTCAACCCTTTTATGACCAAAAAGAAGCTGTCGCTGCGCTTCGACAACCTCGACATCCAGCCCATCAAGGTGAACGACAAAGCGGGCAACCCGGTGATGATCGGCATGGTGCTCGTGTGGCGCCTACAGGATACCTACAAGGCAGTGTTCGACCTCGACACCCAAGGCTCGACCAGCATCCACGTTTATCGCTCGTTTGTGGAGATTCAGGGCAACGCCGCCCTGCGCGAGGTAGCAGGCCAGTACGCTTACGACAACGACGGCAACCCCGACGAACTCACCCTTCGCTCGGGAGGCTCGGAAATCAACGAATTGCTGGAGCGCAAAATCAACGAGCGCCTGGCCATCGCCGGCATCAAGGTGGTGGAAGCCCGCATCAACTACCTTGCCTACGCCCCCGAGATCGCGGCGGTAATGCTCAAACGTCAACAGGCGGCAGCCATCATCTCGGCTCGCGAGAAAATTGTGGAAGGAGCCGTGACCACCGTCAAGATGGCCTTGGAGCACCTTGAGGGCGACAAAGTGGTGAAGCTTGGCGACGACCAAAAAGCATCGATCGTTGGCAATTTGCTTGTGGTGCTTTGCTCCGACGAGGCCGCTCAGCCCGTGATTCCTACAAGATAGTGCCGAAAATCATTCAATTTTTGTAAAAAAATCCAAAAACGCTATACTTGTGAAGAATTGACCACGGAAATTTATTCGTGGTCATTTTTTTGATTGTAATTTTGTTCTCGCAAAATTCAATTCTCAGAATATTCAACACAAAAATGATAGATCTCGGACAAGCAATCAAAGAACAGATGGAGCGCCAGGGTAAAACCGTAGGTTGGCTGGCCAAAGAATTAAGCTGCGACCGCACCAACATCTACAGCATCTATCGCCGACAGTCTATCGACTCCAACCTGTTGCTGCGCATCAGCGTAGCCCTCCAGCACAACTTTTTCGAAATCCTTAGCGACGAGTTCAACCAAGCCGTAAGCTCCTCGCAACATTAGCCTCAACGCTTTTTTAGTTAAAAGCACAAGCCCTCACTAATAATCCCAGTCGAAGGATTACCCCCATCACCAAACAACCGTACACCAGAAATGAGAAAGTGAACTGTGTGAACTCCGAACTGTACGCCTAACCTGTTGGGTTTCAGCACTTAAAGTGTTCAGTTCACAGTTCACTGAGTTCACTCCCCTTCCCCCCTTGGGAAATAATTATAGGGACAAATGGTAAAAATGACATACGTTGCCCCTTGACGACGCGCTAACTTTGCATTGAGACTTTCCATAACCCCCCTACCCTGCCCCCAAGAGAGAAAATATAAGAGGACAGGAGGGGAGAGATATATTGTAAACTGATACTCATTTACACCTTGCTATACAATCAAGAGTGAAGCAGTAACAATTCACCGAAAAAATTTTACGAAAAACACAAAAAACACATAACCCAGGAGGGGAAAAGGGTCGCAAGCTCCCAAAAACACTAACCATCAGGATGGTTTTGTGTTCTTTAGCGAGTTTACGAGCCTAAATTCGGATTTACAAAGGGCGTGTTAGTGTCCTTTTGTGTTTTTCGTGGTTAAAAATTTTTCGGTGAGTAGTTACAGTGAAGCATTGGTTATACAATCAAGGGTGAAACATGGTTATACAATCAAGAGTGAAGCATTGGTTATACAATCAAGGGTGAAACATGGTTATACAATCAAGAGTGAAGCATTGGTTATACAATCAAGGGTGAAGCAAGAGTAAAAACTTGTGTTATATGGGATATAACTGAGAGGGTGGTCGGCTTGCCGACCCCGCGCAAGTAGCGCAGTCCTGGCGCGGTCGGCTTGCCGACCCGTCCGGGCTGGGTGTAGGATGTAGTAGGCGAGGAGATTCGGCTTGCCGAAGCCTTCCACAGCCTCAAATAAGCGGTAGGAATTTATATTGAGGATTCACTTTCCGCAACGTAGACCTTCATTCAGCTGTAATCGGTAATTTTGCATCGGCGATTTCGGTAAATAAGAATTCGGCGAAA
>JAJPXC010000108.1:16394-36608 GCA_021205635.1 Bacteroidales bacterium | reverse complement strand
TTTCGCCGAATTCTTATTTACCGAAATCGCCGATGCAAAATTACCGATTACACCTAATCATAGCGACGCTCTCCCTGGCTGCCACCTCGTGTGGCAGCCACGGCGGCGACGCTCCTGCCCCTACCCAGCGCGCCATCGCTTTCAACCCCGGTGGCTCCTCCTCCCGTGCCGAATCCTCGTCCCTTGAATCTCTCTACGACTCCTTCGCCGTCAAGACCTGGAAAAACGCCTCCATGTCCCAAGGCGACATCGTTATGGGCTCGGAAACCGACCTCAACGCCTCCTATCGGGTGAATTACCTCGCAGGCTGGTACTACGATGGCATCGGCACGCAGACGCTCAAATACTGGGACCTCGCGGCCACCCGCTACGACTTCGCCGCCGTGGCCCCTTATGCCACCTCATCGCAGGTCAATTTTACCGCCGACGGCTACCCTAATGTGCTGAATGTCATCGGCAACGTCGCCTCGACCACCGACTGGGCCGTCGCTCGCCACGCCCGCGTCCCATCCGGCTCCTCATACGCCGATTACGACCTTATCACCTCGGAATCCACAGCTTACGCCACGCTAGCGGCCATGTATGCCGACGTTCCGCTGGTGTTCCATCGAATCCTCTCGTCTATCGAGTTTCGAATCTACTCATCTGAGGGCGAAGCGTTTACAGTCACCGATTTCGCCGTGACCGCCCCCGATGGCATCTCTACCGGGGCCACCTACTCCCCCACATCCACCACCTGGCTCTCCGCTGAGGCCTGGGTACCCACATCCACTACCGCAACCGAGATAATCCCCTCGCAAACAGGCTTTACCATTGACACCTCCGGCGCCGTCTCCCGCGAGACGTCAGCCATGCTCGGCTCCCGGGTTGAGATTCCACAATCCCCAGCCGGCAAAATCCAGCTACTCGTCACCCTCACCATCGACGGCGAGGACGTGGACGTAAATATCACAGTCAACGACGGTTGGCAACCAAACAAGAAATATATTTATTACCTCATATACAACCGGGCCAGCGCCGACCCGATCCTCGTCGACATCGACGTCACCGCCCTCGACTGGTCGCCCGGCGACTCTATTGACATCACCCAAACCGACTGGTAGAAAGGAAGGCGGGCCATCTCGGACCGCCCACAGTAACGGTTTTTGATTTCTAGCGATGTCTATGGATATATATCAATATCTAGCGAAAAATTCGATATCTAGCGAAAAATTTCGATAAAAAGAGAAAATGAATAAGATCTATATAATCCCCCTAATAGCCCTCCTGGGCGCCTCCTGCTCGAGCCATCACTCGGGCGACGAGCCGCTCGACACCTCTGGCACCGCCATCACCCTGGGCGTCACCACAGAAAATACCCTGGGCTGGGAGGCGGCCACAACCTCGCGTTCCGATGAGGCCCCCCTAAATGGCCGTCGAACGTCGGCTCCCCTAGGGATTCCCCGGGCGGGAAGCACCCTCGCCGCCACCACCCCCGAGACGATCGGTGTCTTCGGCTACATGACCGGAGCCACCGTCTTCGACAACCAGCCAATGTACTACACCCTCGGCGATGCCTTCACCACGGCCATAGCCTCCTGGCCTTACGCCAGTGAATGGGCCTATGCCCCTATCCAGCTCTGGGACAACAACACCGATTACCTCTTCTACGCCTACGCCCCGTGGCTACCATCCTCACAAGTTACGGCCTCCGATGATAATCTCGCCGGCTTCCAGTCGTTGACCATCAGCGACCTGCCCCTCTGCGGCACCGAGGATTACATGGTCGCACAGGCCATGCACGCCTATACGTGCACGCGCGCGAGCGGGAATCCCCACGTACCGTTCACTCTGGAGCATTTGACCGCCCGCGTGCGCTTCTGCTACCGCGTGGCCGAGGAATACGCCGAGCTGCGTACTGTCCGCCTGCTCTCGATGACCGTAACGTCGCCCGAGGGCCTCTACTCCATCACTGTCGACTTCTCCACTGGCTCGCAAGTAATTAGTTATGTTAGTGATTCGCGGGCTGGAAGCCCACGCGCCGTCAGTTTGCTCAACGACGACGGTGCCAGCTACGTCGACCTAAACGCCACCGAATATCAGCCCCTGGCCAGCCTCTACGTGCTCCCCGTCGAGGCCCCCGGTGCTATCCCCATCACGATCACCTACGACACCCTCGACAAGGCCGGCGTCACCACGCGCTCGGGTGTCGTCAACTCCTCCCAGATCACCATCTCCTCCACCCTCCAAGCCGGCTACTACTACGACGTAAACATCCTTATCGCACCCGATTATCTATACGTGCTCTCCGACAACGACCCCACGGTCGACGGATACATCATTATCAACGAATAACTCACTCGGTATATGACACTTACCGCTCTTCGACATATCGCTCTCTCCCTCACGTTGCTTCTCCCCTTCGCCTCGCTCGCCTGGGACGGCTCAACCGCCACGCCCTTCCCCCAAGGCTCGGGCACCGAGGACGACCCCTACCAGATCTGGACCGCTGAGAACCTCTACTACCTCTCTCAGAACCCCGACCTGTGGAGCTACGGCCACTACTTCGTGCAAAAAGATGATATCGACTTGGGCGGCTACCTGTTTCCATCCATAGGCTACGGTACCGACGGCTCGGCCACCGACGAGTGTAACAACGCCGTCCACAAGCCGTTTGGCGCCACCTACGACGGCCACGGCTGCGTGATCCGCAACCTCCACCTCAACTGGGGAGACGTCGGCGACGCCACCAAGCGTGCCACCGGCCTCTTCGGCTTCCTCACCGGTACCGTGCGCAACCTCCACATCGACCAAGCTGTCGTCACCCGCGACGCCGGGTCGAAGGTCAATTCCTCTCAGGACATCAAGGTGGGTGTCCTCGCCGGAGCCATCACCCCCGACCGCAACAACACCCGTGAGGTGAACATCGAAAACATCCTCATCACCCGCTCGCGCATCGACGACGGCGGCGAGGATCCCCGCTACCGCTCCTACTACATCGGAGGCGTCGTGGGCGACATCACCTCGGGCTTCTCCTCCTACAACGCCATCTCCAGCACCACCCGCGGCTTGGTGACCATCCGCAACGTCTACGCCGACGTTGACATCGACATGAGCAACGCCGTCAACCGCGCGGGCGTGAGCGACAGCCAGAAGATGCAGTTTGACGTGGGCGGCATCGTAGGCCGTATGCGCCGCGGCAAATACTCTGACCTCCCCACCTCTTGCTTCTACCGCGGCACGATCAACGCCCCCTACGGCATCATCAACCCCATCGTGGGACACTCGCGAGCCAACGGTTCTTCTGACGCCACCAACACCACCAACGCCTACGCCTGGGAGGTGATCTACCCCGACAACCAGACGGCCAACACCTCGGCCTCCTTCATCGTCCTGAGCGGCGCCACCGCCGAGATCAACGACGAATTGGTCAACCTCGCCAACGAGCGAATGTTTGGCGACTACAAGATCTACGACTCAACCACGAGCACCTACGAGGACATCACCGACACCTATCCCTTGGCCGTGTCCTCGCGCTGCAACGTGCGCACCCTCGACCAAGGCTCATCCTCGGAGGTGAAATTCACCTACAACGACCCCACGGCCATGCGAGCCTGGCAAGGCGTTTCCCACGGCACCTACGCCAACCCCAACACCGCCGACGGCCAAGCCTCCATCATCGCCATGCTCAGCAAGAACAACGAGGACCCCTCGGTGACATTCGGCTGGAATGCCGCCGCCACCTACATGCGTTTCGTCATGGACCCGACAGTGACCCTCTCCCGCTCGCGCCTCCACACGTTCAACGCCACCATCGACAACTACCGCTCATCCAACGACTACACCTTCCGCTGGACCATAACCCTCGCCGATGGCTCCACCAACGTCGTTACCCACTCCACCGCCAACCCCAACCGCACCCAAAGCGGCTACACCCTCTCCTGCGATCAGGACAAATGCTCGATTGTGCTACCAAGCAACGTAAACGACTACCAATCAATCCAATTCGAGCTTATTAACGCGGAAGGCGACCTGGTCGACACCCAGTCGATCGCCGTTGAACCCGTCACCGTGACCATCGAGCGCACAATCGCCGTCAACACCACAACCGAGGCCAACGACCACTACGTGTTCTACCCCGAGTTCACCATCGGCGGCACGACCTACTCCCTCGACGACCCGATGCTCGAGGACATCACCTGCGAGTGGCAGACCGTGGTCAACGGTGTGGCCGCCGACCTCGTCGGTAGCGCCTACGAGGCCGACGCTACCGGTACCGACATCAACGACGGCGATGTCCGTAAAGCCCACGTAGTCAACACTTTCGTCGGCACCATCCGCCTTACCGTCTACGACACCGAGACCGGCACCTCCTATCTCCTCTACTCCGACGGACTGGAATACGTCGACCAGGTGGTCAAGCAGCTCCACCTGCAGGTGGCAATGTACGAGTACAACCCCTCGACCAAGAAATACGAGGAGTTTAAGGCCTCCGACTACTTCTCCACCAAGGCCGGCTACGACGTCACCTATACCTACGACGACAGCAACACCTCGGGCATCAAGGTGATCGACAGCGACGGCAACACCCACTACCTCGCCGCGTCAAACACCCACGGCACCATCAACGACACCTCGGTGAAACCCCTGATTTTCCGCGCTCAGGTGGTCGACCAATATGGCAACGACTGGCTGGATGAGGAGAATCGCGACAAATGGCGCATCGAGTGGACCTACCGCATCCCCGGCGATGGCGCCAGCGATGACCGCAAGAGCGCCAACTTCGTGGCCAACCCCGATTACGACTCCTCGGACATCACCTCGCCCCGCGGCTGGAACACCATCAACGGCCAATACACCCCCCTGCCCGCGGGATACGACGAAAGCGTGAGCGGCAAGTACAATTACGGCCTCGAGGACGAAACCTCGGGCTACCAAATCGACTGGGTGGGTCCATATTACCGCCCTGACGTAAGTTCCGACAAAAACTTCCTCATCGACCGCTACGGTTGCTATCGGGTAGACTCGGTAGGCACCCGACTGATCATCCACCCCAACATCCTGCACCGCACCTCGGCATTCTGGGTGCGCGCTCGCCTGTACAACGTAGTGGGCGATCCCGAGGGAGAGCTCCCGGGTGAGACAATCGTCACTTTCAACCAGCTCGCCGTGGATTTCGACCGCAACACCGACGCCGACGGCAACCTCACGAGCTACACCGCCAAGGTGGTGTGGCGCGGCGTTGACCCCGATGTGGCCGACAACCTCTACACTTCCTCCTCCAATTGCACCTATATCTGGGAAGCCACCGACGACCCCACCGATTACAACTCCTGGACCCCCGTCGCCACCCACTCGGCCAGCGGATCGGGCACCCGTACCGACGAGTTGACCGAAGTCAACTCCCAAAAATACTACCGTTTCACCTTCTCCACCACCTCGGGTACCGTGCTGAGCGACATCATCGGCCCGGTGAACGTGATCTACCTCTACGACCGCGCCCAGACGATGTCCAATTCGGAATATCACAACTTCTCCCCCTACAGCACCCAGACCAACCAATACTATCCTGCCGGACTGGACATCAACACCGGTCACGACCCCTGGAACGCCGTGCGCACCATCGACCGCGCCTATGAGCTGCTCACCTCCTACGCCGACGGTGGACGCACCTCCAACAACATGATCGTGATCATGGGATACTACAAAAACAACAGCTATCTGGTGAACTCGTCCCGCAGTGCAGGCAAATACGCCACGCCCACCACCTTGGCCGGTGCCAACGGCGCCTATATCTCGGGTGGCACTTTTGGACGCGGAGAATCGGGCAAATGGGACATTACCCTGCAAGCCCCTCTAAAGGTGGAGAAACTAGATATTTACGACCATGGCGGGGCTACTGGCGGCGAATACAACTGCCTGTATATGTACAACCACGATTTCGAGGTGGGTTCGGGCGTGAGGATGCGTCACTTCCAACGCATTGGTCAATCGGGCAATGCCGCATCGGCTGGCTTGGACAAGGATGCCCTGGCCCCCAATTTCACCTTGGTGTTTGGCCGATACAACGACGACAACGACATGACCAACCCCGACAACGACATCACCTATACGTGGAACGCGGTGCCGGGAGTGACCACAGTAAAGCTGTGTTCAGGCAACTATGGCCGTATCATCTGCGGGTCGCGTAGCGACAAGAATGGTACGGATTTGACGAAATCCCGGCACGTGTTCGGCTCGCCCTGGGCCCCATGCCGTTCGCGCCTTACAGTCGACCTGGAGTATACCGACGGCTACACCTCCACGTGGGACAACCTTGCTGTCAACACTCAAATCGGCTTGATTGTGGGTGGCCAGACCGACGGCTCGGTCTACGCCGATGTGGTGGCCGACATTTACAACGGCCAGGTTGGCCGATTCGCCGCCGGCAACATCGCTTATGGCCACGCAGTGCCAAATGGTCCCACCGATTCGTTCTTCGGCTCCACCGTGCTTAACATCCACGGAGGTTCCATCGACCAGCTCTATGGCGGCTGTATCGGACGTTGCGACGGCGAGGGCACATCACTGGATGCTTACATGTACGGTCGCTCGATTATCAACCTCTACAACGGTACCATCGGCAAGAACGGTAGCGCCTACTCCCTCTACACCGGTGGCGCTGGTTGTGTCACAGGTATCGGCCACGATTGGGATTACAACCGTAAATACACCGACGAGAAAAGCTATACCCCCGACAAATTCATCCCCTATTACTCCAACGGCTCACTGTCGTACGGCGACTACACCGCGGCTGCCGGCTCGGTGCCCACAATGGTTATCTACGACACCGAGGGACGGTCAACCGATGACGACGGCAACGACGTTTCCACAACCCTCGACTTGGCTGACACCTACGTTGAGGCCAACCTCTACGGCGGCACGGTGAACGGCAGCGTCTACGGCGGTGGATACGGATACTCCAACTCTCTTACCAACTATGAGAAAGCGGCCTTGCGCACACTCTCGGACGGCACCAAGATCGGCCTGGCCGGCAACCTCTACGGCGACGCCTATATCCGCCTTTTGCCCAACCCCTCAGGCGCCTCGCCGGTAGTGGTAACGGGTAGTATCTATGGCGGTGGCTCGGGCGCGTCGGAATATGCCGACGCTGCTGCATCGGGTTACGACTTCACCCGTGTGGCCCAGATTTTCGGCAACGTCCACGTCAACATCGAGGACGGCACCGTAGAGCGCGACGTCTACGCCGCAGGTATGGGCATTGAGAAATACCCCGAAATGGGCAACATCTACGGCGACGCCACGTTGACAATCTCGGGTGGCACCGTGGAGGGCAATATCTACGGCGGCGGCCGATTCTCCGACTTGCGACAATACACCGACGCCACCGACAGGCTTGGCGGCAACACCCAGGTGACTATCTCCAACGGCTCGATCGGCAACTGCGTCTTCGGCGGCGGTCTTGGCTCCGACGACACCTCGGCCAATGTCGAGGGCGATGCCACGGTAAACATCTTCGGTGGCCAGTTCTCCAAGACCGTTGAAGGCGTCAACCCCATCACCAACGAAATCGAGACCAAGAACTTCAACATCTACGGCGGCGCTTACCACAACGGCTACGTGGGCGGCAACACCAAGGTCAACATCACCGCCTCGCCGTTGACCTACACCGAATCCCTGGGCGAAAACGCCGTGTTCACCGACCTGTGGAACGACATCACCGTGCGCCGATTCTGCGTCTACGGCGGCGGCTACGGCGAGCAAACCCTCGTCAAGGGCAACGCCCGCGTCGACATCAACATCACCGAGGAATCGCTGCGCCACTCCATCACCGAGCCCAGCCTCGACGACATCACCTCCATCGCCATGGGTCAGACCTTCTTTGACGTGGCCGGTGGCGGTTACTCGGGCGACGTGGGCTACTGGGCCACCGCCAGCGGCACGGCCGTCAGCAGCCTCACCAGCCCCACGCTCGACGACTACGACCACTACGTGGGTGGCAACATCGACATCGAGATCCAAGGCTCCCCGATAATCCGCAAGGTGATCGGCGGCGGCTTCTACGCCCAGTGCAACAAGACCGAGATGTTCGTCCGCGAGGGCCAAATCAAGGAGATCTACGGCGGCGCCCTCATGGGATACGTCCACGACAACGGCCGCATGCACATCGGCAACCGCTCGGTTGAGCCTACCGACTCGGCCACTGTGGCAGCCCGCAACGCCCGCCTGTTCGTCACCGGCAACATCTATGGCGGCAACGACGTCAAGGGCATCGTGGGCACCAACAAGTGGTGGGACATCTTCACCGACGAGCACGACTTCTGCGACGGTCGGGAATCGACCGACGGTGGCCCGCTGTTCTGCGCCGACGTCACCGACCGCGACAACAAGGGCGTGACCATGTCGCTCAACGGTGGCACTGTCAAGGGTAACGTCTACGGTGCGGGCAACGGACACTACCGGGGCTACTACGTGCCAGGCTGGGCGCGCTATGGCGACGGCCCCGACCGCCAGTACCGCAAGGCATTGCTTCCCGGAAAGACCCCCGGTAGCACTAATGAAAACGATTACGGACGCGTCTACCGCTGCCGTCCCATGGTGGGAAAGGTGACAATGCACATCAGCGGCAACTCGGCTCAGGATCGCGTCACCATCCTCGGCGACGTCTTCGGCGGCGGTCGCTCCTGCACCATCGGCCAGTGGAACACGGCCCTGCCGTTCGAGGACCCGCGACGACTCTCCCGCGGCGGCTTCCTGCACATGAACCTCGGCTCCCACGTCACGGTGGGCGGCTCCCTCTACATGGGCTCGGAGGGCGACGGCTTCGACGAGAACCACACCGTCCCCTCGGGCGTGACCCTCTCATCCTTCGACGGCTCCAAGACCACCGAATTGGACAAAATGGGCGCCGTGGCCTACGATCACTGGTACTACAACACCGACCTCAAATACTACGTTCCCGGCTATCCTGAGCCGGGAAAGCGCGACGGCAACTTCGGCCTCTATGGCGGTCACATGCTCCGCTCCTACGTCAAAAATATCGAGATGAACGGCGACGTGGAGTTGACGTTCTACAACATGCCATTTGAGACCGACGCCGACGGCAAGCCGGTGACCGACTTCGACGCCGACGGCAACGAATACGTCAAGCGCAAGCGCTGGTTGCCCGGCGAGTTGGCCCTTTACCAGTACGACGCTGAGGACATCATCCTTGGCAACTTCTTCGGCGGAGGCTCCTGCGGCTCGATGACCAACAACAACGTCATGTGGTGGGACTACGACGCTGGCGCTCCCACCTCCGACCCCTCCACGGCCACCGACCCCGAGAAGAAAGGCTCCATCTACCGTTACTGCCTCCCCGAGGGCATCACCGTGCTCGACCGCATCGTGGGCGGCTCGGAGATGGCCACCAACCGCGTCTACGGTTTCTCCGACAACTACACAAAGATGGAGCAAACCGATGACAACCTCCACTACACCTTCGAGGGCGGTATGGCCACCCACGCCTCCTACGACTACTACCTCATCGTCTACAACGACCTCTACAACCTCGACAAAAACGACGTTCCATGGACCACGTTCATGAGCGACGAGGCCAAGAAATACACCACCTCCTACACGCTCCAGCACGGCACTGACGCGGGCACCACCATCTACCCGCGCTCCTACAACGCCTCCTACCTCACATTCCCCAACGCCGACAACCTCGACAAGGCCCGCTACGCTCTGGCCTACACCAAGGACGCCCACGGCAACGAGGTGGCCTACTGCGGCCCCCGCGAGCGTCGCGACGGCTACACGGTGCTGAAATTGACCGCCAAGTGCCAATTTGACCCCCAGGAGGGCGAATACGACTACGAGGGCGTTGTTGAGGACCCCTCGGAGCACTTCGTCCACTACGGCGGAGTGGTGTACGGCGGTTGCTACGAGAGCGGCGTCACCCAGGGCGATGCTGTCGTGACTGTGCTTTCCAACACCATCGGCGAGCACCTGAGCGAGCGCGACCCCGAGACCTTTGAGGACATCTCATCGCTCCAACACAACATCGGCCGCGTCTTCGGCGGCGGTTATGGCGAGGACAGCCGCATCGACGGCGACACCTACGTCAACCTGTTGAACAACTTCGTGGGTATGAACGTGTTCGGCGGCGGTTGTCGTGGCGACGTCAACGGCATGACCCACGTCAAGTACATGGGCAACGAGTCAACATCCTACGTGTTCGGCGCCATCTACGGCGGTGGCCTGCACGGCTCGGTGGGCGTGTCCATGGACACCGACGCCTCCGATTACACCCCCGTGGCCACCGAGGTTTTGCTCTTCTCGGGCAACGTCGACAAGGCTTACGGCGGTTCCTGTCTGGGCAACCTCTATGGACGCTCCCACGTGGAGCTGTGCGACCAAGTGTTTGGCGATGAGAATTTCCAGTCGTTCGACTACTCCAAGTTCAAATACGATTGGGGTGGGGCACGCCTGATCGCCGGCACCGTATTTGGCGGCAACGACATCTCGGGCAACATCCAAGTGCAACCCCTCGCCACCAGCGACCCCAAATATGATCCCTTAGACGAATACTCGACCTACGTCAAGGTTTACGAGGTGCAAGGCGACCCCACCACCTCCAACGGCTCCCGCAAGCGCGACCTCGACGGCCAGGTGCAGCAGGAGGACGAGGAGAACCCCGGCAAGGACACCCCCGGCTCGGTCAACGGCTACAACGGCTTCCCCCTGATCGGCAACCTCTATGCCGGCTCCAACGGCAACTACGGCGAGCACAAAGGCGAGCAATACTACACCGACGGCACGTTCATCATGGCCTCCGGCGAGCAAAACCACACCTCGGAAATCTACCTCGCCGGTAGCACCAAGGACGGCTCATCTCCCTTAGAGGTGCCCCATGTCGACAATTCCTACCTCGACATCCAGGGTGGCACCATGGTCAACGTCTACGGCGGTGGCGACATGTCCACGATTATCCGTGAGACCAACATCAACGTCAACTACGACCCCACGAAGGACATTATGGACGCCCGCGCGGGCTTCGACGGCACCGACGCCTTGCTGCGCGTGTGGAACACCTTCCACCTCACCGATGAGGAGCAAATCGAGGAGGTAACCTCTACCTCCATCGCCGACGGCGACGACCAGGTGATTTTCAAGTACCATATCTACCGCCTCTTTGGAGGCAACGACCAGGCCGACATGGACATTCAGCCCACGTGGAACCTGCTGAGCGGACACCTCGGCTCGGTTTACTCGGGTGGCAACTTCGGCAAAATGACATATTTCTCCCCCGTCGATCCCGATGATGCCACAGCCACGGGCAAGGGCTTGTCGCTGAAAATCGACAGCAAGGACTTCCACGCCGACGCCGTGTTTGGCGGTGGACGCGTGGGCGACATCGAGCCTAAGCTGGTCGATGAATTGGGCAACGAGGTGACCGTGGGCGAGGACTTCTACGGCGCCACCCTGGAAATCAACCAAGGTGTCATCGACAACGTATATGGCGGCAACGACGTGAGCGGCAACGTCTACCACGGCTCCCGCGTGAAGATCTCGGGCGCTATCTCAGGCAACGTCTACTGCGCCGGCAACGGCAACTACCGCTACCAGTACGACCCCTCGCTCGACCCCGAGAAACACTCCATTGAGGAGCGTTACGACTCGATCTACGTCGGCCGCTACTTCGTGCTCCCCCGCAAGGGGGATTTTGGCGGCGAAAGCCCCAGCGACGGCCAGCGCCTGCAAGCCATCAACGCCTATCGCCCCAACGTCGACCGCGCCAAGCTCTCGATCGAGGGCAAGGAGGGCGCTATGGCCTTCGTGCGAGGCAACGTATATTGCGGCGGCAACTCCTCGACCGTCAACGGCGACGCCAACTCGGCCACGACCAACGACATCCAGTTCAACATCGGCAGCTACGTAGCCCTCAACGGCGTCTACCTCGGCTCCAACGGCGAGAGTCTCGTCGACGTGTCGATGATGGAGGTTACCGAGGCACTCAACGGTATCAACCTGGGCGCCTCCACCGAGATGCTCGACCTATACATGGGCGCCGTGGAGACCACCGGCCTCCCCCGCAAGCTCAACCTCATCACCGACAACACCTCGGAGCGCTCAGCGCTCACCAAGGCCTACATCGGCGACTTCTTCGTGGGCGGCAACAGCGGCTCCATGCTCACCGACCGTACCATCGACCTCACCTTCCCCTCCGACCTTGTGATCTTCAACCGTATCGTGGGGGGCTCCAACAACGCCAACGTCACTTACAAGGGCGTAACCCATATCGGCGGCTTGACCACCCCGCTGGCCGACGGATTGACCGACAAGGTGTACCTGCAGGTGCGCAGCAAGTTCCGTCCAATGCGCATCCTCTACCCCGTCGACAATGACTACCGCAATATCGCCCTCGTGCCCGACCTCGACGTGGTAGACGGCGACATCTACTTCCCCGAGGGGAAATGCTCCATCTTCGGAGGCTGCTTCAACTCGGGTCGCACTGTGGGCAACGTCCACATCGACCTCTACAGCGACTTGACCGCCGAGTACGACCAAACGACCCTCGACGAGGACATCGACCTGATCAAGGAGTACTTCAAGGACCAGCTCGGCTCCTTCGACCTCTCCACGCTCAACTACTCCAAGGAGCGCATCATCGTCAACGGCATCGACAAGCTGCAGCGCCGCTCGTTCGCCCTGATCGGTGGCGGCTACGGCAAGGACACCGAGGTGCGCGGCGACATCCGCCTGCACATGCTCCCCGGCAAGCTCCATGCCGATTGGACCGACGGTGATGACGTAAGTCCCTCGGCCGCTACCGTCTTCGGCGGATCCCAGCAAGGCGTGGTTGTGGGTAACACCGAGATCGCCGTGCGCGACGGCATGGTGCTCAGCAACCTCTACGGCGGCTCGGAGGCCTCCACCCTCTACGGTTCCACGCAGATCATCGTGGGCTGGCCCCAGTATTACCTGTGCAAAAAGAGTGGTCATTACAAGCTGCGCCGCACCGACGAGCTCTCCTCGGCCGCCAAGGACGACTGGAAGCACTCGGAAATCACCTCCAAGGAGGCCATCCTCTGCGACATCTGGCTGCGCGAGGGGGAATATATGTCGGTCAACCTGTTCAATGCCCTCGACCCCACCGACCAGCCTTACCTCTCCAGCTTCTCGTCCCAAACCTCCGGCCAGTCGCTCCAGGACGTCTTTGCTGACTACTTCACCTTCGTCGACAACGACACCCCCCAGGAGTACGGTCACAACAACACGCAGACGACCTTCAACGACATCACCTGGAACGATATCGACATCTACATCGGCAACGGCAAGAGCCGCCGCGACACCCGCGACGAGTATTTCGCCCACGGCAACATCTATGGTGGCGGCTTCATCACCTCCACCTCGTCGGCATCGCTCGCCGGCCAGTTCACCGTGCAGAAATTCCGCGACAACCTCCCCGAATATTACGACTACGGCGGCAACTCGTCGATCATCATCTGGGACAACATCGAGAACCGCAACCCGCTGAACACTTCGACCGCCGATTACAACGAAAACGACTTCGAGGGTACCCAGCTGACCACTGCCCCCGGTAGCGGCGCCGAGATCAAGGATCACATCACCATTGGTACTGGCCACTACGTGCCTGTTACCGTCTCCGTCGGTCAAGATATCATGGGCCGCTACATCTTCCAGGAGGACGCCAACGGCAAGTTCACCATGGAGGATGAAAATGGCGTGGCCCACAAGGGTTACTACGTCCACCAGTCATCGCATGTGCTCACAGCCGCCGACGTGGCCGCGGGTGGCGACTACTACGGCGTGACCTTCTACGAAATCGAATCGGACGGCGGCATATACGGCGGTGGCCGCAAGGTGTACGTCGAGGGCTTCCGCAACTGCGACCTCGCCTACTACGGCTACGCCGACTACTCCCCGCAATACCCCAAGCTGCTGAACACGGCCCAGCGCCTCGACCTGTTCTCGGTGACCGACTGCTGCCTGTTCCTCGAGGGTGCCAACGACTTCGCCACCAACTCGATCGACGCCACCAACTACTCGTTGACCCGTATCGGCGAGTTGGCAATGCACTCCTCCATCCCCGCAACGTCGGTGCTCAACCCCGGCACGCGCGAGGAATCGGGCCTGTACAACACGCTCCACACCACGGCCCGCACGCGCAACTACGTGGGCTTCTTCCACGACGTGCTTTACGTGGCCGCCTTGACCTCCTCCGAGAGCTTCGACCAGGCCTTCCGAGGCGCCAACGGCCAATTCTACTCGGTGAGCGACTACGGCCACGACAACGACGACACCCACGTCAACACCGACAATACCGACACCTCGGGTTACGACTACGTGGACCTTCCCTCGACGTTCTCCTACCGCGAGTACAAGAAAAACCGCATTGAGAACTACTACGCCAACCGCGACCTCAATAACGACACCTATCAAGCGATCAAGAACCTGACCTCGCTCGAATTCGACCAGCGCAACATCGGCACCGCCGCCAACATGATCGGTATCAACAACGGCTACACGCTCAAGATCCAGGGCGCCGGCAAGAACGCCGACGGCGAGGACGACACTTATTTCGGTCCCGTCAACGGCGTGTTTGAGATCAAACTCATGACTCTGGCCATGGACGAGGGCGGAGGTTACATCTATGCTCTCAACCACCACGAGGACCCCAACCACTTCC
Source organism: Bacteroidales bacterium (assembly GCA_021205635.1). Lineage (GTDB taxonomy): Bacteria > Bacteroidota > Bacteroidia > Bacteroidales > Muribaculaceae > JAJPXC01. The sequence goes on along the minus strand of JAJPXC010000108.1, from coordinate 21,934 downwards.
TGGAGTCGACCGGCAACTTCGTGTTCCCCGGTGCCGCTTACAAGGTGACCGGCAATGACAGCGGCAAGTACAACTACGTCTACGACGACTGCTTCCCCATGGGCGAGGGTTGGGATTCCTACTACAACTGGACCGGCTCGTCATCCTCTATGGGACCCCGCACGCAGGCGGTTGACGCTGGCCACGGCGATTGCAACGACCTGCAGGAGGTGCACTACTGGTACGTCAACGGCTCCAACTATTATTATAATGTGACGCTGACGGCCTACACCTACACCGACCCGCTGCCGTTCACCCTCAACAACAACGACAACCTCATCTACCTCTACGGCGTGCAGGACGGCTCGAAACTCACCCTCGAGAGCGTCAACTGGGAGTCGCTCAACACCGATACCTACACCTCCGACCTCCAGAACATCTCCACGCTTGTGACCGAGGCCGACGGCTCGCAGCACTACGAGAAAAACTACTTCCTGTATCTCACTATCGACAACGACCCATCGACGGCCCACGACCTGAGCTCGACGCAGGCCAAGACCGGTTACGCAGTGATGATTCCACGTGGCAACCTCGAATCAGGCTCAACTACGGGCAGCACGGACGCCTTAGCCAACGCCTCCATACCTTCCAACAACTACACCAACACCGAGGCGTCGCCCAACAAGCCTCTGCTGGGCATCTCGCTCTTCGACAACATGGACAACGCCGCTCCGGCCTACTACTACGCCCACCTGCAAGAGCCGGAGAAGGTGCGCCTGTCGCTGACTACCACCACTGGCTCCTCCGAGTTCCACTACGTGATCAACTTGACCATCCGCTACCTGCTCGGCCCCACCATCACCGGTAACGCCGTGATCGAGAACTGCGCCCTGCCCGGCGAGCTGATCTACGCCAACGCCTCCAACGTGGAGGTGGAGATGGACCAGGAGACCATGGCCGTGGCCGGTGCCTACTGGCAACTGAAGTCGCCCAACGGCACCACCGTGAAGCTGGTTGACACCGACGACGGAGCCGTGGCCGGTGCCACCACCGCCGAGGTGCAGTTCCCCGCCTACTGGTACCAAAACGGCTGGGACCTCCAATACGTGATGAATATCAACGGCCTCGACTTCACCAAGGGAACGGCCGACGACGCCACCTATCCCAACGTGGAGGTGCACAACTACCACCGCATGAATGCCACCGACGGCACGCGCCAGTTCGACCTGCTTCCCGTCGAGGGTGCCCGCATCTACATCGAGGACCTCGCCGACCTTAATCGCTTCGTCGAGTACCTCGGCGAGACCACCAAGGACGTCACCCTCGCCGGCACGTCGCTCAAGGCCCATCCCGCGGGTGCCGAGGGCTTGAAATTCTACCTCTTGAACGACCTCACCGTTGACGACCTGAGCGCCGCCAGCACCTCGGCCACGTTCAAGGGCGAATTCCACGGCAACGGCCACACGATCACCCTCCCCGAGGGCCAGCCGCTGCTCTACAACAACGCGGGCCAGGTGTACAACACCGGCTTCGTGATGCAGGGCAAAGGCTCCTACACCAAAGGCGTGATCAACGTCACGGGTGGTACGACCGACAACTGCTTCTTCTACGACCCCAAGGCCCTCAGCGGCTCCTACAACACCTCCACCGCGGCCTCCTCGCGCGACTTCCTGCACGGCAAGGTGGCATATAACCTCAACGGCGAATACCTGCAGGTGCGCTACGTGGCCCTGGGTGGCACCGAACACGACCTCGACTCGGAAGGCAACATCACCGACGGCTACGCGGGCAAGGACAACCGATGGGTTACCTCCTACCTCGACGACTACTACGGCAACGGCGACTACCGGTTTGCCGCCTATGGTGGCACCGCCGAGGCACTGCGCACCCACGACCTACCCAATTATCTCAACTACCGCAGCCTTGCCCGCGGCGAGGCCTCCACGGCCCACAATTTCACCCTTGAGCGCAAGCCCGAGGAGGCCTCCCGCTACGTCGATGATGGCGTGGTGACTGGTCGTGACTCCCACTTCGAGCCGATCTTCCCGAGTGACTACCTGTTCTTCGGCCAGACACTCGACTTGGCCGGCTCGCAGGCCTACCCCTCGCTTTACCGCGAGGACAACCGCGTGTACCGCACCTCGGGATTCCTCGGCTCCAAGGTCGACCAAGGCTTCCACTTCAACGTTGACGCCGTGGCCACCGACCCGCGTCTGACGGCCATCGACTTCTCCGACTTCCGCGACTACGGATCCGGCTCGGCCATGACCCCGGCCCGCACGTGGGTGACCGATGACGGCCGCGACATCTACTACACCCCCTCGCGCGACCTGCCCGAGAGCACTATCCTCGGCATCGCCTCGCTCGAGATCGATAGCAACTACCAGACCGACGAGCACGACCGCGTAACCCGCAACCTGCTCGTTTACACCGATACCGTCACTTCGTGGCTCGCCCCGCTGGCTTACACCGAGGAGACCCTTGAGAACGACATCCAGGGCCACCTTCTGGTGAAATCGGCCACCGACTGGACCTTCGCCGCCAATGACGACCAATTGCACCTCGTCGACCTGCAGCCGTTCAACGCCCCCAAGGAGTTTGGCGTGGCCCGCCGCGCTTGGTACGAGCGCGTGCCTGAGGCCTACTCCGAGGGCAACAGCGGCTGGGACGGCCTCTGCCTGCCGTTCGCCGTCAACCGCGTGATGGCCTACGACAACTCGGGCCGCGACAACGACGTGCGCTCCCACGGCGAGTTGACTCATTTCTACGGCTCCTCCGAGATTCTCCACGAGTACTGGCTCCGCTCGCTGGCCTCCTACAAGAGCGGCGAGGGCTTGTACTTCTGCCGTCCGGGCCATGCCCGATCGCTCATCGGCACGATTGACGACCTCACCGAGTTGACAGGCGACTACGACTACGCCAACCCGTGGTTTACTTACGCCTACTCGTCACGCGGCTACGTCGAGAAGCACAACATGTACACCTCAGCGGGCATCAAGCACGAGGGCTACCGGTTCATCACCTCGCGCGTGCCCTACCTGATCAGTTTCCCCGGCTCGCGGTACTACGAATTCGACCTCAGCGGCGAAATCTTCCAGCAACGCCGCGGCGAGCCTGAGCCGTTCGGCCAGAAGATCGTCTACGAGTACCTGACCGACACCTACCGCCCGTACTCCAACGTGCTGTCGACCGAACTCGACCTCACCGCCTCGAGCGACGTCGCCACCTCCGCCAAGACACCGCTCACCGTCCAAGTGACCGACGATAACCCCGCCGCCACGATCTCCACCTCCGACGGCTACTCCCTCCACGGCACCTATACCTACGAGGAGATCGCCTCGGCCCGTTCCTACATGATCAGCGACGATTACGACACCTCGGGCAAGGTGCGCACCGAGTTCGTCTGGGGCTCTCAGGGCGACTACGTGGCTCCGTTCCGCGTCTATGTCACCACCCCGCAGTCGGTATCCTCGCCCATCAAGATCCTCGCCCTGGGCGACGACGTTGTGCCCGAGGGCGACGGTGACGACATCGATGACCTCGCCTCCACGGGCCTGCGCTTCTCCGTCACCTCGGACGGCGCCCTGCGCATCGACTCCTCCCAGGAACTGACCCTGCCGCTGTTTGACATGAGCGGGCGCCTGATCCGCCAGCTCACCGTCCACTCCGGCACCAACCTCTACCGCGGCCTCACCCCCGGCAACTACCTCGTCTCCACCTTCAAGTTCCACATCCCCTAATCCCCAAGCCTCTGCCCAGCCCTCCCTTGCTTGTGACAAAGGAAATCGCTACCTTTGCCCCCATATGAAGGACAATAGCGAAGAAATGCTCCCGATCGTTGACGAGCAAGGGCGACAGATAGCGACGGCAACGCGCCGCGAGTGCCATAGCGGCTCCATGCTGCTACACCCCGTGGTGCATCTCCATGTATTTGACCCTCAGGGGCGACTCTACTTGCAACTGAGACCAATGTGGAAAGACATTCAGCCCGGCCGTTGGGACACCGCCGTGGGGGGACACGTTGACCCCGGGGAAACCATCCTCGACGCCTTGCGCCGCGAGGCCCGCGAAGAACTCGGCATCGGGGGCTTTACCCCTGTGCCACTCTCTCCCTACATCTTTCAAAGCGACCGCGAGTGCGAGCTTGTCAACCCCTTCCTCACCGCCTGGGAAGGCCCTATACGCCCCACCGCCGAGCTCGACGGCGGCCGCTTCTGGCCCCTAACTGAAATCCACGCCGCTCTCGCATCGACCAATCCATGCCCCTTTACCCCCAACTTCGTCCAGGAATTCCTTCGCTTCCACGAAACATTCCAGAGGCTAGTCCCGGCCCGATGAACAGCAGCGTCCCCCAAATCAGGCAAGAAATGCCCCACCGACGACTTTGCCGATGCATTTCACGCATCTCCCTCATCCTAAGCCCTTTTCCCATATAATCGGTACAAAACCGCTCCTGCAATTCCCCCGCAAGGGTCAGCATTTGCGTTCCATGCTGATTATCAGCGTATTGGCGATTTCTTGTACCGCTTTACCTCATCCGGGGCCGCAACCCCTCGACGCTCCGCAAAGTTACGTCATTCCCCTCGGGAAATCAACCCAATAGCGAAAATTTTTTCTAAAAATCTTTTGAATTTAGCCTCTTTATAACTTATCTTCGCGTTGTAAAGTGTTCGGGTTGGGCACTATCGCGGTTGTAAATTCGCGGAATGAAGGATCTGAAGGAAAAGATATACATTGAATCGGGCCAATTGGTCGAAGCCACCGCTCCGATGATCATCTCGGCGAGCCGGGCAACCGACATACCGGCCTTTTACACCGACTGGTTTTTCAACCGGTTGAAGTGCGGGTATTGCGCCTGGCGAAATCCCTGGAACGGCGTGAAATCTTACGTCAGTTTTTCCCAAATGCGCTTTGTGGTGTTCTGGTCGAAAAATCCCGAGCCACTGCTTGAGCGACTTGACCAACTCCCTGTCCCTTGCTATATCCAGTACACCCTCAACGACTATGAGGCTGAGGGGCTGGAGCCGGGAGTGCCACTGTTGCGGAGGCGTATCGACACTTTTCGACGATTGGTGGACAAATTAGGCCTCGGAGGGGTGGTGTGGCGCTTCGACCCCCTGACTTTGACCGACAAAATCGGCATTGACGAGCTGCTTGAAAAGGTCAACCGACTGGCGCGAGAACTCAGCGGATACACTGAGCGCCTTGTGTTCAGTTTCGCCGACATAGCCTCTTACAAGAAGGTAGCCCGCAACCTTCAAATCGCCGGCGTAAACTACCACGAATGGACAGAGGATAACATGCTGAGGTTTGCTCGTGGCTTACAGTTGCTCAACTTGCCGATGCAACTTACCACCTGCGCCGAACGAATAGACCTTTCCAGTTACGGAATCACACACGGTCGCTGCATAGACCCCGACATCATTGCCCAGCGTGCACCTGATGATATGACGCTGCAAGCCTACCTGTGGGGCGCGACCAAAGACCGAGGCCAGCGCCCGGCCTGCGGCTGCATCCCGTCCAAAGACATCGGCGCCTACAACACCTGCCCCCACGGCTGC
>JAJPXC010000108.1:7022-16294 GCA_021205635.1 Bacteroidales bacterium | reverse complement strand
TACAACACCTGCCCCCACGGCTGCCTCTACTGCTACGCCAACCAGTACTCGTTACCTACGATTAGTCTCCCCTTTAATGTCAATATTCAATCTTCCCCTCGCTTCCATTTTTGCGGGAAATCTTGCTGGTAGGCACTCCCTCCGGACCCTTAAGTCCGCGATTTTATGGAAATTTTGCCCTGTTTTCGAAAAAAATTTTGTCAGATTGTGAAAATAACGTAACTTTGCATTTAGGGATGCGGCATAGGCCGTACCCGACATTTTACATATAGGAAGCGTTTGGCTTCTATTCCCGATAGTGAATCTGGACAATTCGCATAGACGTGGAATAGCAATCCCGACGCTCCCTCTTGGTTGCATCTAATGAGCCTTTGCGGCTCTGTAGATATGCCAAGAGCGTGAGCCGATTTTGCTATTACGTCTGAGGCAGTCCAGAGCCTACTATCAGATAGCACAGTCAATCGGGCCCACGCTCTCCTTTTTATATAGTGACCTGATGGGCTGCGGGGTCGGAAAAAGCGGGAAAAACCTGTAATCTAAACCAATCATTATGGCTCGCAGACAAACTGGACGCGGAGGCGCATATAGCCGGACCAAAAAATCATCTGGCGGCAATAAAGGGCTGATAGTGGCCCTTGGGATAATAGCCGGGCTATGTCTCATTGGAATAATCTTATGGCTTGCATTAAGCGACTCCAAAGCTGAAGTGGGACGGGACCAGGTTGACAGATATGTCGAATTGACCGGGACCCGCTCAGAAATGGAGCCTGGGGCCGCTGTGTACATTGATATGTCCAATGGGATGTTGTCGGCTTACGGATCGGTGGAAGCCCAACGGGTATTAAGTTCGATAATAGATTGCTGCGCCGGCAACCGGGCAATCGATTTTTATAAATTAGCTGAGAATAAGATAGAGGCGTTACCTGGCGGGTCACATACACAATTATATAACTATGTGTTGGATGCCCAGAATTATAGAGGGCAGTTGTCGGCTCCCATCGAGAAGGCATTGACTCAAATAGTAGCCAAAGGACAACCGGCTCTTTTGATGACAGATTTTGAGGAATATAGCGGTGGGATGATTCAGCAGGCAGCGTATGCGAAAACAGCGTTTATCAGTTGGCTTGCCAAGGGGTATAATATCACGTTCTACCAATGGGATTATTTGGAGGGGTCGCTGGCGAAGAAGATGTTCTTGGCGGTGTTTGATGACAACGCCGATGCGTTGGGACAAATGTTGGCTACAGCGATCTCAAAAAGCGGCGTGCCGCTGAACCGGTTCGTTTTGGGTAGCAACAATTTTGCCTATCCAATGGCATCAAGCTACCCCTCACTGAAACAGGGCGGCAACTACCATAACGCTTCTGGCATAGACGGTGTGACGGCCGTGATTGAGGACGGAAGTGATGTGGCATATAAGAGCTACTCTAATCCTTCGGCATCGGCCAGCGGGGCGCAAGCCAAGTTTGCATCGCTGGATTGGAAAGTGGGTACACGAGCCGAGTATTACCCCTTGGGGGTAAGCTGGGCCGATGCTGTGACCAATGCGAAGGCTCTTCAAGAAAATGGTGTGCCCAGCTCCGATAAGTTTGAGCATTTGTTCACCAATGTGGCCATAGATTTTCAGGCACAGGATGGGTTTGACATCCAAGGAGTTGAGGTGAGAGTATTTGATATCCAGAAACCGCTTGAAGCAATTCTGGCCGCCGGTGACAGCACAGATGTGGAAACCGTCAGGACGCTCACTGAGGACTGCCCCGAGATAAATGAGATGCTGACGGCTCAAATAGAACCGATTGCCCGAGATGGCGAGACGTGGCAGCTGATATCAATCGATTTCGATGAGAAATTTGACGGCACGTTCTCGGCGGGTATTTTAGGTACAGACGTTTTACGAGCCAACGTGGTCATAAGCAAGGCCAGTCCCCGATTGGCGGAGGCTCATTCGTTTTTTGGGTGGCCCGGGAATATGTCCTTGGCTAATTCCATAAGCGAAGCGCTGACCTCCTCCTACGCCTCTCCTGTAGGACAAATGATTTACTCCTACTATCTGCGAAGCTATGGGGAATAAAAGTAACAATAAAATTATACTACAATGATACAAGCACCAATCATGAGCGCCTACGTGTGGGGCGCGGTTATCCTAATCGTATTCTTCTTGGTGGCTGTCACGGCTTCCAACATGATTCTCTACAAGCCCAATAATCCGGGCACTGCAGCCCGCAAAGTGTGGTTTTGGCTCTGCTGCCTCTTGGCTATGGTGGCGACCTTCGCAATAGGCGTGTGGAAGGCCGGTGATATCTCGGTTCCGGTAACTAAGCAAGCGTTCGAGAACCATGTGTATATCGCGACTGGGGTAGTGTTCTTGGCCTTTATCCTGGTGGGATTCGCAATCAGCAAAATCTGCTCCAACTCCAAATTGGGCACCTGGTTCTAACAACTCGCTGCCATGGATGATAAGTTATTCTTGATAGCGATCGGGGGCACCGGCATGCGTTGCCTGGAATCCTTCGTGCACTTGTGCGCGGCGGGGCTCTTTGACAACCGCACCATAGATATTCTCACTCTCGACACCGACCAGAACAATGGCAACAAAGGCCGCGTGGAGGATCTGATAAACCTTTACAACCGGGTAAAGACCAACGATAGCGCAACTCCGGGTGGTCAACCGCGTTCCAACACCTTCTTCTCGGCGAAGCTCAATTTGTATAAGTTCTTTACCGACTACTCCGATTCCAAACGTCGCACATTGGTAACCTTGGCTCAGACCCCTAATCTTACCGAGGAGCAGCGAGCCGACAATCAGGATCTGTCGGATTTGTTATTCGACCGCGACACCGTGCAACAGTTCCACCTCGACCATGGCTACCGAGCTCAAACCCATTTGGGATCAATGCTCATGTACCATGGTATAATCGAGGCCGCACTGAGTTGGAAACGAGGTGGCAAGGACGTGAAGCCTCAGGAGAAGGAGCTCGTGGAATTTTTACAGTTGATTAGCAAGCACCAGGCGCAAGCTCGAGTGTTTGTATTCGGAAGCGTTTTCGGAGGCACGGGCGCTTCTTCAATCCCGGTGATCCCACTGGCGTTCAGCGAAGCCCTTAAGGTGATTAACGGCAAGGAGCTTAACCTCAATCAAGTGTTGTTCGGATCCACGCTTCTCACCGACTATTTCAACTTCAACGCAGCCACATCGCAACAACTGCAAGGGGATAAGGTGGTGGCGCAATCCACCAACTTCGCTATTAATTCCCAAGCGGCTCTGAGCTTCTATGAGAAGGATCAAACCGTAAGGAGTACGTATAAGAGAATGTACCACATCGGATTCCCCAGTGAACTGAAGATTAATTACAGTGAGGGTCAACCGGCATCAAAAGTGCTTACCGGAGGGCATGAGCAGAAAAATCCGTGTCACCTGGCCGAACTAATGTGCGCAGTCGCCGCCTACGACTTCTTCGAGGTCCCGCGCCCCGAACTTGCGAAAGTAGGAGTAGCCGAATACGTATTCCGCACGGTAGAGGTGGACGACCATGGCGTGATGCGCTTGACGGGGAACAGCTTTGTAGGCGACAAAAATCATGCGGGGGAGATATTTGAGAACAAATTGGGAGCATTCTTGTCGTTGGCTCATATGATTCTATCAAAGTTTCATGGCGCTGATGAAACCCAGTGCGGTATGATCAACCTCCTGAATTACTTCAGCGAGATGAAATTTGAGGACTACTCCAATCTTTCCGATGAGCAATGTCGCGAGATTGACGAGTACTTCAAAGAGTTCGCTTATAAATTCGTTAGAAACACCGTAGTTTTCGGTTGGATTTACCAGATATATAAGTCGGTTGGTAACGCTCAGTTCATCTTCGCTCCCGAAGCGTTCCGGTCAAATCCTCAGGAACTGGCCGATATTGATCCCGGAACCATCTTCTTGGATGAATACCATCATTGGGATAAGGACTTCGGGGTGAGCTCAGCCTCTGAGCGACGTTTTAGCCGATTCATGAAGATGGTTAAAAGCGACTCCTCCAACCCTACCGAGCAACAAGCCCAGACCCTCAAGGAGGCGTTTCTGGCCCATATGTATAATGCCTTGACCCAGGCGCAACATTTCGATTTCGCATAAAGATATGGCCAATAAGACACTAACCATAGATGTAAACCCTAATGCGGTGCCTAACGGAACCAAGGATGCTTGGACCCCGTTGGACAACGCCCAGGTGTTCATCAGCAATATCCACACTCCTCAGCTAAGCGCCAAAACTAATGTAGGGGAGCTGGTATCTGGTATTCCCTCTGCGTTCGCCCGAGTGGATTTATTCAGCACAGCTCTTAACCACGTAGCCAACCAGAGCGCAGCTGACGCTGCCGCTAACAGTAACGGTCAACGCAACCTGTTGACTTACTACTACCAGCTCGTGCAAGAATGGCGCGGATTGATTGCATGCATGGCCCTTGACTATGCCTATGTAAGCGTGCGTAAGATAGATTTGCGCTATAGCGACAACCAGCCAATCAACACTACCCGCAACGTTTACGAGCCCAAGGGCGCATTCGGCAACATGCTAATGCGACGCACAGGCTTATGGAGCATAGGCAGTCCCTCGGGCCCCGATGTGCCATATATCAATATCATAAAGTATCATGGGAAGGTGGTAGGCGCCACTGCCCCCGAGACTCTGCTCTTTACATCTTCGGGCTACAATGCCACGGATAAGTCGACCCATCCTTGGGTGGACTCAAATGGCAAGTTCAAGGATCCCCAAGAGGAGCTGAAACCTCAGGAGGTGGCAACACTGCATGCCTACATCGCATATATTCTCAAAGGCTTGGATCAAGTTGAAGGTTCACATGATGAGCTGGACTACTCATCCGTGCGCCGCGAACTTGAGAAATGGAGGGACGAGCTTGCCGAAAGGGCTCGCGTTGACGGATATGAGCTGTCAATTGGCAGCACACCTCCTGTAAGCGCCGATTTCACAGGGCCATTTAAGCAACTGTTCTACCATGAGGATCAACTCTTCGGCGTGGAAGGGACGGTGTCGGAAAGCCAAATTGAGGGTTCGGTAAAATTCGATCCCAAGGAATTGTTGCTTCCCGAAGATGCCCAGATTGCCCGTTTGGGGCTGACAGTCCCGGAAAAAGATCTGGGCAAGCTGCCGATACTGGCGTTAGTAGCCGATGTAAAAGGCACTAACGACAAGCAGTATTTCGCTCTCCCCCTAAGCCCACAGGGATTGAATGTCTATGGCAAGAATGTGGCCGCGCTGGTAGGGAGGTCGGTTGACGGGAGTGCCATATCTTCTACACTTAAAGCCATCTATGATCCTGCACAGAATCGCGATAATCTGGAAGTAATCTTGACAATCCGTACCACTGACGGCTCGGAACGTACTTTCCGCAAGATCTATACGTCCAACCTCAATATCTCAGGTAAAGACTTCTTAATCTGGCCCAACTTCATTTCCAAGCAGTGGAACCAGTATTACCTATATAACGAATTGCCTCACAACGGGAGATCACAAAACTACCGAGCGATTCCTTTCACTGGGGTGATGGAGGGGAACTATTTCCGAATTGCGGTTGATCCCAACGGCAATCCCCAAATGCTTAACTCCAGCTCGCTGGTGGTGAAATGCGACGATGAGGTGGCAGATAACCAGTATAAGTATGAGATCTATCGATCGGACGCGCCCTTTAAGGGAATACGCCTTTCCTCTCCATCGGATAAAGAGGGAGGCTATCTGCTGATCAACTATAGCTCAGCCCTCGACACCCCGCTTCCGCATGACTGGATGATGCGCCAGCAGTCGCTCGTACCAGTGGATTTGGGCATTGACTTCGGAAGTACCAACACGTCTATCGCTTACTCAACGGCTAACGGAGAATCGGGATTCACGCTTGAGAGCCAGCGCGTTTCGCTGATGGGCAATGAGATCCCCGGCTCACGCCAATTGCCCCGAGAAAACCAGGTGCTGTTCTTCCAGGCTCTTGGAAATGGGGTAGCCTCTAACTCGATAAAAAGTGTGCTCACTCTTCACGACCCCCGCCGTCAACGAGCGCTACGACAGGGCGAAAGTCCAACATCGCGTAACGGTGAGGTAGTTGTGGGCGGTTTCCCAAGTCTTGCCGACAACCTGCCTTTTATTGATTCCGACGAGAAGACCATCACCCTGCGCTTCCCGCAGATCGGACAGGTTACTCAGATCCACAACATGAAGTGGGAGGACAACGATGAGGACCGTGCGCATAAAAGTGCCTTCCTGCGCGCCTTGATGTTGCAGGTCTACGCCACGCTGTTTAGCCTGGGCATGGTTCCCGAAAGTGTGCGTTGGTCCTATCCATCGGCTATGGTGGGTCAGTTGCTACTATCATATAATCAAATATGGAAGGGCTTGGAATCCATCGTTCCGGTTAATGACCCTCATACCAACCAACCCTTAAAACTCAAGATCAGTCAGTACCGTGACACAAGGTCGTTGGGAGGTCCCTCCTCGACTTTCGGCCAGACCACGAATGCCGAAACTACCGCCCAAGGTTTCGGTGGTGGATTCGGTGCCAGCTTCTCAGGGGGCATCGGAGGAGGTTTTGGGTCGGGCTTCGGCGCCGCTCAAGATCCAGAAGAAAAATCAGCTGTAGGAACTGAATCCTCAAGTGGCTTCGGCGGATTTGGAGGCGGATTTGGAGACGGATTTGGTGCCACATCTGGTTTTGGAAACCTCGGTGGAAGCCAACAAGAGGAACCCGTGAAAACAGAAACTACACAAGTGAGTGGAGACCTGCTCCCCGATGCGGAAGGAGAAACCATAACCTATGCCCCCAAACCGATTTACGCCTCTGACAGTGCATCTTTCCAAGGGGATGGAATCCCCAGCTTGACCGAGGCCGAGTCGGTAGCTAACCACATCTCCACCACAGGCGGTCGCGAGGCAGGACGTTTGGACATTACTTTTGACGTCGGGGGTAGCACAACTGATATCTCAGCATTGTTCCAGCTCTCTAACCACACCACCATGATCAAGCAAAACTCATTGCGTTTTGCTGCACAAAGGGTTTCTCAGGCCGTTGGATGCTTCCCCACTTTCAAGAATGTGTTGCTCCAAGTGTGCGCTCAGTATGACATTCAAATGGTGGGACTCAACTTTGGGGCTGACACCTACAACGACCGCACTGCTCCCTATTTCTTTGACCAGATAGTGAGCCGCCTCGATGAGAATCAACTCCCCGACCTTTACACCCGCATAGCGGCCAGCGCTCCGGGGTTGATGGTGGTGAACATGTATGTCACAGGCCTATTGATGTTCTACGCAGGGCAGGTCGGCAACAAGCTGGTCAAGGATCTTATTCGCACCAGCGATCAGGAATGGCCGGCTAAACGTCCTCCGGTGATCACGATCAACTTCGCTGGTAAGGGATCGCGATTGTTCCAATGGTTACAGGCAGTGAACCCTCAGGCAGCCAATCAATACTACAACCAAATGTTCATTCTGGGCTTTGGCCCTGATGAGGCTAAGACTTCGTTAGGAGGCGGAGGCGTGAAACTACCGGCGCTTAACGACCCCAATATAAAATTCGAGGTGTCGAAAGGCTTGGCCAAGAAAAATCCGTCGCTGTACAAGCCATCGACCGAGCAACCTGCAGAGATAATCGGCGAGGATGGTTTCTGCGTGATAGGGAATGATGGGCAGGCGCGACCGGTAAAATTCACCAACGCTATCACACCCGACATGATGAAGATGATCGGGTTGCGATTCGTGGAGTCGCATGACGCATCACAGAAGGCACCTCGGTTCACTGATTTCTGCGGCTTCTTCTACAACTGCGCCCATATGCTTTGGGGATGGAGCCCTAATCCCCAATCGTTGGCCGATGGATGTAAAAACTTGAATATCACGGCATACGCACAGAATATGCCAGAGTTTCGCCGGGCCGCTGCGGAAACAGGTCGCGCTGACCAACCCTTCAGCTTCGTTGCTCCGATTATCATTCTGGAAGGAATGAAGTTCTATGAATCAACCCTACTGAAACTCCTTCAGAATGGATGACCATAAGCTGATAGTATATATTTCCCACAACCGAATATCTTATGAATATTGGTTGCCGGGAGAGGAAGGGCTAAAAGCGGCTCCAGGAGGGACTTGGCCAGCGCCATTGGCCATAATGTGCACCCCCACAGGAATTGTTATCGGCGAAGAGGCTCAAAGGGCCGCTCGAATTGGCACAGAAAATGCGTTCACTGGGTATTTCGACCTTCTCGCGGATGATGTGAAGTACGAGTATGGAGGGGTACGCAAAGATATCCGCCAATTGTTGCTTGACGCGTCGGAATCGGTGTTTCGCGAATTCTATTCCCAAGTACTTTTCCGCCGTAGGCAGGATTATAGGTTGTCCATGCCTCTGATCCTGGTGTGTGAGGCTGATATCGCCAACAACCAATTGCAATTCCTAAGAGGGCTGTTCCGGGACGGAGGCTACGGTAGGCTCCTCTCATTGAATTACGCCGACATTATAGCCCGATATGTCAACGAAACCGTATCCAAGGAGTATAGCGTGAAGCATGTTCTGTCGGCCTGGGCAGAGGGAGAGGATTTGACACTGACGCTGTTTTCTGTAGGAGGGCAATCACGTCCGTCTATAACTCTACGGGGCCTTGGTGTCGATCCTCGACAACAATTCGTGGTAGACAGGATTTGGGCCCAGATTTCCGGCCAAAACCCCTGGCTAAGCATTGAGCGAGAAAGGGATGCTATTGAGCGAGAAGCGATTCGCTTCTTGAATTCATCTGTTTCTCTCTGGGACTCATCGGTTCTCCTTTCCGATAGGTATGAGTATCAGATCTCATTAGTAAGGAATGAGATTTCAAACCTGCACACGGGCGACAGTAAACGTATGCGCGAGGAGGTGAATACGTTCCTGGCAGCTAATGGAGCGCAGAAAGCATCTACGCTTCTTCTTTTACGTGGCACCACATCCGGCAATGAATACTTTGAAAACCAGCTTAGTGGCGGATTTACGCAAGTAATACGAGCTGACTCAAAGCTGCGGCAACGAGTGATGAATATGATACTGGAGGAGGAGATTCCAAAAGAGCCCAACTCGGTAGTGTCATCTGGGCCGATACAACCATTTGGGGGCGCGAGGGGCGGTGCGGGTGGCGGGGGGGGGGGGGGGGGCGGGGGGGGGGGGGGGGGGGGGGCGGGGGGGGGGGGGGGGGGGGGGGGGGTGGGCGGCGGGGGGGGTGGGGGCGGGGGGGGGGGGGGCGGGGGGGGGCGGGGGGG
>JAJPXC010000108.1:0-7012 GCA_021205635.1 Bacteroidales bacterium | reverse complement strand
GTAGTGTCATCTGGGCCGATACAACCATATCCCCCCGATATCCCCATTCCCCCAATAGTGGAGCCTTTACCCCCCGAACCTCCCAAGGCGAGTGAGGCGGTGGTCAAGGATCTTAAAAAACGCTGGCGCCCGTTGAGGGCTGAGGCCCCGGCCAAATGCAAGGCAGGGAAAGCCGCTGAGGTCGCTAAAAAAGTTGACGATTTTCTGAAAGAGGCCCGCGAGAAGTACGCTCACGAGATAGTGGCGATGGTGGAGGAATGGCTTCACGAACACAAGGACATGTTCACCACAAAGGCCAAAGAGCCTGAGAAGCCTAAGGCTCCCCGGACAACTCCCAAGCCCAAGCCGACCACCCCTGTTCCCCAGACTTCCACTCCCAAGCCAGCAAAGACCGAACGCTCCCAAGGAGAGGCCTACATACAAGATTGGAAACTTAAGGAGGCCTTGGAATGGTGCCGCTCCAATGGCCCAGCATCGATTGCTAAGGCTCTCAGCGAGGTGCAAAGAGCCAAACGCGGTGTCGACCAGCGGGCCGCTGAATTGTCGAGATTGCGCACGAATCCGCGTCCGGAGCAGATACAGCGTATCGTGGAGCAACTACAACAGTTCCTTGGCCTGTGCCGCACCGCCGGCCTTGACCCCCAGAAATATCAGGATCTTCTAAGAGAATTCCGAAAAATCAAATAACCATCTAAAAAGCAATACATTATGGCAAAGAAATTTGACCTTAAAAAAGGCGAGCGCTTCGCTCTTGGCAAAGGCGATGAGTTGTCGCTCATCCAAGTGGATCTCAACTGGCGTTCTGGTGCCGACCTTGACGCTGTGGCCTTCCTGTTGAACGATGACGGCGTGATCTCTGAGGATGCCGACTTTGTGTACTACAAGTCCAACTCTCGCTCCGAGCCTTACGACCGCACTAAGTACGGTAGCAAGAAAAACTGGCGTGACCAGACGGTACCGATGAGCTCCGACGGTTCGGTACTCGGTTCGGCCGATGATCTGGGTGATGGCGATGATGAGAGCGGCGGCGATGAGGCAGGTGAGACGATGCACGTTGACTTGGCCAAGGTGCGTCCCGGCGTGACTGAAATCGTGTTCTGCGTCACCATCTACGACGAAGAGGGAAAGACCAGCTTCCGCGACGTGCGCGACCCCCGCATCGTGATCACCAACGAGGAAACCGGTGAGGAGCTTTGCTCTTACGATCTCAAGGAGAAGTTCTCTTCCGAGACTGCCGTTATCGCTGGAGCACTTGTACTCAACGAGGACGGTGACTGGGAGTTCGAGGCCGTGGGCAATGGCTACGAGGGTGGACTGGAGACGCTTGTTGACATGTACCAATAAACCAAGTCCGTCATGGCAAGATTCAATCTAAATAAAGGCGACCGCTTCAACTTGACTAAAGCGGCAGCCTTAGACAATGCACGCGTGGAGCTGTCCTGGGACCACGCCGACCTCGACACACAGGCATGGCTTCTCAACGAGGACGGCCTAATCGTCAATGATGAAGCCTTCGTGTTCTATAACTCTGAGAACCGCGAGAAACCCTTCTCGAGAGAAGAGCATGGCAACAAGAACAACTGGCGTAAGACCACTCGCCCTATGAGTGCCGACGGCGCTGTCCTCGGGTCTATCGATGACCTGTCGGGGGGCGTCGGTGAGAAGATAAATATCTGTCTCAACAAAGTTGACCCTAAAGTAGCAGAGATAGCGATCACCGCTACTGTTAACCCAACAAACGAGGCCAAAGTGTTTGGCGACGCTCAGAACGCCAAAATCGTAGTAATCAATGAGGACACCGATGAGGCACTATGCGAGTACGCCCTGGGCAATGATTATCCCACCGAGGATGCCGTAGTGGTCGCTAAGTTCCGCATCAACGAGGACGGTGAATGGGAATTCTCAGCCGAGGGGCAAGCCTATGAAGGTGGGCTTCCCACCTTGGTTGAAATGTTCGCCGAAGAATAATCAAGGTTATGGAAAAGAAAGAACAACGATTCCAGCTCAACAAGGGTGGCGAGCATAAATTCGACATCCACAAGGGAGGCAAGCGAAAATTCGACCTCACGAAGGATGCCGATGAGACTCCAGTAGAGAAGGCCCCCGAGGTTCAACCCGCAAAAGCACACGTAGCTCCCGCACCTGCTGCATCTGCTCCTACCACTAAATCGGAGGCCACGGAGCTGAAACCCAAAACCAAAGAGCCTAAGCAGCCCCAGGCACCTACCATTTCACCCAGTGAGGATCGTCCTTCCAATAGATCCCAAGGATGGATATGGGGCATTGTGGCCGTGATTGCCTTATTATGCCTAATTTGGCTATTCTGGCCAACTGATGAGGAAACTCCAGCGATGGCTCAAGCCGAAACCGAGCAGGTAGAACCAGCAGGGGAAGTTGCTGATGTCCAAGATGCGGGCGATGTGGACGCGGTAGAAGCCGAAACGGTAGAAGCCGAAGCTGTTTCGGCTGATCAAGCCAAGGAGAACGTCGCCGCGACCAGCGCTACAGAGTCGAACAACGTGGTTACCTCTGATCAGTCCTCTGCGGTAGCTGCCAATCCGAGTTCTGCGCAAAGCGCAGAACAGCCGGCTTCAACAATGAAAACAGTGCCGACATCCTCGCCCAGCGGAGACATAGAGGCCGTAGCGGCCGACGTAATCCGTGGAACTTATGGCAACGGCATGGAGCGCAAAGACTGTCTTGGCTCCCGCTATGCTGAAGTTCAGGCTCGTGTTAATCAAATGAAAAAACAGGGCCTCTTCTAAATCTTGAAAACCACCATTGGGCGAAGCCCTCAAGGGTTTCGCCCAATTTTTACCTACAGTTATGCTAAACCAGAAACAACTCACAGGCCTAACGAAAGCGCAGGTCGAGGAAAGCCGACGCAAGCACGGAGAAAACGTACTCACTCCCCCGGAAAAAGAACCTTGGTGGAAAGAATTCCTGCTAAAATTTACCGGGCCATTCGCCGATGGCGATCCTCTAATCTTCATTTTGGAGATTGCCGGATTGCTCTCGATCGGTATCTCATGTTATGAATATTGGGCCTTGGAGCAGCCATGGAAGGTGTTCTTTGAACCTATTGGAATTTTTGTGGCTATACTGCTTGCCACGGGTCTTGCCACAATATTTGAGAAAAAAGCCGACAAGGAATTCCAGATTCTCAACCAGACTAACGATGATGAACCGGTTGAAGTGCTTCGTGACGGGGTAACCAGAACTATACCACGCAAAGATGTGGTGGTTGGGGACATAGTGATCCTCAACACTGGCGATGAAGTGCCTGCCGATGGTGAATTATTAGATGCAGTGACCTTAAGCGTTGATGAGTCGTCGCTGACAGGTGAACCCCTCTGTCATAAAACCATTGTTGAAGCCCTCTTTGACAACGAGGCAACGTATCCCTCCAACCATGTTCTCAAAGGCTCAAAAGTAATGGAAGGGCATGGTGTAATGAGAGTTCTGAAAGTGGGCGACTCTACCGAGATGGGCAAGATCTTCGAGGAGGCTCAGATAGATGACAGCGTAAAGACACCTCTAAATGAGCAACTCGACGGACTTTCGGATTGGATCACAAACACCAGCTACATCTTTGCAGCTGTTATAATTGCGGCGCAGCTCATCTTCTTTATGGGTGCGGGGAATCCTATAGCGTGGATCATTACAGTACCTGTCGCACTATTCTTCTGGCTGGTTATCAATAAATTCGAGGATTGGTCAATTGGTAAGTGCGCCCTTACTATTGCGGCATTCTTCATTCTCTTTTTTGGGAGTGTGATAGGATCTTATTTCGCTATTAATCCTTTGGCTGATGGTGGTGCCTGGTCGCTACTAGCTGCCCACACGCTAAAGACGCTTATGGTTGCTGTCACCCTTATTGTAGTGGCTGTGCCAGAAGGCCTACCGATGGCAGTAACGCTATCGTTGGCTTACTCTATGCGTCGCATGTTCAAGACCAATAACCTCGTGCGCAAGATGCATGCCTGTGAGACTATGGGGGCTACAACAGTGATTTGCACCGATAAGACAGGAACCCTTACCCAGAACAGGATGCGTGTGTCGCAAATGATTCCCGCTAAAGGGATCGACGAGCGTGTCCTTCATGAAGGTATTGCGGTTAATTCCACCGCTTTTTTGGATGAAACGACATCGGAGCCAACTGTTATCGGCAATCCCACTGAGGGAGCTCTCCTCCTTTGGCTTCGCGATAAAGGCCTTAAATATGATGCACTTCAGGCTCATGCACCACGCCTTGCGGAGTTGCCATTCTCTACTGAGCGTAAGTATATGGCTACCATAGTTAAGTCCAAGATTACTGGCAAGCCCACTCTCTACGTTAAAGGCGCTCCGGAGATAGTGCTTAGCCGATGCTCAACTCAGACGGAGGATTGGGATAAACAGTTAGCCGAATTCCAGAATCAGGGTATGCGCACCTTAGCTTTCGCCTATGCTACTCTGGATTCAGTCGAAGGAGTCATTGATTCTCAGGGACTACATGCGAATAACTTCACTATCTTAGGCATAGCCGCCATTGCCGACCCAGTACGTGAGGACGTGCCCGCTGCCGTCGCTGAATGTTTCCACGCCGGAATCAACGTGAAGATTGTCACCGGCGATACTTCGGCCACGGCTCGCGAGATCGGTCGTCAAATCGGTCTGTGGACAGAAAACGATACCGATGCCGGACTAATCACCGGCCCAGAATTAGCGTCGCTCTCCGACGAGGAGTTGGCTCAACGAGTGATGCAAATCAAAATCATTGCACGCGCTCGTCCCTCCGACAAACGGCGATTGGTAGAAGCCTTACAAAAACAGGGTCAAGTGGTAGCGGTTACCGGGGACGGCACCAACGATGCTCCGGCTCTCAATCAGGCTCATGTAGGACTTTCCATGGGCGACGGCACATCCGTGGCCAAGGAAGCCTCAGATATTACCATTATTGACAATTCTTTCACCTCTATTGGTCGAGCCGTGATGTGGGGACGCTCATTGTATAAGAACATCCAACGCTTCCTGCTCTTCCAACTTACAGTGAACGTTGCGGCTTGCTTTCTGGTGCTCTTTGGCTCCTTTATGGGCACCGAATCGCCACTGACCGTCACACAGATGCTGTGGGTAAACCTAATCATGGATACCTTCGGAGCTATGGCCTTGGCCTCCTTGCCTCCCACGGCAAGAGTTATGAAAGATAAGCCTCGCGATCGGACACAATCAATCCTCGCCGGGCCAATGTTCAAGGAGATTATAGGGGTGGGTGGTTTCTTCTTCCTCATTACCATCGCCTTATACTGGCTCTTCAACCATGCTCAGGTAACATCCTTCTTAGGCATATTCAATGCTGTGATAGGTACGGCCGATACCATGACTGCCTATGAGGCAACGATGCTGTTCTCGATTTTCGTGTGGTGTCACTTCTGGTATATGTTCGACGCTCGCACCTTCGACACCGGTGATAGCATTTTCCAATCCCGCATGAGCGGCGGTTTTTGGACGATTGTTGCCATTATCATCGTTGGCCAGTTGTTCATCACAGAAATAGCCTACGAATTCTTCAACGTAGAGCCCATGCTCCACACTCTCGACTGGAAGTTCAACCCCTCTGGGGCCTTAGACTTTCTGCTTATCGTCGCCACTTCATCCTTAGTGCTTTGGGTGAGGGAGATCTATCATGCTTTAGTAACTCGTAATGACTCAAAATCCCGTCCTGATGAAAATATTGAAAATCTGCAGCCCGCTGTTGGTGGCGCTGGTAATGGCGGCATGCTCGTCTAATTCCGAAATGCGCTACCAATCCACATCCTCCTCCGTAGAGGAGTCATCTTCCTATCAGTCCAGTCCGAGTTATAGCTCGGGATACGAATCTGGATACTCCTATGGAACCTCGTCATCTTCGCCTTATCGAGATGATGTGGATGAAATTTACGACCAAGCAGCCAAAGAGGCCAAGGCCGAACTCCGGCAGGCTTGTCGGGAGGCCGGGGTAGATTATAACGAGTACTTCGACGATTCCGATATCGACCGGCAAGCCGAGGAACTGAAAGCTGAGACGCGACGCATGATGCAAGAATTAGATTATTAATTTCCTTGACATAACGCTGAAAGGGGAGGGCGATTAGCCTCCCCTTTCTTCCAATTATGAAAAATCTACGCCTACAAATTTACGAGGTTGTATCACCTCATGGAGATGATAGTTCGACAGCCAGCCGAGTATACGATTATTATCAGTTAGTGGCCATCTTGGTGAGCCTCGTGCCCTTGGCATTCCGGCATTATACTCACTTCTTCGCAATTATGGAGTATTGTTGCGTTGGGGCCTTCATCCTCGACTATCTCCTACGTTGGATAACAGCTGACTACCGTCTAAAGCGGGGATGGTTGAGTTTTGTGTATTATCCATTTACGATAATGGCGCTGATTGACCTGCTGTCAATACTTCCGACCTTCCAAGTCCTGAATGAGGCTTTCCATCTGGCTCGTATTACCCGTTTGTTCAAAATTGTAAGGCTGTTGAAGTTTGGCAGGTATTCCAAGGAGTTAGCCATTTTCATAAGCGTGCTGAAGGAGCAAAAGTCCGTGCTTTTGTCAGTCCTCACACTGGCCATTTTCTACATCATAATGACGGCTCTTCTCATGTTTACAGTGGATGACAAGTTTGAGGATTTCTTCGACGCCCTCTACTGGGTTACCTCGGCATTAACTACCGTTGGCTATGGCGATATCTGTCCTCATAATGACATTGGTCGATTAATCAGTATGTTATCTTCCTTGGTGGGTGTGGCCATTATCGCTCTTCCGTCCGGGGTTATAACGGCCAGTTACCTACATACGGTTGAGCGACTAAAGCAACGTAAAAACATATCTCCTGAAGAAGAGGCCCAACTTGCAGCCATTGATTAGAGATAAAGATTTGGTTGGCTAATGGAAACAAACTTACTGTGATGCATCCGATGACTCGGTAACATACCTTACGGGTAAGACGCACCCCCGGCTCGTGGGTGTCGGGGGTGGGGAC
>JAJPXC010000105.1 GCA_021205635.1 Bacteroidales bacterium | reverse complement strand
GCGCGGTTGGCTCGCCGGTGGGCGGGTTGAGTGGATTGCCCTCTTGGGGGAGGGAGACTTTTCGGCGGCGAAGGAACCGGAACATGTCGGTGAGACGGGCGATTTTGCGTTTGTAGACGAAGCCTACGCCCGTTTGGATGATCTCTCCTTCGAGGATGCTCTCGTAGCCGGTGTGGCGGAACAGGCGCACGTACATGGTGCCCGACTTGTTGAGGAAGTACTCAAAAGAGATGTCGTTGATGAGATTCTGCTCGAAATTCTCGTCGGTGTTGGCATCGGTGGAGTAGTTGCCACCAACGACGATCTTGAATCGGTCGTCGAAGAGGGATTTCGACACTTGGTAGCTGTAGCTGGTGGTGGTTTGGGAGACACCGTCGGTGGTTTGCTCGTATTGGTCGACGCCGAAGGATAGGTCGACCCACTTGATATTGTTGGCGGCCCAAGTGTTGACCTGTGCCTCGAGGAAGGCGTATAGCATGTTACCGCCGATGTTGGCGTTGCCCTTGGTGCCGGGGCCGGTGTAGATGTTGTAGAGGAGGATGTTCATGGCCTGGTTGGCACGCTGCTCGGGCGACATGGACTGCAGCTCGTTCTCAACGGTGATGTCGTCATCGGTGGAGAGGTCGAATGTGATGTTCATGTTGTCGAGGGTGTTGGTCACGGCGAGGGAGATGTCGAAGGTGACTAAGCGGGAGTTTTGTCCCTCTTGGGTGACATTGGCCTTGACGGGATCGACGGCGTGTATGTTGAGGATTGGGTTGAGCATATTGCCGTTGAAGGCCACGTAGCTGCCCTCCTGGAACTCGAATTTTTTCTCGGACATGAGCGGCGGGGTGTATCGCACGAATCCTTTGTCGATGTTGATTCGGCCGGTGGTGCGGGTGTCGCCCATGTAGGATTGGGTGTAATTTAGGGAGCCGTTGGCTTGTACTTGCGCTCGGTTTTTGCCGTCGGAGGAGAGGTCGACGGTGACTGTGGAGCCTTGGCTGATGTTGAGGACTGCGTCGATGGCCATGTGCATCTCGGATGTGGCGATAGTGTCGGCCAGGGCCACAGCGGCGGTGTCGGCAAAGTTGACGAATTTCACCATATCCTGATTGGATTGCGACTGTATAACCGACTGTGCGTCAGGCATAATATAAGTAACGTTGGTGGCAGGCAGCACGTTGAGGGTAGCCTGGACGTTGAGGAAGTCGAGGTTTCCCTTGACGGCGGCGTCGAGGTCGATGAATGCCTTGCCATACACGTCGCTTCGCTTGGATTTCTCGGAGCCGACCACCTGCATGTTATTGGCTTGGGCTGTGAGGTTGATTTTGGGGTTGGCGAGTGAATGGAGGTCGACAGTGCCGTTTATGGCCAATGGATTGTCGTTCACTCCCTTGATGTTGAATCCTTTGAGGGTGACGACGTTGTCGACCACGGGGAGTGAGTCGCGGGAGAATTGGAACGGCGTGCCGAGCATGGTAACCACAACCTCGGTGGTATCAAACTCGAAGAAACCGTTGAAGAGCGGCTCGGTCAGGGTGCCGGTGATGTCCATGTGGCCGTTGAGCATGCCGGAGAGGGTGGCTGTTCCCTTAGGCAGGAATGGGTTGACGACACGCAGCGGGAACTGGATCATCGAGAAGTCGAGATTGAACGGATTGGTGCTGGTGGAGTCGTTGAGATTGCCCACGACGGTGATGGTCTTGATTGAGTCGACCATGAGGGAAGCTGAGGCTCGGATGGTGCCTGAGGCGTTGGTAGCGAGGTCGACGCCGAGGTCGAAGTCCCCCACCCTTTCGCGACCGTAGGTGAAGTCCTTGACGCCCACCGTACCTGTGCCGTTAAGGTTGCCCTCACCCCAGGCGAATCGCATGTCGGCCGACACGGCGCCGTCCATCGGTGGCGCGAACGGGTTGATGGAGATCCAGTCGGCGAGCTGGAGGTTGGAGATGCGGGCGATGACGTCCTCTTGGCCCTCGTGGTCGGGGTCGTGCTCGGTGAGGATGGAAATTGATGAATTGGCACCCGTCATGTTGACGTTGGCGTCGAGATGATGGGTGAAGAAGTTGTAACGGAGGTAGTTATCGGAGTTGACTTGCCATTTTTTGTAGGCGATAATCGGGTTGTAGGGGGCGAATTTGACGCTGGCGACGGAATCCTCGAGCGCTACCACAACACCCGTCTTGAATCCTGTCTCACCTTGGATATTCCGCTGATTGAGAACGGCTTGCAGCTTGCTGCCCGAGAGGTATCCCTTGAGGTTGACGTGAGCCCACTCGTCCATTGTGCCGGGGAGATTGTTGACGTCAAAGCTGTAGATGAGCGAGTTGCCGCGCTGGTCGAGGCTAAAGGCGATGGAGTCGAGGCGTGTTGTACCCGTGCGGAAGCCGATTACCGAGCCTGCGGCGTGCAATGTGGAGTCGTTGTCGGCCGTAAGGGATATGTTTTGATAGAATAAATCGTTGGAAGAAAGGATGTTGGCCAAAACATTGTCGCTTCCAGCGTTGAGATTCAAGCGGAATGGTGGAAGCACTTGCTGGAGGGTGTCGATATCGACGAACCGTCGGTCGATATCACTGGCAATCAAGGTAGTAGCTTTGTCGAATCGAGCCATAAGCGAGTCGATGGAACATGGAGCTGAGAAGTCGGCGTGCAGGTCGCGGTTGTCGATGACTGTTCGCAAGGTTGAGTCGGCGTTGACAGTAGCGATCAGGTCGGTGGTGTTGATTCCCAGCCCAGGCATCTCCCATTCGATGTCGTCGAAGTGGACCATTGCGTTAATCTCGGATAATGAGGAGTTTACCGAGCCTTGTGCCGAGAATGAGGTAGAGCCTCGCATTGTGTCGGGTGTCAAGCCCATGGCATGCAGGTTAAGTTCGTGGATGTCGCCATCGAGGGTAAAGTTGATGATGTCGTTGGCGATGGTAGCCTGCGCTGTGAGGTCGAAATCGGCGTTGTCGTTGAGCGAGTTTAGACCCAGCTCGGCCATGCAGTCGTGGAGTTTGGCCCAGCCGGAGAGGTCGGTGAGGATTTGTCGGTTGATTTCGATTGAGTTGATGGCGAATTGGGCGTCGATGGCTGTGCCTGGATTCATTATGTCGAAACCGTGCCCGTCGGCGGTAACCTTGGCTGTGACGGCGCCGATTCCCATTTTGGGGAGGAACGAGTTGACGGGGAAATGGTCGAGGTCGACCTCAGCGCGGTATTCCTCGGCCATACCGTTGAAGAAGCCGTCGAGAGCTAAGCGCCCGTCGTGGGTGTCGGCCTGTAGGGTAGCGGAATAGGCTCCTTGGTTAATGGAGGCGTGACCGCTGAGGGTCAATGGAGGGATGTTGATTTCTTCGGCTTGGCGTGCCTCGAGTAGGGTGGGTTTGACGAAATCGACGTCGATGATCTGGCCGTCGATGTCGAGGTCGGCCATCAGTCGGTCGGGGTCAAGTAAATTTTGGCACGTGCCGGCGAGGGAGATACTGGCGTGCCCGGGCAACTCGGCCCACACTTCCTTGACGGTCAATTTTTGGGTGGTGCCCTGAGCCTCAACGCTGAGGACGAGGTCGTTGTAGCGCGGCAACTGGTCGAGCATTGGCTTCATTGACGGCATCAACAGGTCGATGTCGTTGAAGCCGAGGGTGCCTTGGAGGTTGATGCCGACGGGTTGGGGCGACGTTGGGGTCATCTCCCCTACTCCCATCCAAGCGTCGAGCTTGAGGGTGGAGAAGATTGTGGATATGTTGAAGTTCTGGGCACGCATCAGGTAGTGGTCCATCGAAAACACGCCGGAGGCTTGGAGGGAGATCCCGCAACGCTCCTTGGCTCGCAGGTCAACGACAGGCACGCGGATGTTGGTGCCACGGTTGTAGAACGAGTCGACGGTGATGTTGATATCGGTGCCTTGGATGTAGGATGGGTCGAAGCCTAGCTGGGGTTTAGCCCCGGTGACAGCGTAGAGGGCTGTGGAGTTGCGCAGGCGCACTGAGTCGGCCATTACGATCCACGTGGCGGTGTCGTAGGGTTCCTCAGGTTCCTTGACGGGGAGGTCATAAGGCTCGGCTGGGGTGAGGAACACGGCCGCGATGTCGTCGAGGGTAAGGCCCGAGGCGGTGATTTTTCGCTGGCCGATGTCGATGTCGGCGTTGTAGATACGGGCTTGGGGTATGGTGACACCCAGGGAGTCGATGGTTTTTTCCAAACTCATGCGGTAGGCCACATCGTCGAGGGCCATGCGCTTTACGCGGATGTGCCAACGGGTGTCCTCGGCTGAGTCGGAGGGGGTGGAGGTTGTGTCGTTCAACAGGTCGAGCCACATCTGGCCGTGCTTTAGCGAGGCACTTTCGACATCGACGCTCTCGGAGAGCAATCCCACGGAGACGTTTTTGAGGTCGAGGTCCAATCTCTTGGCTCGCAGGTAAAGGGTAGAGTCGCGGGTGCCAAGTCCAAAGATGCCACCCCGCAGCTCGGTTCGGGCTAAGTTGAAGCGGAGGGCGAACAGCGGGAGAATGTCAACAGCAGTGCGCAGCCGTGGCACTGAGAGCATCGTGTCGCCATATTCCACCACAGTCAATGAGTCGACCTCGAGTCGCAGGGGCACAGCGATGTGGAAGTGCTTGACGGTCATCTCACGCTGGGGAGGGTTGCTGAACGCGGTGAGCAACATCTTCACTCCGGCGTGTTGCACCCAGGGCTGATAAACAGCAATCAAGGCACCGACCACCAACAGCAGCACCGTAGCCACTGTCCAGGCCAGCGTCTTGATCGCTATATGTAACCCGCGTCCTTTCACTCTTAAGTGATGAATCTCTCAAAATTAGTTGAACACAATATTAACCGCGGGGGCTGTAAAAAAGTTTTAAGGAATCAGAAGTTTTAAGGGATTAGAAGAAGCCGTGAGATAGGCTATGGATATTTTCTAAAACCAAAGTCGAACGATGGCTAAGGAGTACTTCATCAAAACTTCTATTTCCTTAAAACTTCTAATTCCTTAAAACCCTCACTTAGATTCCGAAAGCCTTGCGGATGGGGTCGACCATGTCGAGCTTCTCCCAGTTGAAGAGGTCGACGGTGATGGTCTTGGTACCCTCGTATTTGCTTACGAATGTTTTGGTTACGGTGCGAGGGGTGCGGCCCACATGGCCGTAGGTGGCGGTTTCGGAGTAGATTGGGGCACGCAGGCCGAGACGGTCCTCTATGGCTTTGGGGCGCATGTCGAACAGGTCGGCGACCACCTTCGATATCTCGGCGTCGGTCTTGTCGATGAGGGCTGTGCCGTAGGTGTTGACGTTGATGCTCACGGGCTTGGCCACACCGATAGCGTAAGCTACTTGCACGAGTGCCTTTCGAGCCACTCCTGCCGCCACAAGGTTTTTGGCGATATGGCGAGCGGCGTAAGCTGCGGAGCGGTCGACCTTCGAGGGATCCTTGCCTGAGAACGCGCCGCCACCGTGGGCGCCATGGCCACCGTAGGTGTCGACGATAATCTTGCGACCGGTGAGACCGGTGTCGCCGTGGGGACCTCCGATGACGAATTTTCCGGTGGGGTTGACGTGGAGGATGAGCTTGTCGTCAAACAAGGCCTGCACGTCCTTGGGCAACTTGGCGATGACGCGGGGCAACAGTTGCTCGCGCACGTCGCGGGAGATCACCTCGAGCATCTTGCGGTCGGCGTCCTCTTGGGAGTGGAGGTCGTCGGCGTGGATAAACTCGTCGTGCTGTGTGGAGATAACAATCGTGTGGATTCGGGCCGGACGGCCGTCCTCGCCGTATTCGACGGTAACTTGGCTCTTGGAGTCGGGGCGAAGGTAGGTCATGTCGACACCCTCGCGGCGTATGCGCGAAAGCTCCTTGAGCAATTCGTGGCTCAGTGCGAGCGAAAGCGGCATGTAAGTGGGTGTTTCGTCGCAGGCGTAACCGAACATCATTCCCTGGTCGCCCGCGCCTTGGTCGGCGTCGTTTTCACGTTCCACGCCACGGTTGATGTCGGGGCTCTGCTCGTGCAGGGCGGAGAGAACGCCACAAGCCTCGGCGTCGAATTTCAACTCCGAGCGGTTGTAGCCGATACGCGAGATCACGCGACGTGTCACGTCCATCAAGTCGATGTAAGCCTCGCTTTTCACCTCGCCGGCGACCACCACTTGACCTGTGGTAACCAACGTTTCGCAAGCAACTTTCGACTGCGGGTCGAAAGCCAAAAATTCGTCCAAAACGGCATCGGAAATCTGGTCGGCAACCTTGTCGGGATGCCCCTCCGATACTGATTCTGATGTGAAAAGGTAATTCATATTTAGCATTTTTTTGGGTGGTTGCAAGCAGACAAATTTGTCCACCAGGGCAAGTGTGAAGTCTTAGTGATTAACTAACAACTAAAAAGCTTACCCTTGTAGTTTTGTGGCTACAAAGGTAAGCAAAAGTTATGGATTCCGAAAATATTCTTTAGAAATTCACGCTTGCGCCGATGGAGGGGCACCAGGCGTGAAGCTTGTAGTCGGCCGTGAAGGTCTGGGTTTGCTTGGTTACCATGTCGACATACTCGCCGGTGCGGTCGTTGGCGCCGCAGCCTTGCACGTAGAGGAGGGCGAAGTCGATCGAGAGGTTCTTAACGGGACGGAACGAGAGGCCGACGGAAGGCTCAACCTTGGTCATGCCAGGTGTCTCGGGGTTGTAGTGGTATTTGTCGCAAGGGGTAAGGTCGACCATCAAGCCGCAACGCAGGTCGAGGCGCTCGGTGACGGCGCACTGCGCGCCGGCCTTGAACAGCCAAGCGTTGTGGTACTTTTTCTCCAAGTGCTGGTCGAACTGCGAGGCCTGTTCCGAGGAGAAGTTGATGTCGAGAGCCTTGTAGGCGTTCCAGCCGGTCAATTGCGCGTCGAGGGCGAAGATCCAGCGCTTGTTGGGCTTGTAGGAAACGCCCAGAGAGTAGATGGCGGGGCAAGGCATCTTGGCTGCGAAGTTGGACTGGTTGATCAAGTCGACGCGCGATTCCATGATTTGACGGGCGTACTCATTGGCGTAGCCCACGGTGGCGTCGCCGGCCTTCACCTTCATCCACATGCATGAGCGGAACGAAGCGCCCACTGTCCACTGGTCGGTGATGTCCCACATGGCGCCCACGTTGACGCCCACGGTGGTGCGGGCTTTGCCGGTGAGGTTGACGTTGACGGGGGTGGTGTTGCCGAAAGAGTAGTCAATGCCATACATCTGCATCATCATGTCCATCGATTGAGGAGTGATCAAGCCCTTGTAAAGGTCAACGGAAGCCCAGGTGATCATGGCTCCGGCGCCAATCGACAGGTTGGGGAGGATTTTCCAGGCCACAGTGGGCTGGATGGTGTACATGGAGAGTTTCACCTTCTGGTTGAGGATGGCACCGGGCCAGTTCTCACCCCAGTTGATGTTAGAGCCGTAAGGGGTGTAGAAAGTTACACCGGCCTTTAGGTTGTCGTAGATATTGAAGCCCAGCGACACGTTGATAGGAGTTGACGCGGGGGAGTCGGTTTCGTAGCGTTTGCCCTGATAATCAGCTGTAGCGTGGGAGAAGATTGCGGTGAACGAGGCGGAAGCGTTTACGTTTCCTTCCATCCAAGCCATACCGGCGGGGTTGAAGATCTGGCTTTCGGCGCCGAGTTTGAGAGCCACGCCTGTGTGACCCATACCGTTCTGCTTAGCGCTGAGGCTATTCACTTGATAGCCCTCGGCGAGAGCCTGCTGGCTCAATGAGGCGAGAGCCACCACGGCCGCGCCAATCGTTAATTTTTTCATTAAAAAATGTATTACAGTTAAAATCCGCCGCAAAATTAACCATTTTTTCGGAATTATCAACCAATTTCGCCGAAAAAATGCACTTTCAATGTTCAAGAGTGCAAAAATCATGCAGGGGTGGAGATTCAAGAACGAAGTGCAAAATCCGTCGTTCTGAATAGCCCCCTATTT
>JAJPXC010000137.1 GCA_021205635.1 Bacteroidales bacterium | reverse complement strand
CCCCTCAACCCCTCCCGCTTCCTCATGGGCGTCTCCGTCAACTTCGCCAACTAACAATTATAATATCTCATGGAAGAAATTCAACGAACCCTGGAACAGATCGCACATAAAATCATTATTCTGCGTGACCAACCCGTATTGCTCGACCGAGATGTGGCCGAACTCTACGGAGTCGAAACTCGAGATGTGAACAAAGCAGTAAGAAACAACCCCGACAAATTCCCAAAAGGATACATCTTCGAGTTGCAAAACGTTGAGCATCAGTATCTGGTGGAAAATTTCCACCGGTTCCAATCCTCCAAGCACTCCACTGTTATGCCCAAGGCTTTCACCGAAAAAGGCCTCTACATGCTCGCCACTATCCTCAAAAGTAAGCGAGCCACAGAAGCTACACTGGACATCATCGAGACCTACGCCCACGTTCGCGAGCTACAGCGAAACCTTATATCCCTCAACAGGGATAATGACGAAAAGAAGGGAGCATCGCTTATGGAGCGTTTCGCCGAACTTCTTTCTGGGATTGTGATGCCTGAATTACGTCCCGAGGAGTCGGAAACCTCACTGGAACTCAACTTCATCATAGGAAAACTTAAATACAAGGTAAAGCGGACGCGTACACATGACGGTCCCGACCGGATAGAGGAAGAAGCAGT
The DNA here is from genome assembly GCA_021205635.1 of Bacteroidales bacterium. Lineage (GTDB taxonomy): Bacteria > Bacteroidota > Bacteroidia > Bacteroidales > Muribaculaceae > JAJPXC01. Next base: position 7,373 of record JAJPXC010000137.1, on the reverse strand, counting down.
CCCTTATGGAGGGTCCCTTATGGAGAATAGTTAAATTTGCAAGCGTCGGGGATTGTCGCTACCTTTGCGTATAGTCAAACCATTCAACCCAGTCTATATGAGTAAAGTGCTTTTTGCCATGTTCGCATTGGCCTTGGCCGTGATAACGGCTCGAGCCGAGTCGACTATTTACGTGTTTATGGAAGCTTTGCCTCAGTGTGATACCCATCTGTGGGTCAACGGAGTTGATACCGGCTCGCTGGCAGGTCCCGTCAAAACCCACCACAAGGAGAACAAAGCCGCCAACCTCCCCGCATGGGACGAGATGCAAGAGACAGTGAAGAAGGTTGTCGTAAACGAAGAAGGTCTCACCCCGGTGGTCGCCAAGGGGGAATGGGATCACTTTATCACCGGCCAGCGTGTCAACTTCCTTCTCGAGACCTCAATCGAGGTCGAGGATGGCCAAACCTACTATATAAAAGCCAACAACGACCATTTCGACAAAATCAAGGCCAAGGACGGCGAAAAACTCCTGAAGAAGGGCCCCTATTATGTTCTCCCCGATTATGTGGTGGAATAAACTGCTCACACTTACCGCATTAGCCTTCTGCACTCAGGTTCTCGTGGCCGAGAACTGGGCTTACGTCTACCTCGAGGAGGCCTACGAACTCGACCCCGCGGGCAAGGACTACCGCGGGCAGTTGAGTGCGGGCAAGCGCAAAGGCTTGGGCACGCTCCGGCTCAAAGGTGGTGCGATTTACGCCGGAGGCTTCGAGGAAGGCAAGATGACAGGCAAAGGCATCCTGGTGGTGCCCGACGGCCAATGGGTAGCCAACTGCGACAGCTGCGCTTTCTACGTGGGAGCCGTCGAGGATGGCAAGAAATCGGGTCGCGGTCGTTGCTACAACGTCCAGGGGAGACTGATCTACTCGGGTGAGTTTGTCAAGGACAAGCCAGTGGGTGAGTATCCCGCTAAATCCTTGACTGACAATCACGAATTTGTGTACACCGAAATGGACAGCGAGGTGCCAATGTACTTCTTCGGCGAAACCCTCGGGGGCATGCCCGACGGCATGGCCTGCATCTACTCCCCGGCAGTCGACATAGATGGCATGATCACTCTCCAAGCAGCCCTGTGGCTCGGTCGCTACAAGGCTGGCACTCAATCGGGTACCTCCCTCTATCTGTATCAAAACGGTGCTTGGGAGACCTACTATTTCAACAAGGAAGGTGAGAAACTTGCCGTCAGCTCATCACGCGAATACGACCAGATGGAGGCCGATATCCAGCGCAATAAGGACATCTATTACCAAATGCAATCGGAGCGCCAGTCAACACGTCAGCTTTCCGGGTTCCTGAAGGCCTTACAGGACGTTGGCAATGTGTTGATACAGTTGGGCGAGAATATCCAGACGTTCCAGGACATGCAGCAAAGCGGCGGCATGGGCGCGGGCGACGTAGGTGGTAGCGGTAGCTACCAGTCACGCTACAACCAGTGGGCGCAGCGTGCCGAGGCCAATTATAATTCGCTCACCAACCTTGGTGTGCGCGCCAAGAAGGACGGCAAGGACGTGGGTGGCACAGCCGGCCAAGGGATGAGCAGCTCCAACTACACCAGCATGAAGAAGTCGCTGCGCGAGGCTCAGCGCGAGATGAAATCAATCCGCCAAAAGGCTAAGCGCGCCGGCATCACCATCCCGAAGTCCCAATACGAGGACATTCAAGTCAAATACTAATGAACTGATTTTATACTTTTTGACTACGATTCCCTATCCACGCATTATTCGATCATTTTGAGGAAGTCGTCCTCCGAGATGATGGGGATGCCCAGGGAGGTGGCTTTCTCCAATTTGGCGGGTCCCATGTTCTCGCCCGCAAGCACATAGTCGGTCTTCTTGGAGATCGAGCCGACGTTCTTGCCGCCGTTGCGCTCGATCATCTCCTTGTACTGGTCGCGCGAGTGCTTGGCGAAGGTGCCCGAGATGATGATCGACTTGCCCTGAAGTTTGTCGGTGCGCCCCTCGGTGGATTCTTCGGGCATCGCCATCTGTACGCCCGCTTGGCGCAACCGCTCGATAATCTGGCGGTTAAGTGGCTGGGCGAAGTAGTCGATAATCGACTCGGCGATGCGCTTGCCGATGTCGGGGATAGCCTCGAGTTGCTCCTGCGACATTGCCATAAGCGTGTCGATGTCGTGGGCGCCCCGAGCGAGCTTCTTGGCCACCGTCTCCCCCACGAACGGGATCGATAGGGCGTAAACCACGCGGTCGAACGGCACCTCCAGCGAGTCCCTCAACCCTTGCATAATCCTCTCGGCCGTCTTGTGGCCGATGCGCGAGTCCATAGCGATGAGTTTGTCGTAGGTGAGGTCATAGAGTTCGCCGATATTGGTTACAAGTCCATGATTATAAAGCAGTTCGGAGGTTTCCTCGCCGATTCCGTCGATGTTCATCATGCGACGGCCCACGAAGTGTTCCACGCGTCCGGCGATCTGCGGCGGGCAGCCGTACTTGTTGGGGCACATCCAAGCGGCCTCGCCCTCGACACGCACCAACGGTGTGCCGCAAGCCGGGCAGTGGCTTACGAACTTGATCACCGGGGCGTCCTTGGGGCGCTGCGACACCTCCACGCCGGTGATTTTGGGGATGATCTCGCCGCCTTTCTCCACGTAGAGCATGTCGTGCTCGTGCACGTCAAGCCCGCGCATGATGTCCTCGTTGTGGAGCGAGACGCGCTTGACGATGGTGCCGGAGAGCAACACAGGGTCAAGGTTGGCCACCGGGGTGACGATACCCATACGGCCCACCTCGAACGACACGAAGTCAAGCCGCGTCAATGCCCTTTCGGCCTGGAACTTATAGGCAATAGCCCAGCGGGGCGACTTGGCGCGATAGCCGAGGTTCAACTGCTGGCGCAGGGAGTTGACCTTGAACACCAGTCCGTCGGTGGCAACGGGCAATTCCTTGCGCGCGGTGTCCCAGAAGTTTATATATTTATCGACGTCGTCGATGGTTTCGAGCTTACACATGGCGTCCGACACCTTGAAGCCCCACGAGCGCACAGCCATCATGTTGTCGAAATGGTTGTCGGAGGGAAGGTCCTGCGGCTCGGCCAGCAGGTAGTAGAAATAAGCGTCCAAGCCTCGACGCGATACCTCGCGGGGATCCTGCAGTTTCAGCGTGCCGGCAGCGGCGTTGCGCGGATTGGCGAATAGCGGCTCTTCGTTAAAGGCGCGCTCGGCGTTCAGTCGGTCAAACTCGCGCCACGGTAACAGGATCTCACCTCGTAGCTCGAAGCGGTCGGGCCATCCTTCGCCATGTAGTTCCAGGGGGATGGAGCGGATGGTCTTGACGTTGTCGGTAACGACGTCGCCCTTCTCGCCGTCGCCGCGGGTAACGGCGCGCACCAGTCGGCCATGCTCGTAGATCAGCGAAATCGACGTGCCGTCGAATTTCATCTCGCCCACCAAGGTCACCTGCTCACCCATCAACGACCCCTGCGTGCGCTGCACCCACTCGTCCACCTCCTCGACCGAGTAGGTGTTGGCGAGCGACAGCATCGGGTACAAGTGCTTGATTTGCTGGAAATTCTTGTTAATATCAGAGCCCACGCGGCGAGTGGGCGACAGCGGGTCGTCCATTTCGGGGTGCTGTGCCTCGAGATCCTCCAGCTCGCGCATCAGTCGGTCAAACTCCTGATCCGAGATCTCGGGCTGGTTCAACACGTAATATTTGTGATTATGCTCGTTAAGCAGCTTGCGAAGCTCTTGTATCCGTTCCTGGGGTGTCATGGTTATAGAGAATAAAAATACACGAATTATTTCGTGTACAAATATACAACAAAATAATTCGTGAATATGTCGTAAAAGCTAGATTTTTAACTTTTGATTAGAAGAGGCCTTGGTCGGCTTCCGAGAGGACTCGCTTGGCGCCGATGTAGCGGCGATTCCAGTAGGGCTCGCTCTGGAGGTCGTCGATACGCACACCGCGCGAGGTGGAGGCGTGGATGAATTTTACGGCCTGGGTCACAGGGTCGGCCTCAACCACGATACCCACGTGGCCCACGGTCTTGCCAGCGGCGCGACCACTGAAGAAAATCAAGTCGCCAGGCTGCAACTCGTCGCGATGCACCGAGGTGCCGAGGCGGTATTGGTCGCCAGAGGATGCGCCGAGCTTGTAGCCGAATTGCTTGTATACGTAGCTGGTGAAACCGGAGCAGTCGAATGTCTTGGGACCCTTGGCGCCGCGACGGTAACGCGAACCGATGAACGATTTTGCGTAAGAGAGCATGTCGGGGACTATTCCTTGGTCGACAATTGCCTCTTGCACGACCTTCTCAACCACCTTCTTGGGGGAGAAGGCACCGGCCAAAGCCTCAGAATGCTGGGCGCTCGGCGGCTGGGAACGGAGGTCGCACGCCGGAGTGAACGTCCACGCCTTAGGCAACTGGAAACCCACCGGCTCCTGGGCGTGAAGGCTCAGGCAGGCGATGGCGCCAGCCGCAAACAGCATGATATTTCTGAGGATTCGGTTCATTGGTTATGAAAGAAATCTATGGGATTTTAGTGAAAATAATCGGTAAAGATCAGCTTATTGTAACACCTCGTAATTTCTCTCGATACAAAGGTAACAATTTTCCACGAAACGGCCACTATAACCGACAAATGTTTAAATAGAATTAACCGTTATGTTAAAAACGTTAATTGCCGCGCCTTTCATCCTTTCATCCTTTTAAGGAATAAAGGAGGAAAGGACATTGGGTAACAACTTTAAACTTTGAACTTTACACTTTGCACTTTGTTTAACATATAAATTAAATGTGCCAAAGTGTCAGCCAAGGACGATTTTGGCACGGTATTCGCTATTATCCATGACAAATAACATTAACAAAAACGTTAACCAAATAGAAGAGATTATGAAAATCAAACCGTTAGCCGACCGCGTGCTGATCAACCCCACTCCCGCCGAGGAGGTGACCATGGCCGGTATCATTATCCCCGATTCCGCGAAAGAGAAACCGCTTAAGGGCACCGTGCTCGCTACGGGCGACGGCACCAAGGACGAGAAAATGGTAGTCAAAGAGGGCGACCAGGTGCTTTACGGCAAATATGCCGGCACCGAGGTGGAGCTCGATGGCGAGAAGTACCTGATCATGCGCCAAAGCGACATTTTGGCAGTAATCGAATAACCCTGCTTTTATCCCTTACTCCTTTACTCCTTTATTCCTTTAAAGGATGAAAGGATTAAAGGATGAAAGACCAGCTACTGAAAACTGAAAACTAAAAACTGAAAACTAAAAGCTACAGAAATGGCTAAAGAAATAAAATTTGACATCAAGGCTCGCGAAGATCTCAAAAAAGGCGTTGACGCTTTGGCCGACGCCGTCAAAGTAACGCTCGGACCCAAGGGTCGCAACGTGATCATCGAGAAGAAATTCGGCGCTCCCCATATCACCAAGGACGGCGTGACCGTCGCCCGCGAGGTGGAGCTGGAGGACCCGTTCCAGAACATGGGCGCCCAGCTCGTCAAGGAGGTTGCCTCCAAGACCGGTGACGACGCCGGCGACGGCACCACCACCGCCACCGTCCTTGCTCAGGCTATCATCAACGTGGGCTTGAAGAATGTGGCAGCCGGCGCCAACCCCATGGACATCAAGCGCGGTATCGACAAGGCCGTCGCTGTGGTCGTTGAGGGTATCAAGGTTCAAGCCGAGGAGGTAGGCGACGACTTCAAGAAGATTGAGGACGTGGCCCGTATCTCGGCCAACAACGACGAGGCTATCGGCAAGCTCATCGCCGAGGCCATGAAAAAAGTGAAGAAAGAGGGCGTGATCACCGTCGACGAGGGCAAAGGCACCGAAACGACGGTTGACATCGTAGAGGGTATGCAGTTCGACCGCGGCTACATCTCGCCTTATTTCGTCACCAACACCGAGAAGATGGAATGCGAGATGGAGCAGCCCTTCATCCTCATCTACGACAAGAAAATCTCCAACCTCAAGGACATGCTCCCTATCCTGGAGCAAACAGCCCAGAGCGGCCGTCCCTTGCTGATCATCGCCGAGGATGTCGACCAGGAGGCTCTCGCCACCTTGATCGTCAACCGTCTGCGCGGCTCGCTGAAGATCTGCGCCGTCAAGGCTCCCGGCTTCGGCGACCGTCGTAAAGAGATGCTGCAGGATATCGCCATCCTTACCGGTGGCCAGGTTATCTCGGAGGAAGTAGGCCTGAAGCTCGAGAATGCCACCATGGACATGCTCGGCCGCGCCGAGAAGGTGACCGTCAACAAGGAGAACACCACCATCGTCAACGGCGCCGGCTCGAAGGAGGCTATCGCAGCCCGCGTGGCTCAGATCAAGGCCCAGATCGAGCAGACCACCAGCGACTACGACAAGGAGAAGCTGCAGGAACGTCTTGCCAAATTGGCAGGCGGCGTGGCCGTGCTCCACATCGGTGCTCCCTCGGAGGTAGAGATGAAGGAGAAGAAGGACCGCGTGGACGACGCCCTGAGCGCCACCCGCGCCGCTATCGCCGAGGGTATCGTCCCAGGTGGTGGCGTGGCTTACATCCGTTGCATCCCTCAGCTTGAGGGCCTGAAGGGTGACAACGAGGACGAGCTCACCGGTATCCACATCATCAAGCGCGCCATCGAGGAGCCGCTTCGCCAGATCGTTGCCAACGCTGGCGTTGAGGGCGCCGTGGTAGTGCAGAAGGTGAAAGAGGGCAACGCCGACTTCGGTTACAACGCCCGCACCGACACCTTCGAGGATCTGTTCCCCGCAGGCGTTATCGACCCCGCCAAGGTTACCCGCGTGGCCCTGGAGAACGCCGCCTCGATCGCCGGCATGTTCCTGACCACCGAGTGTGTCATCGCCGACAAGAAGGAGGAGAATCCCGCTCCCGCAATGCCCGCCGGTGGCATGGGCGGAATGGGCGGCATGATGTAATGCTGAGCGTTTAGCATTTAGCATTTAGCCAAATATCACACTAAAAGTAACAGCCGCGACGCTCCAAGCGCCGCGGCTGCTTTGTTCTTGTAGAGGATAGATATAATAGGGTATCTTAGATAAAGTCAAAGGGCAAAAGTCAAAAGGCAAAAGTCAAGAGTCTAATGACTAAAGTCAAAAGGGCTTTAGAGGATGACTTTGCGTACGGTGTTGCCCTGACGAACGATGTAGAGGCCCGAGGTGGGATTCTCAACGAGCTGGCCCTGGAGGTTGTAGTAAACCTTGGCGGCGTTGTCGTCAACAGCGATGGTGGAAACACCAGCGGCGTCGGTGAACTTGATGGCCTTTGTCTCGTAGTTGAACTCTACATTGTATTCGCCGGTGAGGTCGAGCTTGGGTAGTGTTTCAGTCAGTGTGTCTGGGGCAGGGCTGCCGCCAGGCTGTAATCG
>JAJPXC010000081.1 GCA_021205635.1 Bacteroidales bacterium | reverse complement strand
AGAGTGTTCTTCAAATCAATTGATTAATTTTGCAGTTGCTTGTTGACTCTACAAGGTGTAGGCGGTGTTGTGCTTCCACTCGGTGTAGGTGGGGCCAACGTAAACGGCTGCGTTGCGCACGATTACCTCCTCCTTGGTGTCCTCAGCGATGAGCTTGTAGGAGATGTAGAAAGCGAAGCCTGAGTTGGTTTGGCCGGTGATCTCGCCAGCGGGGAGGGGGTAGTAAACAGTAGCCGAACGGTTAGCCTCCAGCAAAGCGTCGGCGCGGCTCTCGGCGATGACGTCACCCGAGCAGCAGAGGGCAAAGCTCAGCGGGGTGGAGGCGGTAGCCACGGTGGTGTAGTCAACGGTCAGCGACTGGTTGGGGTTCACGCCTGCGAAAGTAACGGTGGGAACACCCGAGTTAACGTAGGAGCCAAGGGAGTAACCAGTACCCTTGTCGGCGGGGATAGCATAAATACCGGAAGCGGAGCCATCCTTGGGGGTAACGTCCAACAGCTTCACGTCGTAGCCCTTGATGGCGTTCCAAACGGTGACGCGCAGGCGCGACTGCACGCGCTCAAACTTCAAGGGCACCTTCGTGGTAGCGTAGCTAGCCTTGGCGATGGAGTTGGTGGCCACCATGTAGGGAGCGTAGGAGGCGGCGTTGGTGCCCATGGTCACCGTGGGGAGGGTCATCTTCAAGGTAGCGGGGTCGAAAGTCACCACGCTGCCGCTTTCGCCATGCTTGTAGGGAGCATAGGCGTAGAAGTTGGTGTAGTCCATGTTGGCGTCCCAGTATTTGAGGAACTGGGTGGTGTTGTTTGACATTACCGACTTCTGATCGGAGGTGTAGAAGGGAGAAGTACCGCTGTACTGGCTGGTACCGAGCAGGTCATAGAACCACCATCCACCCGTGGTGGGGGTTTCAGCGCCGTAGCTAGCGCCAGTGGGGTCGTAGCCTGTGGTTGAGCCATCGGTGTAGCCCACGAGGTAGTCGGCCATCACGAGGTTGGTCGTTGTGGTGAAATCGGAAGTGGCGTTGCCTTTGTAGGTCCACACACCGAAGTTTTTGTAGATGGTTTCGAGGTTCACATCCGACTCAGCTCGGCTGAGGTTACCGGTAGTCATCTGGAAGCCGATTTCTCCTGTGGAGGCGCTTGGGCCTTCCCAGTAGCTGGTGTTCTCGTCGGTGGAGCACCCTGTCAAGGCAGCCACCGCGGCAAGCATCAGTAATGTTTTAACGTGTTTCATTGATGAATTAATTTAATTGGTTAATTGGTTGATTTTATGTTATTTCCTAAATTACGAAGTCGTATTCTTCCTGTTCCTCATTGGCGACGACGGGGTTGAACGACGAGCCGGCGTTGCGCGAGGTGGGGAGCTTTAGCGTATCAATGTCGATTTCAATGGTCACGACGCCGCCGTGCACCTGTCGCTGGAGCTGCGGGGTGACGTCGTAGAGGTAGGTGGAGTCGGTGGAGTTGGCAAACTGCAACGACAGGGCCAAGAGGTTGCGTAGCTCGGCCCGTGAGCCGGCATACTGCGGGGTGCGGGATTTGCTCCAGGAGTCCATGTCGCAGAGGCCGAAGGTGGTCAATTTGCCGCCGAAGATGTCGGCGTTGCGGCCTTCGCGGGCGGTGAGGCCGGTCTTGAAACGCATGGGGAAGGTTACTTGGGTGTCGGCCAGGTGGGTACGGCCGGTGTGTAGGGTCACGCCGTCGGCCAGGGCCGTCATGGCGGGATAGTCGGTGAGGCCAGTGACGCGGCCCTGCGTGTTGTTATATAGGATTACCTGCACGAGGTAAATATAGACCATGGGGACGACATCGGTGTTCAACTGCTTCACCCACACGCCTTTGTCGGTGTCGTAATAGTCGTAATCCTCGAAGTTGCGCGATAGGTAGAAGCCTTTCTCCAAGCCCGAGTAGAAGATCTCGGGGTTGTTGCGGGTTTCGCCCGTTGCACGGGAGCCGGGGATGGAGTATCCCACGCGCGACTGGGTGGTGGTGGCCTCAATGCATCCGAAGTCGCTTTCGTCGAATATGACGACCTGCGTGCCGTCGTCGGTGATGATTTGGCTCCAGAACAGCATGTCGTGGTAGCCGAAATTCATCTTGCGGCGGAAGGACGAGCCGTCGATAATCACCTTCTCGACAGTGGTGTAGGGGGCGTCGGGCGACTCCTCGCCCAGGGGGTAGAAACGGCCCTCGTAACCTGTGGGCTCGGGGTAGGCGATGCGGCCGGAGAGGGCGATGTCGTGCTCGTCCCATCCGTAGTACCACGACGTGGTCCAGTCGGCGTCGATGTCCCAGATGACGTTGATATCGACCTCCACCTCGGGCATCTTCATCTCCACGTCGCCCTGAGGGAGGTGGAGCGGCGGCTCGATGCGACAGGCTGGGAGCAGGAGGAGTAGGCCGCTGAGGGCAGCGGCCAATCCCAGGGAGGGCTGACGCATGTAAGAGGAGGCCTTATTCATAGCGACGGAAGGATGCGCCGCTTTTACGCAGCCGGTAAAACAAGAGGTCCCAGGTAAAGGTGACGCCCACTTCGGTGGGTCCCACCCACGTGCGATGGTGGTTGCGCTTCTTGAAGAGGCGCACGTCGCCCGTGTAGTTGTAGTAGTAGAGTCCGTCGGCCTCGCTGCCCGTGATGGGGTTGCCGTAGACGTAGGGGTCGAATTTGGTCCAGTAGACGCCTCCCGCGGCGTAGAGGTCCAGTCGCCAGCGCTTACCGAGATTCACGGCGTAGCCCACTTTCACGGCACCACCCACGCCCTCGCCTTCCCAGCCCTTGCGCTTGGAGAAACCGATGCCGTAGATGTTGCAGTTGGCGTAGGCCGCGAGGTACAGGCCCGTGTGGTGGAAGCCTGGTGAGAAGTAGCGGCGAGCCTCGAGGTGGTAGTCGCGGATTTGATAGAATTTATGCTTGCCCCATCGGTGGTAGTAGGGGAAGGTGAACGATCCTACGATGGTCCAATTGCCGCGTCGGGGGTAGTATTCGAGGATGATGTTGGGCGAAGGCGCCCAGCCGTAGTTGGGGAGGTAGAAGGCGTCGTAGAGGATGTTGGTGCCGATTGAAAGGGCGTGGGGCCTTTCCCTGCGTGAAAGGCCGAAGGGTAAAGGATGAAGGATGAAGGATGAAGGGCCATCCCGGGTGAACGCCAAGGGGGTGTATTTAGGGGCTAAGGCGAGGGGCTCGAGGTCGCGGGCGCGGCGGAAGAACATCACCATGCGTGCGGCTCGGAGGTTGGGGTAATATTCCTTCAACAGGCGTGTCCATAGGCGTCCACCCTGTGCTTTTTGGAGCATTTTCTTTGTGAGGCGCTCGTCCCCGCCGCATTGGTCGACGATTGTGGCAACCTCCTCGGTGTCAGGGTCTTGGTTGCGGCGCATGACGAGCACGAGGTAGGGGTAATCCTCGGCTTGCGTGCGGGTGCAGATGTCGTTGATGTTGTAGTTGAGTTGGCCCAAACGCTCGGTGACAAATGTGGCCAGAGATCGGGCTCGGTTGCGCGAGAGCATCACGTTGTTGTCGTAGGGGCCTTCGGGGGAGGCGGCGCCGCGCATGCATATTCCGATCAGCTCCATCCCCCTCCTCGCGCAGGCGAGGCAGGATGTCATCCTCTAAAAGCCTGACGGTAGGGTCGTTGGAACGCAACCCCCATTTATTGACGATGAAAACGGTGCTGGCGGCGATGGCCTCAAAAGTGGAGTCGTTGAGTGATGCGCATAGCTCATCGGGGTCGGCCTGCTGGCCCACCACCTGCACGAACGGGGGGTATTCCGTCGGTATCGAATTGGCTCTTGCTGAAACGCCTGACAAAAGGAATAGCGCGATCAAGAACCTAATCAAACATCTCAGTTCCACGTAGTTATATTGTGTATAGAAACGTTGTTTTTCTATGGCGCTAATGCACTGCTATAGAGCTTAGATCACATCTATCTATAAAGCACGCAAATATACTAAATTTTGGAAAACAAAGCTTAAAGGCACATAAATTTAACCTTAATTAACAAGAGAATCGGGATGAATGAGGTGATGCCGTCGACTGAGATCGAGAGATGACGATTGATGTCGACTGAAATCGCACCCGTTAACGGGATTCCCATCGGGGTGATTTCACCCGAAAATAAAAGAATTTAAGTAAACGAAAATAAAAGAATTTACATAAATATGTCGCAATGAGGTAATAATTGAATAATTATTTGTAACTTTGCGCCGCAAAATTCAATGAAATGAAGAATCGCAAGAACCGTTTACCGGCAATCGTCGAGATCCTGTCCAAGCACGCGATTTCGAGCCAGGAGGAGCTGTCGAAACAGCTTGCCAAAGAGGGATTCGTGGTCACCCAGGCCACGCTGTCGCGCGACCTCAAGACGCTGCGCACCACTAAGATACCCACCGACCTTGGGGGTTATCGCTATGTGGTGCCCGACCACGACAAGCGGGAGCAAGCTCCCCGCTCGGCGCGCGCCGTGCTCCAAACGGCCTTGCACCCAGCCACGATCTCGGTGGCCATCTCGGGCAACATCGTGGTGATCAAGACGCGCAACGGCTATGCGTCGGGCCTGGCCTACGACATCGATATGCTCGACTCGCCCCATATTTTGGGCACGATTCCCGGCGCCGACACGGTGATGGCGGTGATCAACGAGCATTCCACCCGCCCCGAAATCTATTCGCTGCTGTGCACCATCTTGCCTCAGGAGGTAATGACGGCCGCAAAGAAGGGGTTCGGCGTTTAACGGTTTAAAGTTAAAGGTTTAAAGTTAAAAGTTAATAGCCCAGCTATTGACCACTAAAGGTATAAAGGAGGAAAGGAGTAAAGGTTTCCGATGCCTCCTGCACATAGTACAATAGGTAAAATGGAAGATTCACAGAAAATTGAAGTGTTGGTAGCGTCGGAGGAGCACGTGGGCTACGTCGACGAGATTCTCGACACTATCACACGGGCAGCGAAGGTGCGCGGCACGGGTATCGCGAAGCGATCGCCCGACTACGTTCGCCAGAAGATGCTCGAGCGCAAAGCGGTAATCGCGATCGGCCCCGGCGGGGAGTTCGCGGGCTTCAGCTACATTGAAAGCTGGAGCAACAAGGAGTTTGTTGCCAATTCCGGATTGATCGTCGCCGACAAGTTCCGCGGCATTGGTCTAGCCACGCGCATCAAGCGACGAATCTTCCAACTGTCCCGCGAGATGTTTCCCAACGCCAAGATATTTTCCTTGACCACGGGTGCCGCGGTGATGAAAATGAACTTCGAGCTGGGCTACCGCCCGGTGACCTTCGATCAGCTCACCACCGACCCGGCCTTCTGGCGGGGTTGCGAGAGTTGCGTCAACTACGATATCCTACAGCGTAACGGGGGCCATAAGTGCTTGTGCGTAGGGTTGTTGTACGACCCTGCCGAGAAGTATCACGAGGCCGAGAAAAAGGCGCCCTCGACGGCCGACGACACCGCCGCCGCCATCGCCGCGGCGCTGCCCTCCCTTTAGGGAGCATTTAGCATTTAGCATTTAGCATTTAGCCTAATAGCTCCCCGGCAGGCCCCCTTAACGGGCTCGATTGAAATCGACTTCCTTCGATTTCTCTCGATTTCAGTCGACTTCCTTCGATTTCTCTCGATTTCAATCGACCACCAGAAACTAAAAACTAGAAACTAGAAACTAGAAACTTGAAACTTAAATAATGAAAAAGAAAGTAGTATTAGCGTTTTCAGGAGGCTTGGACACCTCCTTCGCCGTGAAGTATCTCTCGGAGGACTGCGGCTATGAAGTGTACACGGCAATCGCCAACACCGGGGGCTTCTCTCCCGAGGAGCTCAAGGAGATCGAGCGCCGCGCACTGGCCCTCGGCGCCCGTGAACACGCCACCCTCGACATCACTAACGAATACTACGAGAAGGCCATCAAATACATGATCTTCGGCAACGTGCTGCGCAACGGCACCTACCCCATCTCGGTATCCTCGGAACGTATCTTCCAGGCCATCGCCATCATCGAATACGCCAAGAAGATCGGCGCCGACTGCGTGGCCCACGGCTCGACAAGCGCCGGCAACGACCAGGTGCGCTTTGACCTCACGTTCCAGATTCTGGCTCCCGAGATCGAGATCATCACTCCCACCCGCGACATGAACCTCACCCGCGACTACGAGATCGACTACCTCAAGAAGCACGGCTACGAGGCCGACTTCCGCAAGCTTGAGTACTCGATCAACAAGGGCTTGTGGGGCACTTCGGTTGGCGGCAAGGAGACCCTCCACAGCGACCAAACGCTCCCCGAGGAGGCCTATCCCACCCAGATGACCGCCACCAAGGACGAGCAGATCACCCTCGACTTCGAGAAGGGAGAGCTGGTGGCCGTGAACGGCGAGCGCATCGACGACCGCGTGAAGGCCATCCAGAAACTTGAGGAGGTTGTCGCTCCCTACGCTCTAGGCCGCGACATGCACATCGGCGACACCATCATCGGCATCAAGGGCCGCGTGGGCTTCGAGGCCGGCGCTCCACTGCTGATCATCGCCGCCCACAAGATGCTCGAGAAGCACACGTTGACCAAGTGGCAGCAGTACTGGAAGGACCAGTTGGGTACATGGTACGGCATGTTCATGCACGAGGCACAGTACCTCGAGCCTGTGATGCGCGACATCGAGGCGTTCCTTGAGAAGTCGCAGGACAACGTCACGGGCCGCGTGATCGTCGACCTCAAGCCCTACCGCTATGTGCTGGTGGGCGTCGATTCCCCCTACGACCTGATGAAGACCGACTTCGGCGAGTACGGCGAGCTTTCCAAGGCTTGGACCGCCGACGACGTCAAGGGCTTTACCAAGATCTTGGGCAACCAGATGAAGATTTACCATAACGTACAAGAGCGCAACAAGAAGAAATGATACGAGCCGGAATAATCGGCGGGGCAGGCTACACCGCCGGCGAACTTATCCGCCTGCTAATCAATCATCCCGACGTTGAAATCGCGTGGGTTCACTCCACGTCCAACGCCGGCAACCCCGTCACCGACATCCACCAGGGACTGATCGGCGACACCACGCTGCGGTTCACCGACAAATTGGACTGGGACGCCATCGACGTGCTGTTCTGCTGCACGCCTCACGGCAAGACCCGCGAGTTCATGGAGAGCTGCACGGTGCCCGAGGACGTGAAGATTATCGACCTGTCGGCCGACTATCGCCTTGCCGCCGAGGGTAACGACTTCGTGTACGGGCTGCCCGAGCTTCACCGCAAGCCGCTGGTGCGGGGTGCCAAGCACGTGGCCAACCCCGGTTGTTTCGCCACCGCCATCCAGCTCGCATTGCTTCCGCTTGCTAAGAATCTGCTTCTCAACGCTCCGATTCACATCACGGCTATCACGGGTAGCACCGGCGCGGGCGTGAAGCCGTCGGCCACCAGCCATTTCTCGTGGCGCAACGACAACGTGTCGATCTACAAGCCGTTCCGCCACCAGCATTTGGCCGAGATACGTCAGTCGCTCGTGGAGCTGCAATCGTCGTTCAAACAAGATATTAACTTTATCCCTGTGCGCGGCTGCTTCTCGCGCGGTATCATGGCGGTGATCTATATGGATTGCCCCGTGGAGCTGGATGAGATACGCAGGCTCTACGAGGATTACTACGACGACCACTCGTTCACCTTCGTGACGGACAAAGCGCCTGACCTCAAGGACGTTGTCAACACCAACAAGTGTATCATCCACCTCGAGAAGATCGACGGCAAGCTGCTGATCACCTCGGTGATCGACAACCTCGTAAAGGGAGCGTCGGGACAGGCTGTTCACAACATGAACCTGCTCTTCGGCCTCCAGGAGCGCGTGGGGCTGATGCTGAAGCCATCGGCTTTCTAAGCCACGAATTTCGATAAGATTTTAGCCGCGAATTTCGATAAGATTTTAGCCACGAATTTCGATAAGATTTTAGCCGCGAATTTCGATAAGATTTTAGCCGCGAATTTCGATAAGATTTTATCCGCGAATTTCGATAAGATTTTAGCCACGAATTTCACGAATTTACACTAAAAATGCGATTGCTTAATTAGTGTAAATTCGTGAAATTCGTGGCTAAAATATATTCGTGGCTAAAATATATTCGTGGCTAAAATATATTC
>JAJPXC010000057.1 GCA_021205635.1 Bacteroidales bacterium | reverse complement strand
ACTGCCGAAATCTTATTTACCGAAAACTTATGAAATTTTATTTGCAGATTACAGACGGGCGCGCCGTTCCAGCCGTTCAACCGTAGCCCGCAGATACGTTTCCGCTACAAGTGGGACGAGGGATGGATGGTGACCTGCGCGGCGATTTGGCAGTCGCAGTACAATTCCGCAGGGCCAATCGGCAAGAGCCATACTTATTTGAAAAACAGCTGTATACCAGAATTTTACGCAGGCGTGGATTATAAGAAGACACGCTGGCAGGCTGGCGCGGGCGTGGAGCTGCTATCGTTGAAACCTCGCACGCAAGCCGAGGTGGACGGATTGACCTATAAGGTGAACGAACGCGTGACGTCGATTTCGGCCGAGGCTCACGCCAAATACAGCTCCAATAATTGGATGGTGTCGGGTAAAACAGTCTATGCCAGCAACTTGACCCACTGTTCGATGCCTGGTGGCTACGCCGTGACGGAGGTTAACCCGTTGAACGGGGAGCAGAGTTACAGCCCGTTCCACCACTCGATGTCGTGGATCAACGTCACCTACGGCAAGCGCTGGCAGCCGGGGCTGTTCGTGGGCTACCTGAAGAACCTTGGCGTGGGCAAGGAGGTGACTGGCACGACCTACGGCACAAACACCAACCTCGACCAGGTGCTCAACATCAGCGGCCAGCTTTCCTACAACATCTCGGTCCTGAAAATAGGCCTCGAATTGACCCCTTGCTGGGCATGGTACGGGACAATCGACAACCGCGACGGAAAGATCCGCGACACCCATTCGGTGGCCAATTTCCGAGCGTTGGGGGTAATCATGTATATGTTCTAATAAAAAAGAGGGGGCCTCGCGAGGCCCCCTCTTTTTATTTGTCTTTCTTTTTGGCTATCTGCCGCTCGATGGCTTCGAGGCAGACGTCGATTGCTTCTTCGAAGGTGTCGGCCACCTTGTTGGCCACTATGTCGTCGTGGGAGGGGAGGGTCACCTTGACCACTGCCTCCTTGTTGTTTGCGGTTTCGGGTTTCACTACCTTCAGCGTAACGTCCACGCCGGTTGCGTCGGGCACGTGACGACCCAGGCGCTCGGCCTTCTTGTTGATGAACGCTACCAGACGCTCGCTGGCGTCGAAGTGGATGGCTTGAATTCTAATATCCATAATTATCTCAATGTTTAAGGGCGCGGGGATGCGCCAGTTGATAATTTTGTTTTAGCTCACGGTATGTGATATGAGTGTAAATCTGAGTGGTCATAAGGCTTTGGTGGCCTAGGAGTTGCTGTACTGAGGTCAATTGCGCGCCGTCGTTGAGTAGGTCGGTTGCGCAGGAATGCCGAAGCACGTGGGGGCTGAGCTGCGAGGCGTGGATACCGGCGTTGAGCATCCCATTATGTACAACCCGATAAACCGTTGAACGGTTCAGAGGGCGGCCGTCGTCGGCGCATAGCAGGGTGTCGGAGGGGCCGAGCCTTGTGTCGCGGAGCTCGCGGTAGGTGTCGATGAGTTCGCCAAGCTCCTGGCCGAAGGGGATTACCCGTTCCTTGTTGCGCTTACCGGTGACGCGTAGCTGGCCCCGGGCGGTGTCGACGTCGCGGTCGAGGAGGCCGGTTAATTCCGAGCAGCGCATACCGGTGGAGTAAAGGGCGAGGGTGATCAATCGGTCGCGCACCTCTCGCAGGTCCTGGAGGTCGATCTCGTCGTTGAGCATGACGGCGGTCTCCTCCGATCGGGCGTAGGAGGGGAGATGCTTGGATTTTTTGGGAAGGGTGAGGCCCTCGGTGGGGTTGTCGATTAGGCCGTGGCGTTCCTGAAGGAACCGGAAGAAAGCCTTGAGAGAAGAGACCTTGCGGCGGATGGAGGTGGCCCCGACGTGTTGTGAAGCCAGCTCGGCTACCCATTGGCGCAAGTCGTTGAGGGTCATGTCCAAGGGTTGGAGGTCGTCGGGGCTTCCGTTGGTGGCGAAATCGGCCCATTGCTTCAGGTCGTTGCGGTAGGCAGCGATAGTCAGCGGGGAGTAGCCGCGCTCGTTTTCCAGGTATGTGAGAAAGTCGGTGATCATGCCATGCAGGTTTCTCGAAAGCGAATTTAGCGCGTCTTTTACGATTTTCCAAATTTTTGGGGGAAAATTTCGAAAAATTGTGGAATACAGGGGAGGGATTAACGCTTTAACGCTTTAAGGCTTTAACGCCTCGAAGGGATGTCATCGTAATAACGTGATAACGACGCAAAAGGGGAGAAGCCGTTAGGGGAGCGGGAACTTTTTATGGATAAAAGTTGTTAAAAATGCTGTGATGGAAGTTTAAATTATTTCACAAAACACGTCGCAAATTAAAATTCTTAGTGAAAATTGAATTTTAAAAAAAAAAATGCGTAAATTTGGCGTTCCAAGTAGTCCATGCACGAAGCAGCCGTTAGACCGATGTTCGCTGGCGCGCTGCAGCCTAACAGACGACACGGAACAGAGTTAACCTACACTAATAGCAACCCTTAAAGGAAAATTCAACAATCTGATCAATAACTCCTTATGAAGCTAAAACTGTTTTTACTGCTATCGCTGTCAGGGGCGTTGACGTCCATGGCGCAGACAGCCGCTGTGACAGGCCAGGTGGTGGATGCCGACACGGGCAATCCCATCCAGGGGGCCAACGTCTCCTTCAGCAACCAGTCGGCACAAGGCACCTCGGGCCTGGCCGGCGACTTCAGTGTGAGCAACTTAAATCCAGGCGCGACGGTGGTGATCTTCATCGCCGACGGCTATGCCGCCGGAAGCCGCGCGCTTGAGCTTTACAACAACCAAACAGTCAACGCTGGAGTGGTGAAGCTGTACAGCGAGACTATCGGCGGCGACTATTACGACGAGCATGCCGACTTGCTCTTCGACTCGCAGATTCTCGAGGACGAGGAGGGCAACTCGCAGGCCCTCTCGGCCTTGACCGGCGCTGCCGACGACGTTTACTACTCGACGGCGAGCTACAATTTCGGCCCGATGTACTTCCGTTACCGCGGTTACAATTCCGAGTACCAGCAAGTGTACATCAACGGCATGAGTTTCAACGACATCGTGCGCGGCCGCTTCAATTTCTCCACCTTGATGGGCTTGACCTCCCGCGCATTCCGTAACAAGACCACCACGCTGGGCATGGGTGCTTCGGCCTACGGCTTCGGTGACATTGGCGGCGCCGTCAACTACAACACCCAGGCGTCGACCTACGCCCCGGGCTTCAACGGCTCGGCCGCTTACACCAACTCCAACTACATGTTCCGCGCCATGGCCTCCTACTCGTCGGGCGTCAACGCCGATGGCTGGGCTTGGACCCTCGCCGCTATCGGCCGTTACGCCAAGGAGGGCGAGGTGCCCGGGTCGTTCTACAACTCGGGTGGCGTGTTCTTCTCGTTGGAGAAAATCCTCGACCCCCAAAACTCGATCTCGTTTACCGCTTTCGGTGGCCCCACACAGCGCGCTGGTGGCTCGCCCACCTATCAGGAGGTTTACGACCTGGTGGGCGACAACCTCTACAACCCCAACTGGGGCTGGCAGGACGGCAAGAAACGCTCGGCTCGTATCATCGAGAGCTTCGACCCCACGATGATGCTCAACTGGATCTACAAGGACCAGAAGACAACCCTCAACACTGGCGTGGGCGTGCGCTGGGTCAACTACTCGTCGTCGGCCCTCAACTGGTATAACGCCAACGACCCCAACCCTACCTACTACCGTTACCTGCCCTCCTACTATCTGGGCGACAACGGCGAGGCAACAGAGCAGAGTGAGCTCTACACCCAGCAGTGGAAATCGGGTCAAATCTCCCAAATCAACTGGGATAACCTCTACCAAATCAACTACTTGAACAACGAGCAGAACAAGACGCTCTCGGAGGCCGACAAGAAAGGCTCGAGCTACATCCAGGAGAAGCGCCACAGCAATCAGTTCAACGCGATGTTCAACACCTACCTCAACCACCGCATCAACGACCAAATCTCCTTGCAAGCCGGCGCCAACTTCAATTTCACCCGCGCCATGTACTACAAGACCATCCGCGACCTGTTGGGCGGCGAGTTCTGGATTGATATCGACCCGTTCAGCGACCGCGAGATCACCCTAGATCCCGACATGCTGCAGAACGACCTCGACAACCCCAACAAGCGCGTGGGCGTAGGCGACCGCTTCGGCTACAACTACAACATCGACGCCTTCAAGGCTGGCGCATGGATCCAAAACATGATCACCCTGCCTCGCTGGGACATCAACTACGCCCTGAGTCTGGGATTCACCCAGTATCAGCGTAACGGCAAGATGCGCAACGGCCGCGCTCCCGAGAACTCGCTCGGCTGGGGCCAGAAACATCAATTCGACAACGCCGCCATCAAGGCTGGTGCCACATTCAAAATCGACGGCCACAACTTCCTGATGGCCCACGCCGAATACGAGACCCGCGCCCCGCTGGTTGACAATCTCTACATCTCTCCCCGTATCAAGGACACCTCGGTGGCCAACCCCGAGAGCGAGCGTATCATCGCCGCCGACCTTACCTACGGCTGGAACTATCGTAAATTCCGCGGCGCCATCTCGGGCTTCTACACCGTGATGACCCACGGAACGGAGCGTTCATCGTTCTACGACGACCGCTATTCGACCTACACCAACTTCGTTCTTGCCGACGTGAAGAAGGAATTCAAGGGCGTTGAGCTGGGTGCCGCTTATCGTATCACCTCGTCGTTGACAGCTACGGCAGCCGGCACCTATGCTCGCTACCAGTACAAGAACAACCCCGAGGGCACGCGCTCGTTTGAGAACGGTATGTACGAGGACGTCACCAACACTATTTACTTGAAAAACTATTATGTAGGCTCAACGCCCCAAGTGGCCGGCAACATCGGCCTCGACTGGGCCGCTCCCCACTCCTGGTTCTTCAACATCAACGCTACATGGCAGGGCGACGCTTACGTCAACCTCGCTCCTATCTACCATGAGGAGATCAGCGACTTCTACAAGGTGCTCGGCGACATCACCGACGCCTCCAACGGCAACGCCGCCGACCAGGAATCGCTCCTCGAGAAGAAGGTAAAAGATTTCACCCGTCAGGACAAGCTGAAAAACGCGTTCACCTTGAACGTGTCGATCGGCAAGCTCTTGTACATCAACCGCAAGGTGTCGATGAACTTCAACCTCAACATCAACAACATCCTCAACAACAAGGACGTGGTGACCTACGCTTACCAGCAGGGTCGTATCGACACCGATAACTACACGCGAACCAAGTACCCCAACCGTTACCTCTACGCCCAGGGAATCCGCGTGTTCTTCAACGTCGGAGTTCGTTTCTAAGCCATCAAAGCAGTACCCCACTTTTCATAAAGCATTACAACGATGAAAAAGACATTATTATATATATCGGCCGCTTTGATGGCCTTCGTCGGGCTCTCCTCCTGCGACGACAATTGGGAGACGCCCCCCTACATGCCTGAGCCCCCGGCCGGCATGACCGCCAACACCACCATCAACGAGCTAAAGGACATGTTCTGGAGCACCGAGACCAACTCGGCCACCCTTATCGGCCAGAACGCCGATGGCGAGGACATCGTGATCATGGGTCGCGTGATCTCCTCCGATTCCACCGGCAATATCTACAAGTCGTTCATGATTCAGGATGTGACCACCCACGAGGCTTTGACCATCGGCGTCAACGCCTACGACCTGTACCAGACCTACCAATTCGGCCAGCTTGTGATGATCAACTGTACCGGCCTCTATGCGGGCATGTACAACAACCTCTTCCAGCTCGGAGGTCTCGGCACCTACAACGGCTCGCCGTCGATGACGTTCGCCGACGAGGATGAGTTTGCCGAGCACGCTTGGGCCGTGGGCCTGGCCAACTGGGCAGCTGTTGACACCCTCGAGGTGACCATCCCCGAGCTTGACGAGGCCGCAAAGACCGTTGAGGGCCGCAAGCAATGGCAATCCACCTTGGTAAGAATCAAGAACGTGCGCTTCGACGGCGGCGGCTCGCTCCCCTTCAGCGACTCCAGCTCTTCGACCAACCGCTACCTCATCGACGAAACCGGCAAGCAACTGCTCGTGCGCAACTCGAGTTACGCCTCCTTCTGCACTACCATCATGCCCCAGGGCTACGGCGACGCTACCGGTATCCTCTCCTATTACGGCACCTATGGCTGGCAGTTCCTGATTGTCAACCTCGACGGCCTGAAGGGCTACGACTGGACCGTTAAGGAGCCTACCAAGTTCACCTTGACCACCACGGTACCCTCGGTTGGCACCAAGTTCCTGATCGTGGCTGGTGACAAGATCGCCCAACCCGTTTCCGGCACCTACGGCTGGATGTACACCGCCGATGCCACCATCAACGACGACCAGATTGAGGCCGATGAGGACGCCGCGTTCACCCTCGAGGCCGCTACCGGCGGTTACTACCTCAAGGACGGCAACGACAAGTACATGTTCATGGAGGGAACCTACAACTCGTTCAACGTGTCCACCACCATCCCGGCCGCTGGAGGCGTGTGGAGCGTCGAGCCGCAAACCGACGGCACCTTCCGCATCACCAACCTTGCCATGAGCAAGTGGATCCAGTACTCGTCGAGCTACTCTTCCTACGGAGCCTACTCCTCGCAGAGTGGCGTGAACCCCAACCTTTACACCATCAATTAATTTAGGCACTGATTATGAAACTGATTAAATATACCATAGCTCTCGCGATCGCCGCCCTGGGCCTCACCGCTTGCCAGGACCATATCGACGCGCCTTCACCTGAGAGCCTTGTGCCCCACGCCACACTCCAGGCCAACATCTCCATCAAGGACCTGAAAACCGCCTACTGGCAGGACGGCCTCAACTATACCGAGCAGATCACCGTCGAGGGATTGAAGCAGAAAATGCCTTCTTTCTCAGGCGACAAGGTGGTGATCTCGGGTCGCGTGGTTTCCTCCGACGAGGCTTCCAACGTATTCAAGAGCCTTGTGATCCAAAACGCCTACGGCGACGATCGCACCTGCATCTCCATGTCGATCAACAAGTATAGCCTCTACGTCAACTATCGTCTGGGCCAGGAGATCGTCATTGACCTTACGGGCATGTACATCGGCAAGTACTGCGGCTTGGAGCAATTGGGCTACCCCGAGGACTACAACGGGGGCACCCAGGCCTCGTTCATGTCGCCTGAGTTCTTCCAGGATCATGCCGAGCTCAACGGGCTCCCCCAGCCGTCGCTCAACGACACCATCACCTTCGACAACTTCTCGGAGATCGCCAACTCCACCGAGAGCCTGATCGCCCTACAGAGCCAATTGGTGCGCTTCAACAACGTGAAATTCGTTGAGGGTGGCACCGGCACCTTCTCCACCTACCACGAGAACGGCAACCAGACCCTCGAGGACATCAACGGCGACCAAACCATCATCGTGCGCACCTCAGGCTACTCCAACTTCTGGAACAAGACCTGCCCCGAGGGCTACGGCGACGTCGTGGGTATCCTTTCCTACTACGACACCGGCTCCTCCTCCGGCACCAAGTGGCAGCTGATCCTCAACGCCTACAACGGCTGCATGAACTTTGGCAACCCCACCGTGCCTAAGGGTGACGAGGGCAATCCCTACACCGTCGATGAGGCCGTCGAGCTGATCAACGCCGGCACGGAGCCTACCGACAAAGTTTGGGTTTCGGGTTACATCGTGGGCACCGTTGCTCCCGAGGTTACAAAGATTACCTCCAACAGTGATATCGAATGGGGCGCCGACGCCACCCTGGCCAACACGATGGTTGTGGGCCCCGTGCCTTACAGCGCCGAGAGCCCGCTGAGCATTGCCTCGTGCCTCGTCATCGAGCTGCCTCAGGGCTCCGACCTGCGCACCTACGGCAACCTGCGCGACAACCCCGACAACCTCAACAAGCAGATCTGGCTCAAGGGCGTCCTCGGCAAGGTGCTGTCCTCGCCCGGAATCACCGGCAACAACGGCACAGTCAGCGAGTTCCGCATCGAAGGCCTGCAACTTGAGGACACCTCTGGCATCGCCGATGGTAACGGCTCAGAGTCGTCGCCTTACTCCACCTCGCAAGTGCTGAGCGGCGCCGCCACTGGCAGCAACGTTTGGGTAGCCGGCTACATCGTGGGCTACATCCCCGACAAGACCTTCTCGGAGGCCGTAATCGGCGCTGACGGTGCTGTGCAGACCAACGTCATCATCGCCAACACCGCCGATGAGACCAACATCAACAAGTGCATCCCCGTACAGCTCCCCTCGGGCGACCTGCGCACGGCTGTCAACCTGTCGACCAACCCCGGCAACCTCGGTAAGAAGCTCTCCTACTACGGCGAGATTACCACCTATTTCGGCACGACGGGCTTGAAGAATGGTACGGCTTGGAGCCTCGACGGCACCAGCACCACTCCCGACACCCCGGTAACTCCTACCGGAACGTTCACCGCTGGCCGCGTGTCGTCGGTAACCTCCGGCAAGCTCTACGCCATCGGCCTTGACGCCAACTGCGTGGCCCCGCTGGCCGAGACCTACACCTACGGCTACCTGCCCAATGTCACCGCCACCGTCAGCGGCAACCAGGTAACCCTCGACGCTGTCAACGGCTGGACCATCGAGTCGACCACCGGCGGCTACACCCTCAAGGACAGCTACGGCCGCTATATCTATCAGACTGGCACTTACAACTCCTTCAATGTGTCGACCTCGCTGCCCGCAACCGGCGGCGTGTGGACCATCACGTTCAACACCGACAAGACCGTCAAGATCACCAACGTTGCCACTGGCAAGACCATCCAGTACTCGGCCTCCTACGGTAACTGGGGCGCCTACGCCGACGTAACCGACTCGTCGCTGCCCTACCTCTTCCTGGAGGGAGCGGCTGGCGAGGATCCCGGTAGCGGCAACACCCCGGACACCCCCTCGACGGGCGATTACAAGGGTGATTTCGACACGTTCAACGGCGGCGTGGCCAAATCTACCTACGGTACCTACACCAACGCCACCGGCTGGACTGCCACCAACTGCAACATCCTCTCCGGATCGTCGTCGGGCGACAACAATCCCAAGTTTGAATTTATCGGCTCGGAGTCGACCTTGGCTCCCTGCATGAACGGCAAGGTGACCACCCCGGGCGAGATCCTCAGCCCCACGCTCACCGGTGGCATCGGCACGCTCACGTTCAACTACGGCTTCGCCTACGCCGAGACCTCGGCGCAGTTCACCGTCAACGTCCTCCAGAACGGCTCGGTTGTCAAGACCCAGACCGTCACTTGCAGCACGATTGAGCAGAAGCACGCCTACTCGTTCTCGATGGAGTGCAACCTCACGGGCGACTTCGTGATTCAGATCGTCAACGATTGCCTCAACGCGTCGACCTCCAACAAGGACCGCGTGGCAATCTGGAACCTCACCTGGACCGACTAATCGCTTCATATCGACACGAAGAAGCCCCGCCTTGGCGGGGCTTCTTTCGTTTATCTGGTGATTGGAATCGATGGAAATCTACCACGTATGCGGCCCCCCTAGGCTCCGCTGACGGTTATGGTGGTTTCGGGGAAATGTGGTAACTTCGCGGGAAAAACGGAAGAATATGATGGCGCTGAGCCCGTTGGTGGTGTTTATGGTGTTTTATCTTGGGATGTCGCTGTGGATGGGCGATTTCTACAAGATGCCGTTGGCTGTGGCCTTTCTGGTGGCCACGGCTTGGGGCTTGGCGTTGATGCGTCGGGTGCCGTTCGCCGAGCGGGTTGAGACGTTCTCGCGGGAGGCAGGGCGGTCGTCGGTGCTATACATGATATGGATTTTCATCCTTGCCGGGGCGTTCGCGGCGCTGGCGCGGCAGGTTGGCGCCGTGGAGGCGACAGTCGACCTGGCGCTGAGGTATCTTCCCGCAGGGATGCTGGTGCCGGGGCTGTTCGTGGCCGCGTGCTTCATTTCGCTGTCGATAGGCACGTCGGTGGGTACGGTTGTGGCGTTGGTGCCGATAGCGGCTGAATTGGCCTCCGAAGGGGGTGGGGGAGCCGGATTGCCATTCATGGTGTCGGTGGTCGTTGGCGGAGCGTTTTTTGGTGATAATCTGTCGTTTATCTCCGACACTACGATCGCCGCGACCCGCACCCAGGGGGTGAAGATGAATGACAAGTTCAAGACCAACCTGCGCATCGTTCTTCCGGCAGCTATTATCACCTTGGCGGTGTATATTATATTAGGTACACGCGTGGAGAATGTGGCCGCGCGGGAAGAGGTAAATTATTGGCTCGTAGTCCCTTACTTGGTGGTGATAGCCACGGCACTGGCCGGAGTCAACGTGACGAAGGTGCTGGCGCTGGGGATCGTGACCACGCTGGCGCTTGGGTTCATCGTGGGCCAGGGGTGCGCCGAGATGTTGACGTCGATGGGGCAGGGGATCGACTCGGTGGGCAACCTGATTGTGGTGACGCTGTTGGCCGCCGGCCTTCTGGGCATTATCAAGGCGCTTGGGGGCATCGACTGGACACTGCGGGTGATGACGCGCTGGGTGAAGGGCTCGCGCGGGGCGCAGGCGTGCATCGCGTGCTTGGTGTCGCTGGTCAACTTGTGCACTGCCAACAACACGGTGGCGATCGTGACCGTGGGCCAGTTGTCCCACGACATCTCCACTCGCTTCGGGGTGGACCCCCGCAAGAGCGCGTCGATTCTCGACACCTGCTCGTGCATCGTGCAGAGCCTTATTCCATACGGGGCGCAGATGCTCTTGGCGGCCTCCTTGGCTGGGATCTCACCCGTGGCGGCCCTCCCCTACATGTACTACGCCTGGGCCCTGGCGCTGGCGGTGGTCATCTCGATTGTCTTAAAGAATAAGAAAAAGGCGGAAATGTTTGGAAATTAGAAAATTAGTGCGTAACTTTGCAAAGTTTTTGAGCCCGCATTGTGCTGCTCCTGTCGCTAATCGGTTGACGATTAGGCGGATAGGCGTGGTAATGTGTGGCGTAAGACGTGAAGTAAAACAAGAAAACAAGAGATAAAAGAAACCCATTAGAAACCAAAAACACTAAGATGCCTACTATTCAGCAATTAGTAAGAAAAGGACGTGTGGCTTTGAAGGACAAGAGCAAGTCGCCCGCGTTGGACAGCTGCCCGCAGCGTCGCGGCGTGTGCGTCCGCGTGTACACGACCACCCCTAAGAAGCCTAACTCGGCTATGCGTAAGGTAGCCCGCGTGAGATTGACTAACGGCAAGGAGGTTAACTCCTACATCCCCGGCGAGGGGCACAACCTGCAGGAGCACTCGATCGTGCTCGTTCGCGGCGGTCGTGTCAAGGACCTCCCCGGTGTACGTTACCACATCGTGCGCGGCACCCTCGACACGTCGGGTGTCAAAGACCGCACTCAGCGTCGTTCCAAATACGGTGCGAAGCGTCCCAAGGCCGGCGCAGCCAAGAAGTAATCCCGCATCCCCGATGCGAGGTGAAGCGTACAACTGAACGCGCCACGAGATAAACAAAAACCAGTTAACAACAACCGCTTTTGTTTATTGGAGCTAAAACCCCGGTTGAGTAAGCCCCCAAGAGTGGAGGGCTGAAGACACAAGAGGCAAGCAACCAAAAGACAAAACAAAAATTGGACTTAAACAAATGAGAAAAGCCAAGCCAAAGAAACGTGTGATCCTGCCGGATCCCGTGTTCCACGACGTAAGAGTG
Organism: Bacteroidales bacterium; assembly: GCA_021205635.1. GTDB lineage: Bacteria > Bacteroidota > Bacteroidia > Bacteroidales > Muribaculaceae > JAJPXC01. Next base: position 25,806 of record JAJPXC010000057.1, on the reverse strand, counting down.
TCGAAGTTCGTCAACCACTTGATGTATGACGGCAAGAAGAACACCGCTTACACCATTTTCTACACGGCTCTCGAGACTGTGAAGTCGAAGATGCCCAACGAGGAGAAGACCGCCCTCGAGATCTGGAAAAAAGCCCTCGAGAACGTTACTCCCCAAGTGGAGGTTAAATCCCGCCGTGTGGGCGGCGCCACCTTCCAGGTGCCTACCGAAATCCGCCCCGACCGCAAGGAATCGATATCAATGAAAAACCTTATCCTCTACGCACGCAAGCGCGGCGGCAAGACCATGGCCGACAAGCTGGCTGCCGAGATCGTTGACGCGTTCAACGACCAGGGAGGAGCATTCAAACGTAAGGAAGACATGCACAAGATGGCCGAGGCCAACCGCGCATTCGCCCACTTCCGTTTCTAATTTTTTCATTGAATCCCAACCTTTCGAACAATGGCTAAATCAGACGAAGCTTTAAAATACACCCGCAATATCGGCATCATGGCTCACATCGATGCCGGCAAAACCACTACCTCCGAGCGTATCCTCTTCTACACCGGTCTTACCCACAAGATCGGCGAGGTACACGACGGCGCCGCCACCATGGACTGGATGGAGCAGGAGCAGGAGCGCGGTATCACTATCACCTCCGCCGCCACCACCACATTCTGGAAATACGCCGACGACAAGTACAAGATCAACCTTATTGACACCCCGGGACACGTCGACTTCACCGTCGAGGTCGAGCGCTCGCTGCGCGTGCTTGACGGCGCCGTGGCCACGTTCTGCGCCGTGGGCGGCGTTGAGCCCCAGTCGGAGACCGTTTGGCGTCAGGCCGACAAGTACAACGTGCCCCGTATCGGCTATGTCAACAAGATGGACCGCTCGGGTGCCAACTTCTTCGAGGTTGTGCGCCAGCTGAAAGAGGTGCTCGGTGCCAATCCCTGCCCGATACAGATCCCTATCGGCGCTGAGGAGACCTTCAAGGGCGTGGTCGACCTGATCCGCATGAAGGCCATCTTCTGGCACGACGAGACCATGGGCGCCGACTACGAGATCGACGAGATCCCCGCCAGCCTCCAAGCCGAGGCCGAGGAATGGCGCGACAAGATGCTGGAGAAGATCGCCGAGTACGACGACACGCTGATGGAGAAGTACTTCGACGACCCCTCGACCATCACCGAGGACGAGATCCGCACCGCCCTGCGCAAGGCAACCCTGAAGATGGAGGTAGTGCCCATGATTTGCGGCTCATCTTTCAAGAACAAAGGCGTGCAGCCCCTGCTGGACGCCGTCTGCGCATATCTGCCCAGCCCGCTGGACGCCGGCGCCGTTGAGGGACACGTTCCCGGCGACCCCGACCAGATCATCTCCCGCGAGCCCTCGAGCGACGCCCCCATGTGCGCCCTCGCGTTCAAGATCGCTACCGACCCCTATGTGGGCCGTCTGTGCTTCTTCCGCGTGTACTCGGGCGACGTCGTTGCCGGAAGCTACGTGCTCAACTCCCGCTCCGGCAAGAAGGAGCGTATCTCCCGCTTGTTCCAGATGCACTCCAACAAGCAGAACGCCAAGGAGCAGATCGGCTGCGGCGACATCGGCGCGGGCGTAGGCTTCAAGGATATCCGCACCGGTGACACCCTCTGCGCCGAAGACGCACCCATCGTGCTCGAGGCCATGGACTTCCCCGATCCCGTGATCGGTATCGCCGTGGAGCCCAAGACCCAAAAAGACCTCGACAAACTCGGCGTGGGCCTGCAGAAGCTCGCCGAAGAGGACCCCACCTTCCGCGTGCAAACCAACGAAGAGACCGGCCAAACCGTTATCTCGGGCATGGGCGAGCTCCACTTGGACATCATCATCGACCGTCTGCGTCGCGAGTTCAAGGTAGAATGCAACCAGGGCCGTCCCCAAGTTACCTACAAGGAGGCTATCACCAAGCCCGTCGAGTTGCGCGAGGTGTTCAAGAAGCAGACCGGTGGTCGCGGTAAATTCGCCGACATCATCGTGCGCGTTGAGCCCGTTGACGAGGGCTTCGAGGGCAACCTCCAGTTCGTCGACGAGGTGAAGGGCGGTAACATCCCCAAGGAATACATCCCCTCCATCCAGAAAGGCTTCCAAACCGCGATGAAGAACGGCGTGCTCGCCGGCTACCCCGTGGAGCACCTCAAGGTCACCGTCATCGACGGTAGCTACCACCCCGTCGACTCCGACCAATTATCGTTCGAGCTCGCTGCCATCGGCGCCTTCAAGAAAGCATCCGAGAAGGCCGGCCCCGTGCTTCTTGAGCCTATCATGAAGATCGAGGTCGTAACCCCCGAGGAAAGCATGGGCGACGTCATCGGCGACTTGAACAAGCGCCGCGGACAGGTAGAAGGCATGGAGACATCCCGCTCCGGCGCCCGCGTGGTGAAAGCCAAGGCCCCGTTGGCCGAGATGTTCGGCTACGTGACAGCCCTGCGCACCATCACCTCCGGCCGCGCGACTTCCACCATGTCGTTCAGCCACTACGCCGAGGTAAGCAACTCGATCGCCAAGCAGGTGCTCACCGAGTGCCAAGGCCGCGTCGACCTTTTGAAGTAAAAAATAAAACATCACAAATATGAGCCAAAAAATCAGAATCAAGCTTAAATCTTACGATCACAACTTGGTGGACAAATCCGCCGAGAAGATCGTCAAGACCGTGAAGGCTACCGGCGCGGTGATCAGCGGCCCCATACCCCTGCCCACCCACAAGCGCATCTTCACCGTCAACCGCTCGACCTTCGTCAACAAGAAGAGCCGCGAGCAATTCCAGCTCTCGTCGTTCAAGCGCCTGATCGACATCTACAACTCCACCGCCAAGACCGTGGACGCCCTCATGAAGCTCGAGCTCCCCTCGGGCGTAGAGGTAGAGATCAAGGTGTAACCCCCGCGACAGAGACCCCTTAACAACAAAACAATCCAACCAATTAAAATAACACAAGAAATGCCAGGATTATTAGGAAAGAAAATCGGAATGACATCCGTTTTCAGTGCCGACGGCAAGAACGTGCCGTGCACTGTTATCGAAGTAGGCCCTTGTGTGGTTACCCAGGTTAAAACCGAAGAGACCGACGGCTACAACGCCCTCCAGCTCGGCTACACCGACAAAAAGGAGAAGCACACCACCAAGCCCATGCAGGGTCACTTCGAGAAGGCCGGTACCACCCCCAAGCGCTACTTGGCCGAGTTCAGGTACAAAGGCGAGGACGAGCTCAAGCAGATGGCCGAGCACAAGCTCGGTGACACGATGACCGTCGAGATGTTCGCCGACGGCGACTTCGTCGACGTGGTGGGCACCAGCAAAGGTAAAGGCTACCAGGGCGTCGTTAAGCGCCACGGCTTCGGCGGCGTAGGTCAAACCACCCACGGCCAGCACAACCGCCTGCGCGCCCCCGGTTCCATCGGCGCCTGCTCCTACCCCGCAAAAGTGTTCAAGGGCATGCGCATGGCCGGCCAAATGGGCAACGAGCGCGTCACCGTTCAAAACCTCCGCGTTGTGAAGGTAATCGCCGACCACAACCTCTTGATGATCAAGGGATCTATTCCCGGATGTAAAGGTTCAATCGTTTTAATTGAGAAATAATGGAACTCGCAATCTACAACATAAAAGGAGAAGACACCGGTCGCAAAGCCCAGCTTAACGACGAGGTGTTCGGCATCGACGTTAACGAGCACGCCGTTTATCTCGATGTAAAACAGTACCTTGCCAACCAGCGTCAAGGCACACACAAGTCGAAAGAGCGCAGCGAGGTTTCCGGCTCCACCCGTAAGCTCCACAAGCAGAAAGGTGGCGGCGGCTCCCGTATCGGCGACATCAACTCGCCCGTATTGGTAGGCGGCGGCCGCGTGTTCGGTCCCCGTCCCCGCGACTATCGCTTCAAGCTCAACCGCAAGCTCAAACAACTCGCCCGCCGCAGCGCGCTGTCGCAGAAAGCCAAGGACGGCCAGATCATCGTGGTCGAGGACTTCACTTTCGAGGCACCGAAGACTAAAGATTTCGTAAATATTACTAAAAATCTTAAAGTTGACGGCAAGCGCGTGCTGTTGATTTTACCCGACCAAAATAAAAACGTATATTTGTCGGCTCGTAACGTGCCCGACACCCGCGTGATGACGGCGTCGGACCTCAACACCTACTGGGTGATGAACAATAAGGCGATCCTCTTGACTGAGGGTAGCCTTGACTGTGTGAATAACCTTTAAAGCAACAGGAGGAAAAAGCAATGGACATCATGATCAAACCCATCGTGACCGAGAAGGCCACCCGGTTGACCGACAAGCTCAACCGTTACACGTTCCGCGTATCCCCCGACGCCAACAAGTTCCAGATCAAGGACTTGGTGGAGAAGCTTTACGGGGTGAAAGTAGTAGCCGTCAACACCATGGTGCAACGCGGCAAGAACAAGAGCCGCTACACCAAGAGCGGCCTGCTCCGAGGCAAGACCGCGGCTTACAAGAAAGCCGTGATCACCGTTGCCGACGGTCAGACAATCGACTTTTATAGCAACATCTAAAAATAACAATGGCAGTAAGAAAATTCAAGCCCACTACACCGGGGCAACGACACAAGGTTATTGGCGTGTTTAAAGGTACGATCACTGCTACTACGCCAGAGAAATCTCTTACAGTCGGCAAGAAATCGTCCGGCGGACGCAACTCCCAGGGACGCCTCACCGTTCGCTACCTTGGCGGTGGTCACAAGCGTCGCTACCGCTTGATCGACTTCAAGAGAAACAAAGACGGTGTACCCGCCGTAGTAAAATCGATCGAGTACGACCCCAACCGTTCGGCTCGCATCGCCCTTCTTTACTACAAGGACGGAGCTAAGGCTTACATTATCGCACCCAACGGCTTGGAAGTGGGCCAGACGGTAGTGAGCGGCCCCGACGCCGCCCCTGAGGTAGGCAACGCTCTCCCCATGAGCAAAATACCTCTGGGTACCGTGGTCCACAACATCGAGTTGCGTCCCGGTCAGGGAGCCACATTGGCTCGCTCGGCCGGCACCTTCGCACAGATCGTGTCACGCGAAGGCGACTACGCGATTATCAAGCTTCCTTCAGGAGAGGTACGCAAGATCCTCGCCTCCTGCAAGGCCACTGTAGGCGTTGTGGGCAACAGCGAGCACTCTCTGGAGCAATCCGGCAAGGCCGGCCGCTCGCGTTGGCTTGGCCGTCGTCCCCGCAACCGCGGCGTAGTCATGAACCCTGTCGATCACCCGATGGGTGGTGGCGAGGGCCGCGCTTCCGGTGGTCATCCCCGCTCGCGCAAGGGCCTCTACGCTAAGGGTCTTAAGACACGCGCTCCGAAGAAACAGTCTTCGAAGTACATTATCGAAAGAAGGAAAAAGTAATCCCGTAAAAAGAAGCAACTTATGAGTCGTTCATTAAAAAAAGGCCCGTTTATCAGCGTGAAGCTCGAGAAGAAGGTCAACGCAATGGAGGAGAGCGGCAAGAAAGCGGTTATCAAGACATGGAGCCGCGCCTCGATGATCGCCCCCGAATTTGTGGGACACACTTTCGCAGTGCACAACGGTAACAAGTTCATTCCTGTTTACGTCACCGAGAACATGGTAGGTCACAAGTTGGGCGAGTTCGCCCCCACGCGCACCTTCCGCGGTCACGCCGGCAACAAGAAGAAATAATCTGGGCCCTGGTTATAAATAATTTTTGAAACAAGAAAGATTAAAATACAATGGGTGTAAGAAAAAGACAATCAGCCGAACTCAAGAAGGAAGCCCGCCGCGAGCAAGCGTTCGCCAAGCTGTTGAACATCCCCTCGTCGCCCCGCAAGATGCGCCTGGTCGCCGACCTGGTGCGCGGCAAGGAAGTGTTCCGCGCCTTGGGCATCCTCAAATTCTCAAATAAAGAGGCAGCCGCCCGCATGGAGAAGCTCCTGCGCTCGGCCATCGCCAACTGGGAGGCTAAGAACGAGCGCAAGGCCGAGGCCGGCGAGCTCTACATCTCCCTGCTCCACGTCGACCCCGCGCCGATGTTGAAGCGCCTCCGCCCCGCCCCCCAGGGCCGTGGTTACCGCATCCGCAAACGTGCCAACCACGTCACTCTGTTTGTAGACACTATTGACAAAAACGTTAAAGCAAGAGAAGCATAAGAAATGGGACAGAAAGTAAATCCAATCAGCAACCGCTTGGGCGTCATCCGTGGCTGGGATTCTAACTGGTACGGTGGCAGCAACTACGGAGATACTCTTCTCGAAGATTCTAAGCTCCGCAAATACTTGAACGTGCGTCTGGCCAAAAGCTCAGTGTCGCGCATCGTCATCGAGCGCACCTTGAAGCTAATCACCATCACCGTGTGCACCTCCCGCCCCGGCCTGATCATCGGCAAGGGCGGCCAGGAGGTCGACAAGCTCAAGGAAGAGCTCAAGAAGATCACCGACAAGGACGTCCAGATCAACATCTTCGAGGTAAAACGCCCCGAGCTCGACGCTCAGATCGTAGCCTCGACCATCGCCCGCCAGATCGAGGGCAAGATCGCCTATCGCCGCGCGGTGAAGATGGCAATCGCCTCCACTATGCGCTCCGGCGCCGAGGGCATCAAGGTGCAGATCTCAGGCCGTCTGAACGGCGCCGAGATGGCGCGCTCCGAGATGTTCAAGGAGGGCCGCACCCCCCTGCACACCCTGCGCGCCGACATCGACTACGCTCTGGTAGAGGCCCACACCAAGGTGGGTGTAATCGGCGTGAAAGTGTGGATCTGCCGCGGTGAGGTATACGGCAAGCGCGACCTCGCCCCCTCGTTCACCTCCAACGCCAAGGAAGGCCGCGGCCCCGCCCGCGAGGACCGTCCCGCACGTCGCGGCGGCTTCCGCAAACCCAAAACCAATCGTTAAACCGACAACTGAATTTCAACAATGCTACAGCCAAAGAAAACCAAATTTCGCCGCTCGCAGAAAGGTCGCATGAAGGGCAACGCCCAGCGCGGAAACCAGCTCGCCTTCGGATCGTTTGGCATAAAGACGTTGGAGTCGAAGTGGATCACCGGCCGCCAGATTGAGGCCGCCCGTGTGGCCGTTACCCGCCACATGCAGCGCCAGGGCCAGATTTGGATCCGCATCTTCCCCGACAAGCCCATCACCAAGAAGCCCGCTGAGGTGCGTATGGGTAAAGGTAAAGGTTCACCCGAGGGCTTCGTGGCCCCCGTCACCCCGGGCCGCATGCTCATCGAGGTAGAGGGCGTCCCCTACGAGCTGGCCAAAGAGGCATTGCGCCTGGCCGCCCAGAAGCTGCCCGTGATCACCAAGTTCGTGGTACGCCGCGATTATGACCCAACTCAAAACGTGTAAGCAGCCATGACTAAAGAAGAAATCAAGCAAACCCCCACCAAGGACCTCCGCGACCGCTTGGCCCAAATGGAGAAGGACTACCTCCAGCTCAAGATCAACCACTCGGTGTCCCCCCTGGACAATCCCGCCAAGATCACGGCCGACCGCCGCGAGATCGCACGCGTGAAAACCGAGCTCCGCTGGCGCGAGATCAACAACAAGTAAACCCCGCAACAACCACAATGGAAGAAAAAAGAAACCTCAGAAAAGAGCGTATCGGGGTAGTCTCCTCCAACAAAGGCGACAAGACTATCACTGTCGCCGTTAAGTACAAGGAGAAACACCCGATCTACGGCAAATTCGTCAACAAGACCAAGAAATACCACGCCCACGACGAGAAAAACGAGTGTGGCGTAGGCGACACCGTCCGGTTGATGGAAACCCGTCCCTTGTCCAAGACCAAGAGATGGAGATTGGTAGAAATAATCGAAAAAGCTAAGTAAATAAAATGATACAGACTGAAACTCGATTGAACGTGGCTGACAACAGCGGAGCAAAAGAAGTGCTCTGCATCCACGTGCTCGGCGGCACAGGCCGTCGCTACGCGTCGGTTGGCGACATTATTGTTGTGACAGTAAAGGACGCCATCCCATCATCGGATGTCAAGAAAGGCACTGTGTCAAAAGCCGTTGTCGTGCGCACCAAGAAAGAGATCCGCCGCCCCGACGGGTCCTACATCCGCTTCGACGACAACGCCTGCGTGTTGCTCAACAACGCCGGCGAGCTCCGCGGCACCCGTATCTTCGGCCCCGTCGCACGCGAGCTCCGCGGCACCAACATGAAGATCGTATCCTTGGCCCCCGAAGTACTTTAACCCCCCAAAAAGCTACAAGAAATGATTAAACTTCATATCAAAAAAGGCGATATCGTCTACGTCAACTCGGGTGACGACCGCGGCAAGCAGGGGCGAGTGCTCTCTGTCGAGCCAAAGAAGATGCGCGCGATTGTCGAGGGCGTCAACATCGTCACCAAGAGCGCCAAACCCAGCGCCAAGCATCCCCAGGGCGGCCTGATCAAGATGGAGGCCCCCGTGCATGTTTCCAACCTTAACCTCATCGACCCCAAGACCGGCAAGCCCACCCGCATCGGCCGCCGCGTGGGCGACGACGGCAAAAAGGTACGTTACTCTAAAAAATCAGGAGAGGAGATCAAATAATGAGCACTGAGACAGTAAAAAAGGACTATACCGAGCGCATCGTCCCCGCTCTTGAGAAAGAGTTCAAGTACACCTCCAAGATGCAGGTGCCCCGCCTGAAGAAGATCGTCATCAACCAGGGTCTCGGCGAAGCCACCCAGGACAAGAAGATCATCGAGACGGCCCTCAACGAGCTCACCGCCATCACCGGCCAGAAAGCAGTGGCAACCCTGTCGAAGAAGGACATCTCCAACTTCAAGGTGCGCAAGAAAATGCCCATCGGCGTGATGGTAACCCTGCGCAAGGAGAAGATGTACGAGTTCCTGGAGCGCCTGGTGCGCGTGGCCCTGCCCCGTATCCGCGACTTCAAGGGCATCGAAGGCAAGCTCGACGGCCGCGGCAACTACACCCTCGGCATCACCGAGCAGATCATCTTCCCCGAGATCAACATTGACAACATCCAGAAGCTCATGGGCATGAACATCACCTTCGTGACCTCGGCCAACACCGACGCCGAAGGCTACGCCCTGCTCAAGCAATTCGGGCTTCCGTTCAAAAACGCAAAACAATAAAGCGATATGGCAAAAGAATCAATGAAAGCCCGCGAGGTTAAGCGCGCCAAGCTCGTTGCCAAGTACGCCGCCAAAAAAGCCGCATTGAAGGCCGAGGGCGACTACGAGGGCCTGCAGAAGCTTCCCAAGAACGCCTCGAGCGTGCGCCTGCACAACCGTTGCAAGATCACCGGCCGTCCCAAAGGGTACATGCGACAGTTCGGCATCTCCCGTATCCAATTCCGCGAGATGGCGTCGGCTGGCCTCATCCCCGGTGTCAAGAAAGCAAGCTGGTAAGACGTAATCCTCTCCCCCCAGCCCGCCCCATCCGGGGCGACATTAAATATTGTTGGGAAGGGCCCAATCAATTTAAAAACAAAAACAAAAATGACTGATCCAATAGCAGACTATCTGACAAGATTGAGAAACGCGATCAAGGCCAACCACCGCGTGGTTGAGATCCCCGCCTCAAACTTGAAGAAGGAGATCACCAAGATCCTCTTCGAACAAGGCTATATACTTAACTACAAGTTTATAGAGGGTGAAACCCCCGCCGGCACAATCAAGATCGCCCTTAAGTACGACCCCGTGGACAAGGTCAGCGCCATCAAGAACCTCAAGCGCGTCTCCCGTCCCGGCTTGCGCCAGTACACGGGCTACAAGGACATGCCCCGAGTGTTGAACGGCTTAGGCATCGCCATCCTGAGCACCTCCAAAGGTGTGATGACCAACAAGAAAGCTTCCGAGCTCAAGGTTGGCGGCGAGGTGCTGTGCTATGTTTACTAATCTTTAATGGAGAAAAGCAATGTCAAGAATAGGTAAAGCCCCCATTGAGATTCCCGCCGGTGTAACCGTGACGGTGAAAGACAACGTAGTGACAGTGAAAGGCCCCAAGGGCCAGCTTGAGCAAGCCATCAACCCCGACATCGAGGTTAAGGTAGAGGACGGCCACATCAACGTGACCCGTCCCAGCGACGACAAAGAGCACCGCTCGATGCACGGCCTGTACCGCGCATTGATCCACAACATGGTTGTGGGCGTGTCCACAGGATACAAGAAAGAGATGGAGCTCGTAGGCGTAGGCTACCGCGCCACGGCCACAGGCCAGGTGCTGGAGCTCGCCCTCGGTTACTCCCACGCCATATATCTGCGGCTTCCCAAGGAAGTGAAGGTTGAGGCCAAGACTGAGAGAAACAAGAACCCCCTGATCATCCTTGAGAGCGACGACAAGCAGTTGCTCGGCCAGGTGTGCGCCAAGATCCGCTCCCTGCGCAAGCCTGAGCCTTACAAGGGTAAAGGTATCAAGTTCGTCGGCGAGGTTATCCGCCGCAAGTCAGGCAAATCGGCTGGTGCCAAATAATTAAAACCGTCACTACTATGTTTTCGAAGCAAAAAAGAAGAAATAAAATCAAAGCGCGCATCCGCGGCCGCATCAGCGGCACCGCAACCCGTCCGCGCATGACCGTGTTCCGCTCCAACAAGCAGATCTACGTTCAACTGGTTGACGACCTGAAAGGCGCCACCCTGGCCTCCGCGTCCTCCAAGGGCATCGAGGAAGGCACAAAATGTGAAATCGCCGCCAAGGTGGGCGAGGCTATCGCCAAGAAAGCCCTCGAGGGCGGTATCCAGGAAGTGGTGTTCGACCGCAACGGCTACCTCTTCCACGGTAGAGTGAAATCATTGGCTGACGCCGCTCGCAAAGGCGGTCTTAAATTCTAATCATCGATCATGGCAACAAAGAACAATAGAGTAAAGACCACCACCGACCTTGAGTTGAAGGACCGCCTGGTGGCTATCAACCGCGTCACCAAGGTTACCAAGGGTGGCCGCACGTTCACCTTCGCCGCCATCGTAGTCGTAGGCAACGAGGACGGTATCGTGGGCTGGGGCCTGGGTAAAGCCAACGAGGTGACCGCCGCCATCGCCAAGGGCGTGGAGGCAGCCAAGAAAAACCTTATCAAGGTGCCCGTCCACAAAGGCACCATCCCCCACGAGCAAGAGGCCAAGTTCGGCGGAAGCCGCATCACCCTCAAGCCCGCCAGCCACGGTACCGGCGTCAAGGCCGGTGGCGCTATGCGCGCCGTGCTCGAGAGCGTGGGCATCACCGACGTCCTCGCCAAGAGCAAGGGCTCGTCCAACCCCCACAACCTGGTGAAGGCCACCATCGCCGCCCTGGGCGAGATGCGCTCCCCGGCCGAGGTCGCCCAAAACCGCGGCATCTCAGTAGAAAAAGTGTTCAAAGGCTAAAACTCACGATCATGGCAAAAATCAAAATCACCCAGATAAAGAGCCGCATCAACTGCCCCAAGACGCAGAAGCTCACCTTGGACGCCCTCGGCTTGCACAAGATGCACCAGACTGTTGAGCACGACGACACCCCCGCCATCCTTGGCATGGTAAAGAAAGTGCACCACCTGGTGGAAGTAACCAAAGCATAATCAACCCCTTAAACGAAAGCAAAAATGGATTTAAGTAATCTGCAACCCGCCGTAGGGTCGGTAAGAACCAAAACCCGTGTCGGCCGTGGCCAGGGCTCGGGCAAGGGGGGAACCTCTACCCGCGGCCACAAAGGCGCAAAATCGCGCTCAGGATACAGCCGCAAGATCGGCTTCGAAGGTGGCCAGATGCCCCTTCAGCGCCGTCTCCCCAAATGGGGCTTCAAGAATATCAACCGTGTTGAGTACAAGGCTATCAACCTCAGCGACCTCGAGGCTCTCGCAGCCGAGAAAGAGCTGGAGAAGATCGGCGTGGAGGAGCTCCGCGCGGCAGGCTGGCTCAAGGGCAAGCAGCTCGTGAAAGTGCTCGCCAAGGGCAAGCTCACCCGCAAGCTCAACGTCGAGGCCAACGCCTTCTCAGCCGCCGCCCAAAAGGCCATCGAGGCCCTTGGCGGTACCGTCACAAAAATCTAGAAAATAACTTGCAATAATGAGATTCGTACAAACGATTAAAAATATCTGGACGATTGAGGAGCTGCGTCAGCGACTGCTCATCACCCTCCTGCTGGTGCTCGTCTACCGTCTCGGTTGCTACGTGGTGCTTCCCGGCATCTCGCCCGACGACCTTGACGCCCTGTCGAAGTTCACCAACAAGAGCGGCTTGATGCAGCTGCTGGATATGTTCTCGGGCGGCGCCTTCTCCCAGGCTTCGATCTTCGCGTTGGGTATCATGCCCTACATCACGGCGTCGATCGTTATCCAGCTGTTGGGCATGGTGCTCCCCTCGTTCCAGAAGATGCAGCGCGAAGGAGAGTCGGGCCGTCAAAAGCTCAACCAGTACACCCGTTACCTCACCGTGCTTATCCTGTTGCTCCAAGGCCCGGCCTACCTGGTCAACCTTCAGGTGCAGGTAAGCGCCGCCGGTGGCGCCGCCCACATGGGCTTCTGGACCGTCTGCTATCTGACGATCATCCTTGCCGCCGGCTCGATGTTCATCATGTGGCTCGGTGAGCGCATCACCGACCGCGGCATCGGCAACGGTATCTCCTTCATCATCCTCGTGGGCATCATAGCCCGCCTCCCGGGGGCACTCTTCTATGAGTTCACCTCCCGTCTGCCCGGCTCCACCGGCAGCGAGGGCGGCCTGATCATGTTCATTGTCGAGGTGATCCTGCTGTTCGCCGTGACCATCGGCGCTGTGATGCTCGTGCAGGGCACGCGCAAGGTGCCCGTGCAGTACGCCAAGCGTATCGTGGGCAACAAGCAGTACGGTGGCGCACGCCAGTACATCCCCTTGAAGGTCAACGCCGCCGGTGTGATGCCTATCATTTTCGCCCAGGCGATCATGTTCATCCCCATCACCCTGGCAGGATTCGGCGCCGGTGAGGACTCCTCCGGATTCTTCGCCGCCTTCAGCGACATCAATGGATTCTGGTACAACTTTGTGTACTTCATCATGATTGTTGCGTTCACCTACTTCTACACTGCCATCACCGTGCGTCCCACGCAGATGGCCGAGGACATGAAGCGCAACAACGGATTCATCCCCGGCGTGAAGCCCGGCAAAAAGACAGCCGAGTATCTCGACTCGATCATGTCGCGCATCACCCTTCCCGGATCCATCTTCCTTGGTATCGTGGCTATCCTCCCCGCCTTCGCGCGCTTCTTCGGCATCAGCCAGAACTTCGCGCAATTCTTCGGTGGCACCTCGCTGCTGATTATGGTGGGCGTAGTGCTCGACACCCTGCAGCAGATTGAGTCCCACTTGATGATGCACCACTACGACGGCCTGATGAAAGACGGCAAAATCAAAGGCCGCACCACAGGCAGCGCCTATTAATCCCACCCGCAAGCTTACCCCGTAACGCTTAACAACGCAAAATGATCTACTTAAAGACACCCGAGGAACTCGAAAAAATGCAAGCCGCATGCACCCTGGTATCCAAAGCCATGGGCGCCGTGGCCCAGGCTATCGCCCCGGGCGTCACCACCCATAAGCTCGACTCCATCGCCCGCGAAACAATGCTCGCGGGCGGTGGACGTCCCGCTTGCTTGGGATACCAAGGCTTCCCCGGCACCCTGTGCATCGAGGTCAACGAAGTGGTTGTCCACGGATTCCCCTCCAATTACGCCCTGCGCGAAGGCGACATCGTCGGTATCGACACCGTCGTCGAGCTCGATGGCTTCTGCGGCGACATGTGCTACACATTCCCCGTTGGAGAGGTCGACCCCAAAGTGATGACCCTGCTGAAGACCACCAAGGAAGCCCTCTACCGCGGAATCGCCGCGTGCAAGGTCGACAAGCGCGTCGGAGACATTTCCAACGCCATCCAGACCTATTGCGAATCCCGAGGCTACACACTCGTGCGCGAGATGTGCGGCCACGGCATAGGCAAGAGCATGCACGAGGACCCCGAGGTGCCCAATTACGGCCGAAAAGGCACAGGCCCCCTGCTTCGCAACGGCATGTGCATAGCCATCGAGCCAATGGTCAACCTCGGCAGCCGCCACGTCACCTTCGAGAAAGACGGATGGACCTGCCGCACCCGCGACCGCAAGCCCTCGGCCCACTTCGAGCACACCGTGGCCCTTGTCAACGACGAAACCCGTATCCTGACGACCTTCAACTACATCGAGGCCGCCCTGGGTGACCGTAAGGTCTAAAGCGTAACACTTAAAAAGAAGAAACGATATGGCAAAGCAAGCAGCGATTGAATTGGACGGCGTGATCGTCGAGGCGTTGAGCAACGCGATGTTCCGCGTGGAGCTCGCCAACGGCCACGAGATCACCGCCCACATCTCCGGCAAGATGCGCATGCATTACATCAAGATCTTGCCCGGCGACAAGGTGCGCGTCGAAATGTCGCCCTACGACCTGTCGAAGGGCCGCATAGCATTCCGTTACAAATAATTCAACTTCAAGATACTAAAGGAAATATGAAAGTAAGAGCTTCAATCAAAAAGCGCACTCCCGACAGCAAGATCGTGCGCCGCAAGGGACGCCTTTACGTGATCAACAAGAAAAACCCCAAGTACAAACAACGTCAAGGTTAAATATTTTTCTTAATTTTGCAAAAAAAATTAGATTAAAGAAATATGGCAGTAAGAATCGTGGGAGTTGACCTCCCCCAAAACAAAAGAGGTGAAATCGCCTTGACCTACATCTTCGGTATCGGCCGAAGCTCAGCAGGTAGCATCCTCGACAAGGCAGGCGTCAGCCGCGACACCAAAGTCAAGGACTGGACCGACGCCGAGGCCGCCAAGGTGCGCGAGGTGATCCAGAACGAATACAAAGTAGAGGGCGACCTCCGCTCCGAGATCCAGCTCAACATCAAGCGACTGATGGACATCGGTTGCTACCGCGGCATCCGCCACCGTATCGGCTTGCCCGTCCGCGGCCAATCCACCAAAAACAACGCCCGCACCCGCAAGGGCCGCAAGAAAACCGTTGCTAACAAGAAGAAAGCTACTAAATAACAATAGAATATGGCAAAGAAAACAGTCGCAGCTAAGAAGAGAAACGTCAAAGTTGACGCCGCCGGCCAGCTTCACGTACACTCCTCTTTCAACAACATCATTGTGTGCTTAGCCAACAGCGAGGGCCAGGTGATCTCCTGGTCGAGCGCCGGCAAGATGGGCTTCCGCGGGTCGAAAAAGAACACCCCCTACGCCGCCCAGATGGCAGCACAGGACTGCGCCAAGGTCGCCTATGACCTGGGCCTCCGCAAGGTTAAAGCCTACGTGAAGGGTCCCGGCAACGGCCGTGAGAGCGCTATCCGCACCGTCCACGGAGCAGGTATCGAGGTTACCGAGATCATCGACGTGACTCCGCTGCCCCACAACGGATGCCGTCCCCCCAAGCGTCGCCGCGTATAATCCCGGCCACCCAGGGTATTAACCATTAATTTTCTTTAGTATACACAACCTCAATCAACAGTCAACGACGCCCCCGGGGCCCGAGAACAGCGAAAGGTAAAAATAAGACCATATTCTAAGTCACCTCTCTATGGTCGCGGCTGCACCCCAAGCCGTTCGCAAACCCCACCAGTGGCGCACTGACAACATTAACCAAGAACTAAAAATGGCAAGATATACCGGTCCCAAGACCAAAATCGCGCGCAAGTTCGGCGAGCCTATCCTCGGCGAGGACAAAGTGTTGTCCAAGAAAAACTATCCTCCAGGCCAGCACGGTCAAAACCGTCGCCGCAAAACCTCGGAGTACGGCACCCAGCTGCGCGAAAAGCAAAAAGCTAAATACACCTACGGCGTATTGGAGCGCCAGTTCGCCAACCTCTTCGACAAGGCATCCCGCATGAAGGGTATCACCGGTGAGATCCTCCTGCAGCTCCTCGAGAGCCGCCTGGACAACATCGTGTACCGCCTGGGAATCGCCCCCACCCGCGCGGCCGCCCGTCAGGCCGTGCTCCACAAGCACATCACCGTCAACGGCGCCGTGGTCAACATCCCCTCCTACTCCGTAAAGGCAGGAGACATCGTGGGCGTGCGCGAGAAAGCTAAATTCCTCGAGGTAATCGCCGACGCCCTCGCCGGCTTCAACCACAGCAAATACCCCTGGCTCGAGTGGGACGAGAGCGCCAAGGCTGGCAAGCTCCTCCACGTACCCCAGCGCGAGGACATCCCCGAGAACATCAAAGAGCAGCTGATCGTCGAGCTCTATTCTAAATAATAAACACTGAAAGATCCATGGCTATCCTAACATTCCAGAAGCCCGACAACGTCGTGATGCTCGAGGCCGACAACTTCTTCGGCAAGTTCGAGTTCAAGCCCCTTGAGCCCGGATACGGCATCACCGTTGGAAACGCCCTGCGTCGAGTGCTCCTCTCCTCGCTCGAGGGATTCGCCATCTCGTCTATCAAAATCGACGGCGTAAAGCACGAATTCGACACAATCCCCGGCGTGAAGGAAGATGTCACCAACATCATCCTCAACCTCAAGAAAGTCGACCTCAAGCAAATCGTCGAAGACACCGAGACCGAGAAGGCCACAATCACCGTAGCGGGACAGGACGTGTTCAAGGCCGGTGACATCGGCAAGGCCCTCACTGGGTTTGAGGTATTGAACCCCGACCTTGTCATCTGTCATTTGGATCCCGAAGCCCGATTCCAGATAGAGCTTACCATCAACAAAGGCCGCGGCTGGGTACCCGCCGAGGAAAACCAAGAGCTTATCGACGACATCCACACCCTCGCGATCGACTCCATCTACACCCCGATCAAGAACGTGAAATACACCGTCGAGAACTTCCGCGTCGACCAAAAGACCGACTACGAGAAGCTCATCCTCGAAATTACCACCAACGGCTCAATCCTTCCCAAGGACGCCCTCAAGGAGGCCGCCAAGATCCTTATCTACCACTTCATGCTCTTCTCCGACGAGAAGATTACCCTCGAGACGCCCGAAACCGAGCGTAACGACGAATTCGACGAGGAGGTGCTCCACATGCGCCAGCTCCTGAAATCGAAATTGGTGGACATGGACCTGTCGGTGCGCGCCCTCAACTGCCTGAAGAGCGCCGAGGTAGAAACCCTCGGAGAGCTCGTCGTCTTCAACAAGACCGACCTGCTCAAATTCCGCAACTTCGGCAAAAAGTCGCTTACCGAGCTCGACGAGCTTCTGGCCAACTTGAACCTCTCCTTCGGCATGGATATCTCCAAATACAAACTTGATAAAGAGTAACAACGATGAGACACAATAAAAAATTCAACCACCTTGGCCGCAAAAAAGCCCATCGCGACGCGCTGCTCGCCAACATGACCATCTCCCTGATCATGAAGAAGCGCATCTTCACCACGCTGGCCAAGGCCAAAGCCCTCCGCATGTACGCCGAGCCGCTGATCAACCGCGCCAAGGACGACTCGATGAACAACCGCCGTCTGGTGTTCAGCTACCTCCAGAACAAATACGCCGTCAGCGAGCTCTTCCGCGAGATCGCCCAGAAGATCGGCGACCGTCCCGGTGGCTACACCCGCATCCTCAAGACCGGCAACCGTCTTGGCGACAACGCCCAGATGTGCATGATCGAGCTCGTTGACTACAACGAGAACATGCTCAAGGACGCCGCCACCAAGAAGACCTCGCGCACCCGTCGCTCCCGCAAGAAGAGCGCCGCTACCGCCGAAGGTCCCGCAGCCGCCGAGGCCCCCAAGACCGAGGCTCCTGAGGTTGTCGAGGAGGTAAAGGCCGAGACCCCCGCCGCCGAAGGCGAGGTAGAGGCTCCCGCCGCCGAGTAACCCCCGCTTACCCACATCCCCCAATACACGAGGGCTGCCCCCATCCGGGCAGCCCTCATTTTTTTGCTTTTAAGGGTAACGAATGGGCAAAAATTTGTAACTTCGCGTAAATTTTCTGAAGTAACGCGAATATGAACGAATTAGCTACGAAATACGACCCCTCGGAGGTAGAGGGGAAATGGTACCAATATTGGCTCGACCATAATTTGTTCCATTCGGAGCCCGACCCCGAGCGAGAGCCTTACACCATCGTGATCCCGCCGCCTAACGTGACCGGCGTGCTCCACATGGGCCACATGCTCAACAACACCATCCAGGACGTGCTTATCCGCCGCGCCCGCATGGAGGGGAAGAACGCCCTGTGGGTGCCCGGCACCGACCACGCCTCGATCGCCACCGAGGCTAAGGTGGTGAAAAAACTTCAGGAGCAGGGAATCAAGAAATCCGACTTGACGCGCGGGCAGTTCCTCGAGCACGCTTGGGACTGGACACGCGAGCACGGCGGCATCATCCTCGAACAGTTGAAAAAACTCGGCGCCTCCTGCGACTGGAGCCGCACGGCGTTCACCATGGATGAGAGCCGCTCCAAGGCCGTCAACCACGTGTTTGTTGACCTTTATCGCAAAGGGTTGATCTACCGTGGCTTGCGCATGGTCAACTGGGATCCCATGGCCCAAACCGCCCTCTCCAACGAGGAGGTGATCTACCAAGAGGAGCACTCCAAGCTTTACTATCTGAAATATTACGTGGCCGACGACACCAACGCCGACGCTCCCGCCAAGGAAGGCGAGGTGATTCACCGCGACGCCGAGGGGCGCCGTTACGCAGTCGTTGCCACAACCCGCCCCGAGACCATCATGGGCGACACCGCGATGTGCATCAACCCCAAGGACCCCAAAAACCAGTGGTTGAAGGGCAAAAAGGTGATCGTGCCGCTGGTCAACCGCGTGATCCCCGTGATCGAGGACCGCTACGTTGACGTAGAGTTCGGTACCGGTTGCTTGAAAGTGACCCCGGCCCACGACACCAACGACTACATGCTCGGCAAGACCCACAACCTCGAAACCATCGACATCTTCAACCCCGACGGCACCATCTCGGAGCAGTCACCGCTCTACGTGGGCATGGATCGCTTCGCCGTGCGTGAGCAGATCACCAAGGACCTCATCGAGGCCGGCCTCATGGAGAAGGTTGAGGACTACGTCAACAAGGTGGGCTGCTCGGAGCGCACCCACGTGCCCATCGAGCCGCGCCTGTGCCTCCAGTGGTTCATGTCGATGAAACACTTCGCCGACATGGCCCTTCCCCCCGTCATGGAGGACCGCCTGAAATTCCACCCCGCGAAATACAAAAACACCTACCGAAACTGGATGGAGAACATCCAGGACTGGTGCATCTCGCGCCAGCTGTGGTGGGGTCACCGCATACCCGCCTACTATCTCCCCACTGTCGAGGGCGAAGAGGAGAAATTTGTCGTGGCCGAGACTCCCGAGGAGGCTCTCGAGCTGGCCCGCAAGGAGCCGGGCTACGAGAACTTGACCATGGAGCAGCTTCGCCAGGACGAGGGCGCCCTCGACACATGGTTCTCGTCGTGGCTGTGGCCCATCTCGCTGTTCGACGGCATCAACAACCCCGGCAACGACGAGATCAAGTACTACTACCCCACGAGCGACCTCGTGACCGGGCCGGATATCATCTTCTTCTGGGTGGCCCGCATGATCATGGCCGGATACGAGTATGTGGGCGACATGCCTTTCCGCAACGTCTACTTCACCGGCATCGTCCGCGACAAATTGGGCCGCAAGATGTCCAAGTCGCTCGGCAACAGCCCCGACCCGCTGGAATTGATCGAGAAATTCGGCGCCGACGGCGTGCGCATGGGTATGCTGCTGAGCGCCCCGGCCGGCAACGACATCCTCTACGATGACAAATTGTGCGAGCAGGGCCGCAACTTCTGCAATAAGATATGGAACGCCTTCCGCCTCGTCAAAGGCTGGGAGGTGAGCGATACCGCCGAGCAATCCCAAGCTGCCAAGGAGGCGATTGAATGGTTCGGAGCCAAGCTTCAGGAAACCGAAAAGGAGATCGCCGACTTGTTCTCCAAGTACCGCTTGAGTGAGGCCCTGATGGCGGTCTACCTGCTGTTCTGGGACGAATTCTCGTCGTGGTACCTCGAGATGGTGAAGCCCCCTTACCAGAAGCCGATCGACCGCGCGACACTTGACGCCACCCTCGGCTACTTTGAGCAGCTCTTGCGCCTCCTTCACCCTTTCATGCCGTTCATCACCGAGGAGCTTTGGCAACACCTCGCCGAGCGCAAGGATGGCGACACCATCATGTATCCCGGCGAAGCCCACCTGGGAAGTGCCGCTGCCCCCCGCGGCACAGCCAAAGCCCTGGGAGGTGCCGCTGCCCCCAGCGGCACACAGTCCATCCTCAAGGAGATGGACGAGGCCAAGGAGATTGTCAACGGCGTGCGCGGCGTGCGTGCCAAGAAGAACATCCCTCCCCGCGAGCAGCTCGAGCTACGCGTTGTGGGCCAGGACCCCATGCCCATGAAGGCTGTGGTGGAGAAATTGGCCGGACTGTCGAGCTTCGAGCGCGCCGACGAGAAGGACCCCGCGGCTGCCACGTTCATCGTGGGCGCCACCGAGTATTTCGTGCCCCTGCGACAGATGGTCGACGTGGAGGCCGAGCGAGCCAAGCTCCAGAAGGACCTCGAGTACCAGCGCGGCTTCATCGCCATCATCGACAAGAAGCTCGGTAACGAGAAATTCGTGGCCAAGGCACCGGCATCAGTGGTAGAGGGCGAGCGCAACAAGCGTGCCCAGGCCGAGCAGAAGATCGCCGCCATCGAAGCCGCCCTCGCCGCCCTCTAACAACAGCATCTAGCATCTAGCATTTAGCATCTAGCATTTAGCCTAATAGCCTAATCCCCCTCCTTCCTTTCCTCCTTTCCTCCTTTAAAGGATTAAAGGATTAAAGGAATAAAGGATTAAAGAAAATACTGAAAACTGAAAACTGAAAACTGAAAACTAAAAATATAATGGCCCAGCAAGAAGAAGTATTCAAAAAAATCGTTTCCCACGCCAAGGAATACGGGTTTGTGTTCCAGTCATCCGAGATCTACGACGGCCTATCGGCTGTCTACGACTACGGGCAGAACGGCGTGGAGCTCAAAAACAATATCAAGCGCTACTGGTGGGACGCGATGACCCTCCTCCACGAGAACATCGTGGGCATCGACTCGGCCATCTTCATGCACCCCACCATCTGGAAAGCCTCCGGCCACGTTGACGCGTTCAACGATCCCCTGATCGACAACCGCGACTCCAAGAAGCGCTACCGCGCCGACGTGCTCATCGAGGACCAGTTGGCCAAGATGGACGACAAGATCGAGAAGGAGGTAGCCAAGGCCCGCAAGCGTTTCGGCGACTCGTTCGACGAGGCTCTGTTCCGCGAGACCAATCCCCGCGTGCTTGAGCACCAGGCCAAGCGTGATGCCCTCCACGAGCGCTTCGCCAAGGCCATGAACGACAACAACCTCGACGAGCTCCGCCAAATCATCATCGACGAGGAGATCGTATGCCCCATCTCCGGCACCAAAAACTGGACCGAGGTGCGCCAGTTCAACCTCATGTTCCGCACCGAGATGGGCTCCACCGCCGACGGCGCCATGACCGTATACCTCCGCCCCGAGACCGCCCAAGGCATCTTCGTCAACTACCTCAACGTGCAGAAGACCGGCCGCATGCGCATCCCCTTCGGTATCGCCCAGATCGGCAAAGCGTTCCGCAACGAGATCGTCGCCCGCCAGTTCATCTTCCGCATGCGCGAGTTTGAGCAGATGGAAATGCAATTCTTCGTGCGCCCCGGCGAGGAGCTGAAATGGTTCCAGCAGTGGAAAGAGTGGCGCCTGCGCTGGCACAAGGCCCTCGGCCTCGGCGACGAGAAATACCGTTACCACGACCACGACAAATTGGCCCACTACGCCAACGCCGCCACCGACATCGAGTTTGAGATGCCGTTCGGCTTCAAGGAGGTCGAGGGCATTCACTCGCGCACCGATTTCGACCTCTCCCAGCACCAGAAATTCTCCGGCAAGAAGATCCAATACTTCGACCCCGAGCTCAACGAGAGCTACACCCCCTACGTGATCGAGACCTCGATCGGCGTCGACCGCATGTTCCTGAGCGTGCTCTGCTCGAGCTACGACGAGGAGCCGCTTCCCAACGGCGAGACCCGCGTGGTGCTTCACTTGCCCGCCGCTTTGGCTCCCGTGAAGTGCGCCGTGCTGCCCCTGGTTCGCAAGGACGGCCTGCCTGAGAAGGCCCGCGAGATCGTCAACGACTTGAAATTTGACTTCTCGACGCATTACGAGGAGAAGGACGCTATCGGCAAGCGCTACCGTCGCCAGGACGCCATCGGCACCCCCTTCTGCATCACCGTTGACCACCAGACCCTCGAGGACAACACCGTCACCCTGCGCGAGCGCGACTCCATGGAGCAAACCCGCGTCAACGTCGCCGACCTCCACCGCCTCATCCACGACCGCGTCTCCCTCACCTCCCTCCTCCGCAAGCTCGCATAAATAGGATCCCGGGCCCTCTCGGCTCGCCATGTCGGATTTTCGCATGCCGACTTTCGCAGAAGAGCGGATTGCATAAACGTATGCGCAGCCCTAGGGGGGCCGGCCTTGGACGGCCATCGCCAGGCGGACCACTCTCACACTCCTTTTACTCATAGCCCCAACGGGGCGGTTTGGCTTGAATGCGCTTGCGCTTTCCCCAAACCGCCCCGTTGGGGCTATGCACCTTTCTTTTTGGTTCAAATCGCAATTTCCCCATTAAATTATTGCAAATTCCGTAAAAATACCATAAATTTGCGGATGCGAGGAGGCAAGAGAGTCACTCGCTTCCCCGTCAGCCCTCGGGCGAGGCGGGAATATGACATATCGACAAAAGCGTTTTCCAACGCTGTCTTCTACATTTGGAAACTTAGGACACTTCCATCATCAAGAGGAGACGGTAGCAGGACAGACGCTCAGGGTAGACTTTATCCAATGCACAATGATGAGTGCATGGTGCATAATTCCTGAGAATTATGCACACTTTAGTTCATTATGAACTATGCACTATGCATTATGCACTAAAGATAGGTCTAACGTGGGCTGACGGACTGTTTATCCTCTTGATGAAAGGCAGTCCTAAGGCCTCCAAATGTGGGATAAGCAGGATTGAGCGACCCACGTTTTTCGTCCCTATGCCTTTAACCTTAATCCCACCATTCATCACACGCCGAATCAGGATCGCAATAGGCAAAATAACATAATGCCAACACAAATTGTAAAAGAGTTGAAGAGAAAAATCAAAGGGAGATTGCGTACTCAAAACCGTTTTTACAACTTTGATGAGAACAAAATCATATTTCCGATAGATATGATTTGTACTGTAGTGAACAAGCATTCCCAACCTAGAATGGGAATGTCGACTTTATTAGACAATATTGTCAATCAAACGATTGTTTACTATTCTGAAACCTCAGACCCAACTGAGAATGCTAACCATACTATGTTAGAAAACATTGAAGATTTAAACTTTGATGGCCACTATGTTAGAGCACTTATTAACAGAAGGGAAGTTTTCCTTTTTAATCCTCCGGAGTACACAGGAGAATTATTGAGAATGGCTCAAGATTATGAAATCCCTGTACCTACTACTATCTTGCCAATGCAGGCTTCAGAGTTGCGAAAAATTTCAGTGGACCACATTAATCCCATATCAAAATATTTGGTGGTCGATAATAAGCAAAGCTATCCAGCTCTTTATAGCTTGGACAGATTTTTACGCCGTCACGAGAACGTAGAACGATGTAAACTTGATAATAATCAAAACTTTCTCTCTGATTGCGTATTGTTTAAACAATTTTGCAACAAGGTGAGAGATGCACATCCTGAAGGAGCCAATTGTGACGAGTGTCATGATGACAGTTTCATCAACTTGTGTATAGCCGTTTACGAAGAATTAAAATTGGATGTAGCGAAGGGCCTTGAAAATTCCAGGCTTTTTGGCATTCAACTTATGGACTATTCAACAAACTGTTCTAGAGGGAATTCCCTTATGACAGAGAATAGGATTCTCCATCAAATAATCGATATTTTAAAATCAAAAAATAAATAGTATTATGAGAACTAGGTTTTTAGCGGTGGTGGCTGCGGCGATGGTCGTGGTGGCCGCGGAGGCTCATTCGGTGACGAATAAGGCGCCGGAGGAGTACTATGAGGTGAACACGGTGCCAGGTGCGGGGCGTATGGCCGCGCGGCAGTATAAGCCCAACGAGGTGATCGTGAAGTTTAAGAGCGACGGGGCTGTGATGGTGAGAAACACAAATGGCAAGCTGAAGACGACAAGCGTGTCGGCGATAGATGGCGTGCTGCAAAGCTACGGCATCGAGGTGGCCGACCAACTGATGCCGTTGATGGGCCGCGTGGCTTCGCCCAAGAAACTGAAGACTTATGCGGGCACCGAGATTGAGGAGCAGGATCTGTCCAAACTATATTGCTTGAAGGCTACCAAAGATATTGTGGTTGAGGAGTTGGTGGAGGCGATGAAGTCGCTGCCCGAGGTGGAGTTTGCCGAGCCAAACTATCTTGCTTATATCAATGCCACGAGTGGTGGCGCGACTATCGCTTCGCCGAAAGCTACTGTGACCAACGCGACGGTCAACGATCCGCTGTATTCCCAGCAATGGGGTATCCCCGCGGTCAATGCAGACAAGTTGTGGGAGAAGCCGCTGCTGACCGACGAGCGACCTGTGATCGCTATTCTCGATACTGGTGTTGAGATTTCTCATCCCGATTTGGCAGCCAACATTTGGCAGAATCCTGGTGAAGCGACAGGCGCTAGCGGCGTTGATGACGACGGCAACGGCTACGTCGACGACTATCGCGGTTGGGACTTCGTGAACCAAACCAACATCATCGACGACTATAACGGCCACGGGACGCACTGCGCGGGCATCGCCGCGGCTGTAGGCAACAACGGCATCGGCATCTGCGGCGCCAACCCCGACGCGTGGATCATGCCCGTGACGGTAATGCAGAGCGACGGTACGGGCGACATCGCCACCATCATCAAAGGCATCGACTACGCCACGGCCAACGGGGCCGACGTCATCTCCATGTCCTTCGGCACCTATTCCTCATCCACAGCCCTCGAGCAAGCCCTTGGTAGAGCCTACGCCTCAGCCGTTTTGGTGGCAGCCGCTGGCAATGATGGGCATAGTGTTAATTATAGGGTGCATTGCCTTGATAATGATTATCCTATGTTCCCAGCCGCCTATGCATTTGTTCTTGGTGTCCAAGCCTCTACTACTGCTGGGCGAGCCTCATTTTCCAATTATGACGATGACGGTCCAATTTTTTCGGCCTTTGGAGAGGAATATCTTTACAATTATGAGCTATTAGCACCAGGCACCAATATTTTGTCTACTTATCCTGGCGGTAAATATAAGACTTTGAATGGTACTTCTATGGCTTGCCCATTGGTAGCTGGAGCCGTATCGCGGTTGATAATTGCTAAGGAATACGTAACTGAAGAATTGCTTTTTGGGGATCTCATTCACTCAGCGAATAACAACGTGGATTTTAATGCTTGTTATGCCATCACAGATGGGCAACGTACTCCAAATTTGTCTTTGGTTTCTTATCGCATTGATGACTCTGAAGGAGATGGAGATGGAAGATTTGACTCAGGAGAAACAATTTACTTTTATCCGACTTTTAGGAGTGATTGGGGTACTGCTGTCAATTCGTACTATTGGCTAGAATTAGGTGAAAATGAAGACAGGGTTATTGAAATGAGTCGTGCAATGGCCTCGTTTAACAAACCACTCAGCAGCTATGCCAAAGCAGAAGCTGAAACCCCATTGATTTTCAAAATCAAGGACGATGTGGTGGATAATCGCCACATACGATTAAAACTATGTGCCCAATGCGATGGAATGGATGAGCCATCGGAAATTGAAATTACTGGCTTAAGAGACAAAATTGTGCATGAAATGGGGGTCAGAACCCATTAAGCGCC
>JAJPXC010000154.1 GCA_021205635.1 Bacteroidales bacterium | reverse complement strand
CAAATTAGTTTAAGTCGATGACCACGAGAAGCAACCTGCCGGCTTGGTTCATGGCCTCGAAGTCGAGCGTGGGTGGCGCTTGCCAGGAGAATTGGCGGAGGACGGGGGATGGGTAGGTGTGGGCGTAGTAGTGGTAGGTGCGGGAGGTGGCGTCGAATCGGGCGTGGGCTTCTTGGTGTACTGGGGTGATGGCGTAGACGGCGATGTTGGGGGCAAGGAGGGAGTTGAGGGAACGGGCGAGGCGGTGTCCTTCGATGGGCAGGTACCAGTCGAAGTGGGCGATCATCATCGAGGCGTTGACGCCGGTGTCGGTGCGACCGGCTCCGGTGACGGGGATTGGATGTGGGGAGCGGAGGACGGTGGCGAGGGCTTGCTCGAGGGTGGCTTGTACGGTGGGCATCCCTCCGGGCTGTGTTTGCCAGCCGTGGAAGGGTGCTCCGTTGTATGCTAGTTGGATGAAGTGGCGTGTGGTCATCAGTCGCGCTCGAGGTAGGTGTATCCGTAGAGGCCTGAGCGGTAGTTGCTGAGGAAAGCGCGGCCTTCTTCGGGGGTGATTGTGCCGGCTTTCATTGAGGCGGTTACCCAGGTTTCGACGTTGCGCACGAGTTTTTTGGGGTTGAATTGCACGTAGTCGAGGACTTCGGCCACGGTTTCACCGTCGATTATCTGGTCGATTTCGTAGCGGTCCTTGTATACGGAGATGTGTACGGCGTTGGTGTCGCCGAATAGGTTGTGCATGTCACCGAGGATCTCTTGGTAGGCTCCCACGAGGAACACGCCGATGTAGTAGGGCTCGCCGGGCTTGACGGGGTGGACTGGGAGCCAGGGGGAGGTGCCGTGGTCGGAGATGAAGGAGGCGATTTTGCCGTCGGAGTCGCAGGTGATGTCCTGGATGGTGGCGGTCTTTGAGGGTTTTTCGTCGAGGCGGGAGATGGGCATCAGTGGGAATACTTGGTCGATGGCCCAGGAGTCGGGGAGGGATTGGAAGAGGGAGAAGTTGCAGAAGTATTTGTCGGGGATCATCTTGGCGATTTTGCGCAGCTCTTCGGGGGCGTGTTTCATGGAGGCTGCGATTTCGCCTACCTCGCGGGCGATGGACCAGAATAGTTTCTCGATCATGGCGCGTGTGCGCAGGTCGAGCAGGCCGAGTGAGAAAAGGTCGAGGGCTTCTTCGCGTATCTGCAGGGCGTCGTGCCATGATTCAAACAGGCGGGGCTTGTCCAATTTATCCCATATCTGGTAAAGCTCGCGCACAAGCTCGTGCTCGGTTTCGGCCACGGTGTCGGATTCTTTCCACTGGGGTAGCGTGGTGGTTTCCAATACTTCAAAGACGAGGACGGAGTGGTGGGCGGTGAGGGATCGGCCGCTCTCGGTGATGATGTTGGGCTGCTTGAGGCCGTTTTTGACGCAGGCGTCGACGAGCTGGGAGACTGAGTCGTTGGCGTATTCCTGGATGGAGTAGTTCATCGAGGATTCCGAGGCTGAGTTGCGCGTGCCGTCGTAATCGACGCCGAGACCGCCGCCTATGTCGATGAAGTCGATGTCGAAGCCCAATTTGGAGAGCTGGACGTAGAATTGGGTGGCCTCGCGCAAGGCGTTTTTGATGCGTCGTATCTTAGTGATCTGGCTGCCGATGTGGAAGTGGATGAGCTTGAGGCAGTCCTTTAGGTCGCGGCGCTCGAGCAGGTCGAGGGCTTCCAAAAGCTCCGATGAGTTGAGGCCGAATTTGGATTGGTCGCCGCCGCTTTCCTCCCATTTGCCAGAGCCTGATGAGGATAGCTTGATTCGGATGCCGATATTGGGGCGTATGTCGAGGCGTTTGGCGATCTTGGCGATCAGGCGTAGCTCGTTGATTTTCTCGACGACGATGTAGATGCGGCGACCCATCTTCTGGGCGAGCAGGGCCAATTCGATGTATTTCTCGTCCTTGTAGCCGTTGCATATGATCAGGGCGTCGTCAACGATGTTGGTGGCGAGTACGGCGTGGAGCTCGGGCTTTGAGCCAGCCTCCAGGCCGATGTTGAATTTCTTGCCGTGGGAGACGATTTCCTCCACCACCTGTCGCATCTGGTTGACCTTGATGGGATAGATGATGAAGTTTTGGCCGGTATATCCGTATTCCTGGGCGGCTTGCTTGAAGCAGCGCGAGATTTTCTCGACGCGGTTGTCGAGGATGTCGGGGAAGCGTAGCAACACCGGTGAAGTGACGTCGCGCACCTGCAGCTCGTCCATCACCTCCTTGAGGTCGACGGCGGCGTAGCCCTCCTTGGGTGTAACCTCCACGTGGCCTTTGGCGTTGATGGAGAAGTAGTTTCGGCCCCAGCCGTTGATGTTGTACAGCTCAGTGCTGTCTTCGACACGCCATTTTCTCATGGGCATAAGCAAATAGATGTTTTTTGGATAGTTAAACGCCTTGTTGCATCCCCACAGGGAGCAAATCGGCTACAAAAGTAACAATTTATCGCGAGATAAAGATTTCGTTCCCCAATTTTTGTTGACTCTACAAGGTCAAAAATTTCCTTAAATTGTTTTGTCGGGTGAAAAATTATGGCTAAATTTGCAGGCCATTACGAGAGAAACGCCTTACCAGCGCATCAATCAATTGATAATCAAAAAGTAAAAAAATAAAGATGAAAAAAGACATCCATCCCACTAATTACCGCGAAGTGGTATTCAAGGACATGTCCAACGATGAGATCTTCATCACCCGTAGCACCGTGGCTTCGCGCGAGACCATCGAGGTTGACGGTAAGACCTACCCGCTGGTAAAGCTTGAGATCACCAGCTCGTCTCACCCGTTCTTCACCGGCAAGCAGAAGCTTGTGGACACCGCAGGCCGCGTCGACAAGTTCATGAGCCGTTACGGCAACCGCAAGAAGAAATAATCGACCACGCGATAAAGATATATCCGAGGCGCTTTCCCATCGCAGGGAGGCGCCTCGGTTGTTTAGGGGGCGATATAAGGATTTAAGGATTAAGAGATAACACAAGCGGGGCCAGCTCCTGGGGAGGAACCGGCCCTGCAATGGTTAATCATTTAAGCGTAAAAAAGTTGGGCTCCGGGGAGGGGTCCAACTTTCTATGGGGTTTATTCGGCAACCACTTCGAAGGGCACCTCGGCGGTAACCTCCTTGTGGAGCTTGATGGTGGCAACGTATTCGCCAACTTCCTTGACGGGCTCTTTGAGGACGATGAGCTTGCGGTCGATGTTGTGGCCGAGCTTCTCGAGGGCATCGGCAACCTGCATGGCGTTGACCGATCCGAAGATGGTGCCGGTCGAGGAGGTCTTGGCTCCGATGGTGAGCTTCACGTCCTTGAGGGCTGCTGCGGTAGCCTCGGCGTCGGCCTTGATCTTGGCGAGCTTGTGGGCGCGCTGGCGCTGGTTCTCAGCGAGTACTTTCAGGGCCGAGGGGGAAGCGATGACAGCCTTCTGGGTGGGGATCAGGTAGTTGCGACCATAACCGCTTTTCACTTCTACTACGTCGTCCTTGTATCCAAGGCCTGCGACGTCTTCTTTCAGGATAAGTTTCATATCAATGTGGGGTGATAACGGTTATACGATTTATTTCATCAAGTCGGTTACGTAGGGCAGCAAGGCCAAGTGGCGGGCGCGCTTAACGGCCTGGGCCACGCGACGCTGGAACTTGAGGGAGGTGCCGGTGATACGACGGGGAAGGATCTTGCCCTGCTCGTTGAGGAATTTCTTGAGGAACTCGGGATCCTTGTAGTCAATGTACTTGATGCCGCTGCGCTTGAAACGGCAGTATTTTTTCTTCTTCACGTCCACGGTAAGGGGAGTGAGATAGCGGATTTCAGATTGTGACTGTGCCATGGTGATTAATCCTTGTTAGCTTCTGCTTGGGGTTCAACATTCTCAGCGGGGGTCTCGGCAGCTTTCTTGGCGCGGAGGCTGCGACGTTTTGCGGCGTACTCGGCGGCGTACTTGTCGAGACGGAAGGTGAGGTAACGGATCACGCGCTCGTCGCGGCGGTATGCAGTGTCGAGCTTCTTGACGATAGTGGGCTCGCCGTCAAACTCGATGAGGGTGTAGAAGCCGGTGGATTTCTTCTCAATGGGGTAAGCGAGCTTGCGCAGGCCCCAAATCTCCTCGTTCACGATGGTGGCTCCGTTGTCGGTCAACACCTTGGTGAACTTCTCTACCGCTTCCTTCATCTGTGCCTCAGACAAAACGGGAGTTAAAATGAAAACGGTTTCGTAATGATTCATTTTCTCGGTTGATTGGTTAAATAAATGATTTATAATGGGTTGCAAAACCTCCACGGCTTTGCGACCGCAAAGTTACCACTTTTTTCCGACATGGCAAAATATTTCGGACGCAAGTTTTAAGTTTTCAGTTTTCAGTTTTCAGTTTTATATCATGTCTCTGCGGATGGGTACCTCCTCTCCGAAAGCATATCACGGCCTTCCGCATTGTTTGTATAAAAACTCCCAATTACTGCAATCTACCAAAAAGTTTTCGTAACTTCGCGCAAAATTCATCCCCCACCCTACACATTATGCAGGAAAAAATCATCATCCTCGATTTCGGCTCGCAGACGACCCAGTTGATTGGCCGTCGCGTGCGCGAACTCAACACTTATTGCGAGATCGTTCCTTATAATAAGTTTCCCCACGACGACCCGTCGGTGATCGGCGTGATCCTCTCGGGTAGCCCCTTCTCGGTATACGACGAAAAAGCGTTCAAGGTCGACCTGAGCAAGATACGCGGCCGTCTGCCTATCCTCGGCATCTGCTACGGCGCACAGTTTATGGCCTACACCAACGGCGGCACAGTGGAGCCGGCCGGCACGCGCGAGTATGGCCGCGCCCATCTGGCCAAAATCGACGAGAGCAACCCGTTGTTCAAGGATATCACGCCCGGCTCGCAAGTGTGGATGAGCCACGGCGACACCATCACCTCCATTCCAGGGAATTTCCACCCCATCGCGTCGACCGACTCGGTAGCCATCGCCGCCTATCAGGCCAATGACGAGAAATTGTGGGGTGTGCAATTCCACCCCGAGGTATACCACACCGAGGACGGCACGCAGCTGCTGAAGAATTTCGTGGTAGATATCTGCGGTTCCAAGCAGGATTGGGACGCGGCTTCGTTCATCGACACCACAGTGGCAGCCCTGCGCGAGCAATTGGGCGACGACAAGGTTGTCCTCGGCCTCAGTGGCGGAGTAGATTCGTCGGTTGCGGCCGTGTTGCTCAACCGCGCCATCGGCAAGAATTTGACTTGTATTTTCGTCGACCACGGCATGTTGCGCAAGGATGAGTTCAAGAACGTGTTGCGCGACTACGAGGGCTTGGGCCTTAACGTGATCGGCGTGGATGCCTCCGAGGAGTTCTTCACCAACCTTAAGGGTGTAACCGAGCCTGAGCGCAAGCGCAAGATCATCGGCAAAGGCTTCATCGACGTGTTCGACCGCGAGGCCCACAAGGTAAAGGACGTGAAATGGCTGGCCCAAGGCACCATCTACCCCGACTGCATCGAGTCGCTTTCGATCACCGGCACTGTCATCAAGAGCCATCACAACGTGGGTGGTCTGCCAGAGAAGATGAATCTGAAATTGTGCGAACCGTTGCGCCTGCTTTTCAAGGACGAGGTAAGAGCTGTGGGACGCCAGCTTGGCATGCCCGAACATCTGATCAAGCGCCATCCCTTCCCCGGACCGGGCCTAGCCGTGCGCATCCTCGGCGACATCACCCCCGAGAAGGTGGCTGTGCTCCAAGAGGCCGACGACATCTTCATCCAGGGATTGCGCGACTGGGGATTGTACGACCAAGTGTGGCAAGCCGGCGTGATCCTGTTGCCCGTGCAGAGCGTGGGCGTTATGGGCGACGAGCGCACGTATGAGCGTGCCGTGGCCTTGAGAGCCGTCACCTCCACGGACGCCATGACTGCCGACTGGGCACGGCTGCCCTACGACTTCCTTGCCAAGGTTTCGAATGATATTATAAATAAGGTAAAGGGCGTCAACCGCGTCACCTACGACATCTCCTCCAAGCCCCCAGCCACCATTGAGTGGGAATAATGGGGAAGAAAAACGAGACAGTTGCACTAACCTGTTTCATGGAGAAGGTCACCAAGGAGGCGCCGCCTCCTGATGGGGGTAACGGCTATAATACGTTTACTCATCGCCGAAAAATTTTGGCCAAAGCTCTTGCAGGCGCAATGCGATATTATAGGCCAAGACCGGTGGGACGGCGTTGCCTATCACTTTGTAGGCTCCCGATGGGCTTACAATGCTTTTGCGGCGATTGCTTGGATTACGCCGAACAAATTCATAATCAGGGGGAAAGGTTTGGATCAAGGCGCATTCGCGAGGGGTCAAGCGGCGTTCGGGGAGTTTCTCCAAGCCACATCCTCCATGTTCAGGGGAAAGACGGCGAAACTCTATATTGCCATGGTGTTCCGACCGAATAGTCGGGCCGATTGCATTTAGAGATATTTCCTTTTGGCCCTGGCAATGGGCGCCCATGAATTTGGCTTTCGAGTAATAGCGGTGGGAGAGGTCGTCAGAATCTTCCGGCTCGGGTAACTGGGCGAAAATATCGCCGCAAGTCACCGTGGGAAGCAAGCCTTCTTGCTTATGATGGTAATTGTGAGTGGGGAGAGGATATGGGTCATATTCGGCGGGGATGTTTCCGCTTGACAAGGCATCTAAAGCCTCGGGGGTCAAGGCGTTTTTGCGTATTCCGATGAAAATCACCCTCTCCCGCGATTCGGGCACTCCATAATCAGCGGCATGCAATACTCGGGGCGTCAAAACGATATATCCCCCATGTCCTGCCGAAGCAAAGTCTTTTTGGATTATGGTTTTCACGTCACCGAGATTTACCAATCCCCTTACATTCTCAGCCACGAACATCTTGGGTTGGGTGATTTCGATCACCTCTTTCATCCAGCAATAAAGCTTGCCGCGGGTCTCCTCGGTGGGGAGATTTTCGCTGCGCAGGTGCCCAGTGTGGTCCTTGTGGGAGTCAAAGCCAAGACGTTTGCCTGCAACGCTAAAATCCTGGCAGGGGAAGCCTCCTGTGACGATATCAACGGCCTGGGGGAAGATTTCTTGGCCGGCTTTATGTTTTTTCACGTAATCAACAATGCTCCCAAAATGGTACACATCCTCTTTGTGACCACGTGGAGTCATATAGGAAAGCCAGGCGTTGCGCGCTTCTTCCAGGATATCGTTGGCGAAAACGGTGACGAAGCGGGTGTCCTTCACTTTCACCCAATTATCATCAACAGAGTTGTCAACCCATCCTTGGCTAGGGTCAATTGATTTACGGTGTGTGATGAATCCTCCCTCAAAGCCGATGTCCATACCACCGCACCCCGAGAAAAGCGAAAGGAGTTTAAGGTTTTTATTGTGTCCCTTGGTCATTGATTGCTTATTTTTTGCAAAGGTAACACTTTTTCTTTTACTCCTCAACTGCCTGTTTCATGTTCTCCTTCATCCATTATACGACGCAGGCCCCGGTGGACGGATGTCCAGAGGGGCCTGTGGTCGTTAACCGGGGAAATCCTAGGGGGGATTATTCGCCGGGGATGATAGCCTCGGAGGGGCAAACCTCAGCGCAGGAGCCGCACTCGATGCAGGTGTCGGGATCGATGTGGTAGATGTCGCCGGGGGTGATAGCCTCAACAGGGCAAACGGGCTCGCAAGTGCCGCAAGCCACGCATTTGTCGGTGATTACGTAAGCCATAGTAATGTTTGGTTTTAGATATTATACGATTTTACCGTGGCAAAGATACAACTTTTTCCCGAATCACGGTCATTTTATTTGTTTTTTCGGCGAATCGGGAAGTAAAATCGGGGTGGAGAGGGCTTGTATGGCGCCCTGCAGGTCGAGTTTTTGGGCAGCGTATTGGCGGTTGAGAAGCTCGTCGGGGAGGTATTGATCCCATTTGCCTCGATCTTTTTTGACGCGGGGAACTGAGGAGGCTAGCTCGGTTGCGGGGGAGCTAAGTTGGCCGCTGAGGGCAGCGGCTGTCTCAGGTTGGGCTGACGCGGGAAGGGCCGTCCAAGAGCCTGCTCGCCCAGGCTCCGCATACGTTTGTGTTATCATGTTTTGGAGAAGGGAAACTTGGTCGGGGGTTAGGCCGGCGACGGCGATGTGGTCGTAGGGGGGATTCACGCCCAGGAATCGGTGGGCAAGCATGGCGATGACGCGGTTGGCTTTCATTCCGGCCCAGGTGAGCCAAGCGAGGGTGTCGCCTTGACGCACCCATGGTTGGTGGTCGAGGGCATGTGCCCGGTACCATAGGCGAGCCGATTCCAGTTGCTCGGCAGTGGCTGTCGCGGGGTCGAGGTAGGGAAATTTCTGATCGGAGCCTAGGATTTCGCGCATTTTATGGACCACTGAGGGTGAGGTCTCGGGACCAGTGCCCTCGAACATCATCTTGCCCTTTGAATGGGTTTGGGATACCCATGCGGTGGACGAGCGTTCTTCCACAGCATCGACAATCCATTTCTCGCCGGCAAGGATGAACACCTCGCCGTAATAGGGCTTGTACTGAACTGCCCCTACTACACGCTTGGATGTGCGGTCAACTATGGTGTAATCGGCAGGGGTGGTGAATGCTGAATAGAGGTCGCGAGAGCCCATCAGGCGTTCTCCCTCGCGTCCCACGACTATTTGGCCGCTGTTGGTGCGGGAAATCAGCCTTTTTCGCTCCATCTCCTTTAAAAGCGACTCGAAATCCTCCTCCGAAAGATATGGGAAGGCACCTTCTCCCCGGCAGAGGATCATAAATGCTTCTGAGGCGTAGTAGCTGCCGTGCTCGCCAAGAAGTGACAGGAGTTGCTGCACGATTACGCTGAGATTGGCCTCGGCTGACGGTTGGGCAATGTCTTGGTAGCTCTGGGAGCGTAGGAGCTCGATGACGGCGATGTTTTGCAGGAGGTTGGCTCGCAGGTGGTATTTGTAATCGTCGCGTGCCTCGTCTACCGAGTAGACACGCAGGATTGAAGGTTCCCCTCGCCTACCCGACCGTCCCAGGCGCTGGCGCAGCGATGCGGGATCCTGGGCGGTGCCGATTTGTGCGATGGATTTCACCTTGCCGATGTCGACGCCTAGTTCCATGGATGCTGTGCAGATGGCGGTGACGGGGCGTTCTCCCGCTTGTAACTCCTTCTCCACATCCGAGCGGTCGGCACGGGAAAGGGATCCGTGGTGAATCCTGAATTCATCGGGTACGCCTTGCTGACGGGATATCTCGCCAAGGGCAACGCGAAATGCTTCGGCGTCCTTGCGGGAGTTGGTGAACACGAGGTTGTTGGTTCCCCGTAGGCGTGAGAAGAGGTCTTGGGCGATCAACGGCTCAGGCTGGTGGTCGGCATCGGCTATGATTTCCTTGACGAGAATCTGTACGGGATGCTTCTCGGAGCCTTGGATTACGAGGGCGTTCTCTTCTGGCGTTGGGATAGTGGCTGAGAGGCCTACGCGGGGCAGGCGCCGCCCGGCGATCATGTCGAGTCGTGCCATCAGTTGCTGCAGCTGGGTGCCACGCTCGTTTCCTTGGAAGGCATGGAGCTCGTCCACCACTATATATTGTAGGTCGCGGAAGGCTTTGCGTGCCCATGGGGAGCGGCGGGAGAGGATAGCTTCGAGCGACTCAGGGGTAATTAGCAACACTCCCGATGGATGTCGCAGGAATTCGTTTTTTCCTGATTGCGCAGCGTCGCCGTGCCAAGCTGTAACCTTGATTCCAAGGGGCTCGGCCATGTCCTCCAATCGACGTGCCTGGTCGTTAATAAGGGCTTTCAACGGCGCGATGGCTATCACAAGCGGTTGCTGCCCTTCCATCTGTGCCATTCGGGTGAGAATGGGAAGAAAAGCGGCCTCGGTTTTGCCCCCGGCGGTGGATGCCTTGATCACGACGTCGCCCTGTGGGTTGAGCAACACTGGAATTGCCTCACGCTGGATTGAGCGCAAGTCGTGCCACCCCTGACGGTGAATCCACCCCAAGAGTCGGCGATCGATCATTTCCTCTTCTCTCATGAAATTATAACAACGACATAATTTTTTAAGTTTTAAGATAATTGCTTAACTTCGCGTATCCATTAAAAACACCCAATAAGAACACAAAAAGCAAACATTATATAATGTATCGTACACACAACTGCGGACAACTCCGCCTGAGCGATGCCGGACAAGAGGTAACCCTCGCCGGCTGGGTGCAACGCGCGCGCAAAATGGGAGGTATGACTTTCGTCGACCTCCGCGACCGTTACGGCTTGACCCAAATAGTGTTTAACGACGACACCGACGCCGCCCTCAACGACCGTGCCAACCATGAGCTTGGCCGCGAGTATGTGGTGCAGATCAGCGGCAGCGTCGCCGAGCGCACCAGCAAGAACCCCAATCTTCCCACTGGCGACATCGAGATCATCGCCCGCGATTTCAAGGTGTTGAATCCCTCGGAGATTCCCCCGTTCACGATCGAGGATGACACTGATGGTGGCGACGAGCTGCGCATGCGCTATCGTTACCTTGACCTGCGTCGTCCCTCGGTGCGCAAGAACCTTGAGCTTCGTCACCGCATGACCATGGAGGTGCGCCGCTACTTGGATTCCAAGGGTTTCCTGGAGATTGAGACTCCGATGCTTGTAGGATCCACTCCTGAGGGGGCCCGCGACTTCGTGGTGCCCTCGCGCATGAATCCGGGACAGTTCTACGCATTGCCCCAGTCGCCGCAGACGCTTAAGCAGTTGCTTATGGTTTCGGGCATGGACCGCTATTTCCAGATTGTGAAATGCTTCCGTGACGAGGATTTGCGAGCCGACCGCCAGCCCGAGTTCACCCAGATCGACTGCGAGATGAGCTTTGTGGAGCAGGAGGACGTGATTACGCTGTTTGAAGGAATGGCCAAGCACCTGTTCAAGGAGTTGCGTGACGTTGACTTGACCGAGCCTTTCCCCCGCATGCCGTGGTCGGAGGCTATGCGCCTCTACGGCAGCGACAAGCCCGACACCCGCTTTGGGATGGAGTTTGTGGAGCTGATGGACGTGATGAAAGGCAAGGGCTTCACGGTGTTTGACAACGCCGCTTACATCGGTGGCATAAACGCCAAGGGAGCCGCTAGCTACACACGCAAGCAGCTTGACCAATTGACGGAATACGTAAAGCGTCCTCAGGTGGGCGCCAAGGGCATGGTTTACGCCCGTGTGGAGGCCGACGGTAACGTGAAATCCTCGGTAGACAAATTCTACAGCCAGGACGACCTACAAGCCCTCAAAAAGGCGATGAACGCCGAGCCGGGCGACCTGATTCTCATCCTTTCGGGCGACGACGCCATGAAGACCCGCAAGCAGCTGTGCGAGCTGCGCTTGGAGATGGGCAATCGCTTGGGGCTGAGAGACAAGAACAAATTCTCCTGCCTGTGGGTTGTTGACTTCCCGATGTTTGAGTGGAGCGACGAGGAGCAGCGCCTGATGGCCATGCACCATCCCTTCACCCACCCTAAGGACGAGGATATACCCCTGCTTGACACCGATCCCGCGGCTGTGCGTGCCGACGCTTACGACATGGTAGTCAACGGCGTAGAGGTGGGCGGTGGCTCCATCCGTATCCACGACAGCGAGTTGCAGGCCAAGATGTTTGAGATTCTCGGCTTTACCCCCGAGAAGGCCCAGGAGCAGTTTGGCTTCTTGATGAACGCGTTTAAATTTGGCGCTCCTCCTCACGGTGGCTTGGCTTACGGTCTTGACCGCTGGGTATCGCTTTTTGCTGGGTTGGATTCCATCCGCGACTGCATCGCCTTCCCCAAGAACAACTCGGGCCGCGACGTGATGCTCGACGCTCCCGCTCCCCTCGACCAGAAGCAGCTTGATGAGCTTGAGCTTGAGGTGAAACCTCAAGCTAAGGATTAAGGATAAAGGATGACGGATAAAGGATGAAGTAATGCCAAAGATTAGTGATATAGTGGCTGCACTGGAGGGCTTTGCTCCTCCAGGGTTGCAAGAATCCTGGGACAACACGGGTCTTATCATCGGTCGGGGCGAGAAGGAGTGCACTGGGGCGCTGCTGTGTGTCGACGTTACCCCCGAAATTGTCGCCGAGGCCCTAGAGAAGTGTTGCAACCTTATCGTGGCCCATCATCCGTTGATTTTCCGTGGGTTGAAGAGGCTAAACGGTAACGGCAGGGTGGAGCAAGCCGCCATCGATGCTATTCGTGGCGACGTGGCCATCTATGCTTGCCACACCTCGGTTGACAACACCCCGGGAGGTGTATCTTACACCTTGGCCCGACTCCTTGGACTAAAGGACGTGAGGGTACTGGAGCAGAAGTCCGGGGCGGAGCCTGGCACCGGCTTGGGCGTGGTGGGCGACCTCCCCTACTCCATCTCGCCAGTGGAGCTTGTCGACAGGGTAAAGCATGTGTGTCACTCCCCCGTGGCGCGCTGCACGATGCCCAAAAGCGAGCCCATCACCCGTGTGGCCCTATGCGGAGGCTCAGGCTCGGAGTTTATCCCCCAGGCTATAGCGGCAGGGGCACAAGCCTATATCACCTCCGACACCCGTTACCACGATTTCTGCGACTATTCAGGCCAGATTTTCATCATCGATATCGGCCATTTTGAGAGCGAAGAGTGCACAAAAGAAATTTTTTATCAAATAATTAGAGAAAAAATTCCTAACTTTGCAGTCACGTATTCTCAGAACGAAAAAAATCCCATAGTTTACATATAGTTTATATGGCAACCGAAAAGAATAAAGCAGCTGAGCAAACCCTCTCGGTAGAGGATCGTCTGACGGCCCTCTACAAGCTACAGACCATCCTGACTGAGATCGACCGCATCAAGACCATCCGCGGCGAGCTCCCCTTGGAAGTGAAAGACCTTGAGGACTCCATCGAGGGCCTTCATACGCGTATCGACAACTACAACCGCGAGATCGACGAGCTCAAGCACAAAATCGACGACGAAAACGCCAAAATCGGCAAGGCGCAGCAATTGATCGACCGCTATCGCCAGCAGTTGGACGACGTGCGCAACAATCGCGAGTTTGACCTCCTGAGCAAGGAAATCGAGTTCCAGAGTCTTGAGATTGAGCTTGCCGACAAGCACATCAACGAGTACGGCCGTGCCATCGACAACAAGGAGATGGAGATTCAGGCTACCCACGACAAGCTTCAGGATCAAAACCATATTTTGGCCGAGAAGAAGCAAGAACTGGACGAAATCGTGTCAGAGACCCGTCAGGACGAGGAGCGCCTGCGTCAAGAGGCCAAGGATATTGAGCCCAACATCGACACCCGCACTCTTCAAGCCTTCAAGCGTATCCGCAAGAACGCCCGCAACGGCCTTGGCATCGTTTACATCCAACGTAACGCCTGCGGTGGCTGTTTCAATCGCATCCCGCCTCAGAAACAGTTGGAGATCAAGATGCACAAGAAAATCATCGTGTGCGAGTACTGCGGCCGCACCATGATCGACCCTGCCTTGGCAGGTATTCAGGAGGAGGTTCCCGAGACCCCGGAAACCAACAAGGGAAAAGGCGAAAAGTAATTTCTGCTAGAATATTATTTACAAAGGCATCTCCACTTTCAGAGATGCCTTTTTTGTCCTCATCTGGTGATGGCCGTCCAAGACCGGCCCCCTAGGCTGAGCATACGTTACTCCATGGCTTGGTAGATGTAATCGAGGATACGGGTGCGGGCGTTGAGGCGGGAGAAAGCGGCGTTGTCGCGGGTAGGGTTGACGCGGTTGCTCAGGAAGATGTAGATGAGGTCGGTTTCGGGGTCAATCCAGAAGCAGGTGCCGGTGAAGCCTGTGTGGCCGTAAAGCTTGGTTTCGCTGTCGGTAGGCGAGGTGATGTCGAAACCCAATCCGCGTCGGCCTGATTCGCTGCGGGAGGTGGTGAAATTCTTGACAGTGGCCTCGGATAACACACGGTTGCCCGCGTACTCTCCCCCTTGGAGATACATTCGGCATAGCTTGACAAGGTCGTTGGCGGTGGAGAACAGCCCAGCGTTGCCTTGCACGCCTCCCGACATGGCTGCCAACTCGTCATGGACGTATCCGCGGACTGTCTGTCGGCGCAGATAGGTGTCGTTCTCGGTCGGGGCGATGTCGGTTACGGGGAAGTGGTCCAATGGGCGGTAGACCGTACGGTACATCTCCAATGGCTCGAAGATGGTGCGACCCACGTATTTGTCGTGACTCTCGCCCGTGACGTGTTGCTCAGCGTCGGCGAGCAGGGCAAAGTTGAGGCAAGAGTAATTATAGGAGGTGTTGGGACGCAACTTGGCGTTGTAGATGCGTGCCATGATGGAGTCGTAGGTTGCGGGGCCCACCCAGAAGCCTTTGGCGATTTCGATGGGGAATTTATCAGTGCGGGTGGACGATGCGATGTCGGTGCGGCGCTTGGCCGAGGCGTTGCCGTAGGATTTGTTGGCGATTTTGACGGTGTTGGTTTTGGTGGGCTTGCCGGTTATGAGGGGGCCTGTGTAAGTGGCCGTATCCATCATCATTTGGTACATGTTCAACGACGCAGGCATGCCACTCTCGTGGTAGAGGAGCTGCCGCACGGTGATGTTCTCCTTGTCGGTGCCACGCAGTCCGGGGATGTACTTGGAGGCCTTGTCGTCGAGCTTGATCAGCCCCGTGTCGAAGGCTTTCATGATGCCCGGGAGGGTACCTGTGGCCTTGGAAACCGAGGCGAGGTCGTAGATGGTAGCGTCGGTGACGGGAGTGGGCGATTTGAAGTCAAGCGTGCCGTAATTCTTGTTGAAAATGACGTTGTCACCCTTGGCAATCAGCACTTGTCCGCCGGGGAAAGCCTTGGTTTTGATCCCTTGTGCCATAATAGCGTCGATGCTGTCGGCAAGCCAAGGTGCCACGCCCTCAACCTCGGGGGATGTGTATCCGAGGCGCTTCTTTTGGATTTTCACCCCTGAGCCAAGCGGAGCGATGCCTTTGAGGTTGACGGGCAGGCGACCTGTGACGTTGATGCCACCAAACACGGCTTGGGCGGCGTATTCACGCAGGTAGGGGGTGTCGTCGCCAGCGAGGATGAGCGTGGGGAAGTTCTTCACTTGCGTTGCGAATTTGCCCATCTTCAACGCCGACATAAAGAAGACGGGGATGACGTTCTTGGCTTTTGTGAACTGGGCAAGAGTTTCGCGGGACACAGCGGAATCGTCGAATACACCTATTATCACATACTCGTGGGCAAGGATTTTCCTTACCTTCTCGGCCGAGAATTGCGAGCCCTGGTTGTTGTAGACAGTGGCTTGGGCATACTTACCGCAATACTGGGTGAAGGCATTGTCGGTTGATTTGTTGCCGATGTTGACCACGGCCACGTCGCGGGTATCGGGAATCGGAAGAATGTCGTTATCGTTGCGGATGCAGGTGATGCAGGCAGCCGCCAGGCGGCGATTGATGGCGTCGGCTTGCGGTGAGTTGATTACACGTTCGAGGTTGGCGGTGTTGATGGTTTGGGGCTTGTTGAGGCCGAGGGCATATTTAAATGTAAGCACCTTCTTGCAGCGCTCCTCAATCATCTTGGCGGGGATTTTACCGTCCTTCACGGCCTGCTCCACCGCCTTGATATCCGAGATTGGTGCCTCGGAGCTGAGCAGGATGTCGGCACCAGCTTGCAGGGCCACCACGCAGTTGTTCTTACCCGGAGTGTGGGCTCCTTTCATCGCCAAGGCATCGGTGAAAACCAGCCCCTCGAATCCCAATTTGTTCTTGAGATAGTCGGGGGTGATTTTCTTGGACAGCGACGCGGGAGTGCCCGAGGGGTCAAGGGCGGGGACGTTCAGGTGTCCAACCATCACTCCACCCAGTCCCTCGCCCACGTAGCGCTTGAACGGGGCGATGTCGTCGCTCTCCATCTGCTTTAAGGAATGGGTGACGGTGGGTAGCTCCTTGTGGGAATCGGTGGAGGTGTCGCCGTGGCCGGGGAAGTGCTTGGATACCGACAGCACGCCACCACTTTCCAGCCCTTGGGAGTAGGCCGAGCCTAAGGCCCCTACCCTTTGTGGACTCTCTCCGAATGATCGGTAGCCAATCACTGGGTTGGCAGGGTTGGTGTTGACATCAAGGTCGGGAGCGAAGTTGACGTGTACTCCTATCGCCTGACACTCGCGGGCTACCTCACGGCCGTAGTCGTAGAGCAGTCGCTCGTTGGCGATTGCCCCCAAGGCCATGTTGTAGGGGAATCGCGGGGCCTCGTCGATGCGCATAGCCAGTCCCCACTCGCCGTCGAATGTGATCAGCAACGGAATCGTGGCCATGCTCTGGGCGTAGGCGGTCATATCGGCCATTCGGGCGAGAGAAGAACGATTGAACAGGAGTCCACCCACGTGGTTAGTTTCAACCAATAGTTTCAGCTCCCCTTTGGCTTTGTCGCCGTTGGGGTTGACCATGGGGACGAACAGTTGGGCGATGCGGTCGTGGAGGCTCAGGGAGTTGTATACTGAATCCACCCAGTGGTTGCAGGCTCTCTCGTCCACCTTGGTTAATATCTTGGGGGTGACGGCCGAGGCTGGGATGGAAGCCAGCAGGATGGAGGCTATTAGGAATTTCAGGGGCTTCATGATTCTAATCGTAATAACGTAATAACGTGATAACGAAGGCGTAAATTAGTGTTATTTGATTCGCTGGGTGGCGTCGGTTTTCAGGGGCTTGCCGCGGAGGTCGTGGCGCAGGTAGTCGAGTAGGTCGGCCCACAGGATTTGGTCGCTCTTGGCGGTTACCGTGGCTTTCTTAAGCGGAGCGGCATAGTCGCCACCGTTGGCAAGGTAATCGATGGTGGCCACAGTGTAGGTCTTGTCAGGGTCGATAGGCTCTCCGCCGATGTATTCTTGGGTTTGGTCCTTGGTTTTGCCCGTTTGGATTGACCCGTTTTTGCTTATTGCTGCGGCATTGCTCTCGGCGAGGATTGCGAGGGCCTCGGCAAGGTCGCTACCCTTCACTTCTATAACCGTAACCGAGTTGTCAAACGGCAACATGGTCATAATTTGCCCCTCGGAGATGTTACCCTTGGGCAGGGAGCGACGGATGCCCCCGCGGTTGATCAGGCCAAGGTCGATAGGCTTCGAGGTGAGTTTTTGGGCCTTGTCCACGACGAAATCGGCAAGGAAATTGGGCAGCCGCTGGCCGTCGGATTCAAGCGCTATGGGAGTTGAGGATACCTTCACGTTCATCAGTGAATCCACTCCATATCGGTAGGGAGCGATCACCTCCACCCATTCAGGCTTGATTAGGGAGTCGAGGCGGCTGTCAACGTGGATTATCTTGTAATCGACGTCGCCTGAGGCAAGGTCGATGGTGGATTGGCCGAGGAATTTCCCGCTTTTGCCCACTTGCGTCACGGTGATGGTGTCGCCCAAGGCATTAGGTACACGGTAGGCCACTTTGCCGTCGGCGGGGTTGATCAACGTGTGGCTGTGGCCACCGATAATCAAGTCGATATCCTTGCTCGAGGCGGCAAGGCCGAGGTCGTCGGGCTGCCCCACCACGTCGTAGCCAAGATGGGTGATGGCGACAACGGCGTCGCAACGCTCGTTGTGTTTCAGGCTCCAAGCCGTGGCGTTGGCGGCCTCATAGGGGTCGAGGTAGACCAGTCCGTCGTAGTTGCCGTCAGAAATCATCCCCTTGGGGTCGAGGTTGATACCAATGAATCCTACTTTCTTGCCGTCAATCTCCTCCACGACATAAGGCACGAAGTAAGGGTCGAGCGGGGTGTCGCGAAGGTCGTAATTGGTGGTAATCCACGTGGCTGAATCGGTTGCTATGTTCTCGGCCAGGCGATTGATTCCGTTGTCGAAATCGTGGTTGCCGAGTATGGCGAGGTCGTAACCGAGCAGATTCATTACCTTGTGCTCGGCCTCCCCCTTGTAGAGATTGAAGAAGAGTGTGCCTTGCACGGCGTCGCCAGCGTCAATCAGTCGCACGTTAGGCTCCACGGCACGCACGCTGTCGATCAGCACTTTGCGTCGCAGGGCTCCACCCTCGTTGGAGTCGGTGGGGTCGATTTGGGAGTGGGTATCGTTGGTGTGTAGCAGCACCAGTCGTTGAGCCTGACACATCGAGGATGCGGCGGCTGCTAGAAGCAGTGTGAGGGTTAGGGCTTTCATGGGCGTTGTGTTTATGTTTGTTTCCCCAAAGGTACTCAATTTTTGCGAATCATGTGGGATTTTTGTTAATTTTGCAGTTAATATGAAAACAACCCAACCCGCCATTTGGATTTGTCCCGACAAATATCGGGGCACGATGACCGCTATGGAGGCCGCCATGGTGATCGCCGACGCCATTCGCCCGCAAGCTGCGGAGTATGATGTACTGTTGGCACCCATGGCCGACGGTGGCGAGGGAACAGCCGCCTTGCTCGGACGATTGCACGGAGCGACCCTTATGCGTGAGGTGGAAACCCTCAACCCCTTGGGCGCACCCACCACGGCCCCGTGGTGGCAAAACCCGGTTTCCGGCGAGGCGTTTATCGACTCGGCAAGCGTAATCGGGCACGATACGGTCAAAGGGGACTTGCAACCTTGGCAAAGTTCATCCTATGGCTTGGGCGTGGCTATCCGCAAGATTCTGGACAGTGACCCCAGGGTAGTGTTGAACGTATGTGTAGGTGGTACGGTAACCATTGACGGAGGCTCTGGGTTGCTGCAAGGCTTGGGTTGGAGGTTCTTGGGAAGACCGGGCACGCGGTTTTCTACTCCTATCCTTCCTGTGGAATTGGATAAAGTGCAAATGATAGATCCACCCACTGATTATCAAATACTTGCAACCCGCATACGAGCCATTAGCGACGTGCAGGCGCCGTTATGGAACAACGACGGTATATCCTCGCTCACCTTCGCGCCTCAGAAGGGCGTTAAAGAGGAAGATTTGGTGAAGTTGCGCAAGCTGCTTCACTCTTGGGAGGTGACATCCATGCCCGAATATGTAGAAAGGGAGATATCAGGCGCTGGTGGAGGCGTGGGATTCGCCTTGCAACGGGTAGTTGGGGCTCCAGCCTCGCTTGGAGCAGATGAGATGGTCAAGGCTTACGGCATCTTCCGCGAAGTGGTTGACGGCACCATCGTCATCACCGGCGAGGGATGTCTCGACGAGCAATCCTCAGCCGGCAAAGTTGTCGGCACTCTAATGCGTCAC
This sequence comes from Bacteroidales bacterium, assembly GCA_021205635.1. Classification (GTDB taxonomy): domain Bacteria; phylum Bacteroidota; class Bacteroidia; order Bacteroidales; family Muribaculaceae; genus JAJPXC01. The sequence goes on along the minus strand of JAJPXC010000154.1, from coordinate 18,369 downwards.
TGCCAGCATCACCAAATCCCACTTTACATTCTGCCAGGCATGGTCAAGGGCGCCCAAGCCTCCCGAAACAGGGGGCGCGGGCATCCGGATGGTAACCCCCCGCTGCGGAGGTTTGGGGGCCGAGTCCCTCGTGGCCAAGTAATTCCCTGCGACAAGTTCCTCCCCGACGAGCCATTATCCCCATCAGTGGCCAAGCAACGCCTCCGCCTTGCAGCCCTCCACACTCTGCATTTGGATTAAATCCGATCTAAATTCTACGTCGATCTGCTGTAATGGTGAATTTTAATTTGGCAGATTAGGAGTTTTGTTGTACCTTTGCGGCAAACAATTTATTAAACAATTTGTTTATCGATTTTATCACATTGATTGTCACCCTTATGGATGAATTAACCGCTAAAACTGCCGCCAACATCCCCAGTCAAGAGTCTGCTGAGTTGTCCGATCGTGAGCATGCCATCCTTCTTGCCGCCGAGAACGAGTTTATTAAGAAAGGTTTCGCCGGGGCACGCACCACCACCATCGCCGCCGCCGCCGGTGTTACCCATTCGATGCTTCACTACTATTTTCGCACAAAAGAGGCTCTCTTTGAGCGCATTTGCCACGACAAACTCAGTGAGATGGCCACCAAGGTATTCGCAACGCTCTTGGAGGACCACGCCCCCATCAAGGAGCGAATCCTGAGCGCCGCACGCCGCCATTTTGAGTTTGTTAAGGTCAATTATCGCCTGCCTATGCTCCTGCTCACCGAATACCGTCAGGACCCTGGGAGGTTGGACGGATGGTTTGGTAGCGTCAAAAACCTCCTCACATCCATGATGGCCCAGTTCAACGCCCAAGTGGACGAGGCCGTTAAGCGTGGCGAGATTGTTCCCATCGACATGATGACCCTCTTTATAGACATCCTGGCGCTCAACCTCACCTCCGTGGCCTTTGCCGAACCAGCCTCCATGATAGCCTCACTACAACTTCAAGAATACCTTGACAAACGCTTGGAGGAAAACCTGTTAACCATAAGAAAACGTATTGAGCCATGAGACCGCTTTTGATCGTGTTGACCATGGTTGTGCTCGGTGTTGCGCCCTGTTCAGCCCTCACTCTAGACGAGGCTCGTATGCTGGCAACCGAGCGTTACCCGCTTGTGCGTGATTACCAGTTGATTGAGCTAACCCAAAAGTACAACCTCAGCAACGCCCAAAAGGCATGGCTCCCCCAGCCCACCCTCGGCACCCAGGGCGTGTGGCAATCCACTGTGGCCTCATATCCCGACGTTCTTAGCGAGATGCTTCAGCAAAGGGGTCTAAACCTCCGTGGCGTGGGCCACTTCCAATATAAAGCGACCCTCGACGTAACCCAAACCATCTATGACGGCGGCCGCATATCCGCATCAAAAGAGATGATCAAGGCACAAAGCCGCGAGGATGCCCTATCCAATGAGGTCGACCTCTACAACTTGCGCTCACGTATCGACGACCTGTTCTTTTCTATCCTGCTCATGGAGAGGCAAAAGGCCACGCTCGAGCAGACCGACACACTCTTGCAAGCCAATCTCGACCGCGTTAACACCTTGGTAGCCAACGGAGCCGCCATGCTCTCCGATGCCGACGCAATCGCCGTCGACCTGCTTTCCACACGCCAGCAAATAGCCTCGGTGACAGCCACTATCGCCGCCTATCGCAAGGTGTTGGGCCTGTATCTCGGCACCGACGGCCAAGAAACCCTCGAAATCCCCTCACAACTCCTCCTCCCTGGCGACGATTCCGCCGCCCAGCGCCCTGAATGGCAACTGCTTGACGCTCGGCAATCCTCACTCAACGCCCAAGAACGGCAAGTGAAAGCCTCCCTGCTTCCCACAATCGGGGCCTTTGCCCAAGGATCATGGGGTTATCCCGGGGCCAACTTCATGGAGGCGATGATCAACCGCGACCCCAAATGGGGCGCAACCATTGGATTGTCAGCCTCTTGGTCAATCGGGGAATTATATACACGCAAAGGGCGTCTCTCCCAAATCCAAGCTCAACGCCAACGGCTAGATGTGGCCAAGGACGTGTTCCAGTTCAACACCTCCCTCCAAGCATCCCAGCAACGTGCCGACATCCAGCGACTTATCGCCATATCGAAGGCCGACGATGAGATTGTGGCCCTGCGCCAACGCGTAAGAATGGCGTCCGAGGCGCGTCTCAGCGAGGGCATTGTAGAGCCTACCGACCTGCTCTTGCGTATCACCGACGAACGCAACGCCATCATCGCCGCCGAAAGTCACTACATAGAGATGCTCAAAGCGCAATATTCACTCCAAAACACATTGAACCAATGAAATCCAACAAATATCTCTACCTTTTCTTTATTCTTCTGCTGGCCTCCTGCTCATCGTCAAGCGACTTCGATGCCCAAGGCACATTCGAGGCAACCGAGGTGACCATCTCCTCCGAGGCCACGGGCAAAATCCTGTGGCTCAACGTCGAGGAAGGCGATAGTGTTACCCAAGGACAGGTAATGGGACAAATCGACACCGTTCAACTCGCCCTCCAGCGTGGCGAGCTCATCCTCCAACGCCAAGCCCTGATGGAATCCCTCCCCGACATCCAAAAGCAAGCGCAATCCCTACGCGAGCAAATTGCTGGCGCTACTACCGACCGCGACCGCATCGCCCGACTCCTAGCCGCCGGTGCTGCCACTCAGCAACAACTCGACAATCTCAACACCCAAGTAGCCTCCCTCAAAGGCCAACTTGACGCCCTTCTTTCCCAACTCTCCACCACTACCACCTCCACCACAAGCAAGGCCGAGGCTGTTGATGCCCAACTGGCCGCCATCGACGACAAAATCGCTAAATCCACCATCGTCGCACCCATCTCAGGCACAGTCCTGGCCAAATACGCCGAGCCGGGCGAAGTGGCCGCATTCGGAACCCCTTTGGTCAAACTCGCCGACATCTCCAACATCTACCTCCGTGCCTACTTCACCAGTGACCAGCTACAAGACGTGAAATTAGGCCAGAAAGTGACGGTTGTGGCCGATTATGGCGGCGGCAACACCCGCGACTACGAGGGCGCAGTCACCTATATCGCCACCCAAAGCGAATTTACCCCCAAAACCATTCAGACTGCCGACTCCCGAGCCAACTTGGTATACGCTGTAAAAATCTCCGTCCCCAACGCCGACCACTCCCTCAAGCTCGGTCTCACCGGCAATGTGATCCTGTAATGCGCGCAATAGAAATAAATAATATTTCCAAAAGCTACGGCTCGGTAAAAGCCTTGGACGACGTCTCCCTGACGGTAGGAGAAGGCGAGCTGGTGGGCCTGATCGGTCCCGACGGTGCGGGCAAAACCACCCTCTTCCGTATCCTCGCCAGCCTCCTACTTCCCGACAAAGGCATGGCAACCGTCGCCGGCAACGACGTGGAGAAGGCCCGCCGACTCGTGCGCTCCTCCATCGGCTACATGCCGGGCCGTTTCGCCCTCTACCCCGACCTCTCCATCCGTGAAAACATCGAATTTTACGCCTCGGTGTTCGGCGTTCCCGTCAAGAAGGGATACGAGCTTATTGCCCCGATATACGAGCAGATAGCCCCCTTCGCCAAGCGTCCAGCGGGCAAGCTCTCGGGAGGCATGAAACAAAAGCTAGCCCTTTGCTGCGCCCTAATCCATCGTCCTAAGGTGCTCCTCCTCGATGAGCCGACAACAGGCGTGGACGTGGTGAGCCGACAAGAATTCTGGGACCTCCTCTACGACCTTCGCTCCCAGGGAATCGCAATACTCGCCTCTACCCCCTACATGGACGAGGCCGACCGTTGCCAGCGCGTTGCCCTGATCAACCAAGGACGAATCATGGAGACCGACACGCCCGACAATCTCCTAATCACCCACCAATGCCCCACCGTCGAGCGCGTCTTCATCAAGCTTATGGGCGAGCAGTCGCCCGTTAGCCCATCGCTTGGCGGTCGAGTGCCCTGCGGGTCAACGCAGGGAGAATCCATCTCCGTCCAAGGCCTCACCAAGCGCTTCGGCGACTTCACCGCCGTCGACCACATCACATTCAACGTCACTAAGGGCGAAATATTCGGCTTCCTCGGAGCCAACGGTGCGGGTAAAACCACCGCCATGCGTATGCTCACTGGTTTAAGCATCCCTTCAGAAGGTAGTGGACAAGTTGCTGATTGTGATATAATTACCCAAGGCGAGCTTATCAAGCGTAAAATCGGTTACATGAGCCAGCGATTCTCCCTATACGACGACCTCAGCGTGTGGCAAAACATTCAATTCTTCGGCGGAATCTACAGCATGAGGCCCAGCGCTATAGAAGCCAGCGGGCGCCGCCTCCTTGAAGAGCTCCGATTCTACCACCGCCATAATGAGAAGGTAGCCGACATTCCCCTAGGATGGAAGCAAAAGCTAGCATTCGCCGTGGCCATGCTCCACGACCCATCCATCGTGTTCCTTGACGAGCCTACAGGAGGAGTCGATCCCGTTGTGCGACGCCAATTCTGGGACCTTATCCGCTCAGCATCGGCTCGTGGCGTAACAATCTTCGTCACAACCCACTACATGGACGAGGCCGAGCTCTGCGACCGAGTGTCAATCATGGTGGACGGCCGTATCGCCGCCATGGGTACCCCAGCCCAACTCAAAACCCAATTCAACGCCACCACCATGCAACAAGTGTTTTACCTACTGGCCAGGGAGGGCCAACGCAGTGACTAGACTTGGCGCTATGATACGCAAAGAGACGCTGCACGTGCTGCGCGACCGCCGCATGCTCTTCGTCGTGCTCGCAATCCCGGTGGTACAGATGCTACTGTTCGGCTTCGCCATCTCCACCGAGGTCAACCAAGTGAACGTGGCCATAGCCTGGCAAACCTACACCGAGGCCAACCGTCAAGCCGTCGACCGCCTTGAGGCCAACCCATACATCACCGTCGTTGGCAGCGTACCCGTCTCCCAAGTGCACGAAACCCTCCGCAGCGGCCACGCCCAAGCCGTCGTAGTCTTCGGCCGCAATCCCGGCGACATCCAAATCCTTGTCGACGCCTCCAACCCCAACATCGCCCAATCCTCTCAAGCCTACATCCAGTCAATCCTCTCCAGCGGTTCCACCCTTGGCAGTTCAGCGCCATGCGGGTCACCGCAGAGTCAAGTGACCACACGCATGCTCTACAACCCCCAGCTAAAAAGCGGCTACAACTTCGTCCCCGGAATTATGGGCATGCTCTTTCTGCTGGTGTGCGCACTGATGACCGCCGTTGCTATCGTCCGGGAAAAAGAAACAGGCACGATGGAGCTCCTGCTCGTCTCCCCAGCCCGCCCCTGGCAGATTATGGTGAGCAAAATGGTGCCGTTCTTCGTCCTCTCATGCGTCGACCTCGCCCTCGTGTTGATTATCGCCCGTTACGCCCTCGACGTCCCAATGACAGCCGGAGTCGCCCCAATCGTCCTCGTCACCCTCCTATATGTCGTCCTCTCCCTGGGATTCGGTCTGCTGGTATCCACCATCTCCTCCAACCAAGTCATGGCCATGCTTATATGCGGCATGGTGATGATCATGCCTGTGGTAATGCTCTCGGGCCTCATGTTTCCCATCGACAACCTCCCCATCATCCTCAAGCAGATATCGGCAATCGTCCCCGCGCGCTGGTACATCGCCGCCATGCGCAAACTCATGATCCAAGGCCTCGCCCTTAGCGACATCATCCTGGAAATGTCAATCCTCGCCGCGACCACCGCACTCATCTTCGCCGTGGCCACACGCAAATTCAACGACCGACTACAATGACCATCCCCCTCCGAGCCATCCTCATAAAAGAGCTACGCCAGCTGCGCGCCAACCCCTTCCTGCCCAAGCTCATCCTCATGTTCCCGCTGATGGTGATGCTAGTGATGCCACTGGTTACATCCATGGAAGTGAGGCAGGTCCCCGTGGTGGTAGTTGACCAAGACCACTCCACCATCTCACGCCGCATAATCTCGGACATCAACGCCAACGAATACACCACCCTCCAGGCTGTCGTGGCCACCCGCGACCAAGCAATGGCAATGATGGAGCGCGACCAAGCCGACGTGATCGTAGAAATCCCCCGTGGCCTCGGTAAATCCATCGAAACCTCCCATCCACTCACCATCTCCGTCAGCGCCAACGCCGTCAACGCAACCCAAGCCTCCCTCGGTTCCCAATACGTCACCCAAATCATCGCTCCCCACGTCAACCACCCCTATGGGCCACGGTGCCACGCGGTTCCACCGCATGGAGCCTCCCTACCCTCAGTAACTTACCTCTTCAACCCCACCCTCGACTACCGCCACTTCATGATACCGGCCCTGATGATCATGCTCCTTGTGATGCTCTGCGGATTTCTCCCAGCCCTCAACATCGTAGGCGAAAAAGAGCGCGGCACAATCGAGCAAATCAACGTCTCCCCCGCATCCCAACTCACCTTCACCCTTGGCAAAGTGATCCCCTACTGGGCTATCGGCATCCTCGTCCTCACAATCGCCATGGTAATCGCCGGGCTCGTGTGGAACCTATGGCCACAAGGCTCATGGGCCACTATCTACATTGCCTCCGCCCTGATGATCATCCTCATGTCGTCGATGGCAGTCGTTATCGCCAACTTCTCCGACACCATGCAGCAAGCAATGCTCGTAATGTTCTTCTTCGTGATGGTGTTCATCCTCATGAGCGGGCTCATGACCCCCGTGGAATCCATGCCCGACTGGGCCCGACGAGTCACCTACGGCATCCCGCCCCGCTATTATGTCGACATCATGCGAGCCACCTACCTGCGCGGAGCGACACTCGCCAACCAGCTACCCCAATTCCTCGCCCTCGCCTCTTTCGCCATCGCCTTTACCCTCGCCGCTATTGTCACTTACCGAAAAAGAACGTAACTTCGCGTAACCGCCCCCTCACCCCAACGGCTACCGCTCTGGCGGTCGCGTCCCCTGCGGGTCACCGCAAGGTTCATGAAACATTTACATTTAACCACTCTACCAGTGAAATCACAAATGACAACCCGCGAATTCAGTGGCCTGCTCATAGCCATCTCCCTCGTGGCCATCGCGATTATCGCAGTGGCCATCGTCCGCAGCTGCAACTCCCCCACCCCTCCACAAACCATCCCCACCGACTCCATCCAAGCCATCCTAACCCACCCCGACACCACATCCATCGCCAAGAAATCCAGAAAATCAAGCAAATCTTCCGACAAAAAATCCACCAAGCCCAAATCCACTCCCAACAAGCCAATCAATCGCCCCTCACCCCACGACAACCCCACCCCGGTGCTTCCCAAACCCTGAACTCGGCATTTTTATTTCCGAGAAGATGGCTAAATTTGCGGAAAATGATTTATATTTGCGTGTGAAAAAGATAATACCATGCCTAAAGACAATTTTCAAGAATATGTGTGGCTCATTAGCAGGCTAAGACGTGGCCCGGCGACGTTGGCTGAGCTGGCCGACAGTTTTGAGCGATCGACGCTTTACAACAACAAGCCGTTGCAGCCCCGCACGCTGTATAATTGGCGTGACAAGGTGTTTGACCTGTTCGACATCAAAATCGAATATGACAAACGTGATGGTCGTTATCATATTCTGGAGGACGGCGACCACGGGGGCGACCGTTGGCTGCGTTGGCTTGTGCAGTCGCTCGCCGTGCAAGAGACCATCAGCCAGCGAAGTCACCTTAGCGGGAGAATCCTGTTGGAATATGTGCCGTCGGGCGACACTTTTCTCCAGCCGATTCTCGAGGCTATGCACCTCGGCAAGGTAATAAAGATGGAATATTGTCGATTCGGGCAAGTCGTTGGCTCCGATTATGAGATCGAGCCTTACTGTGTGAAGGTGCACAATCGCCGTTGGTATCTGCTTGCCAACGCCCGGTTTCACGACAAACCCAAGGGCGACAGATGCCGACTGCTTATATTTGCCCTCGACCGCATCGTGGGTCTGGAAAGCACCGACTTGGAGTTCACTTACCCCGAAGATTTCGATCCCGAAACATATTTCAGCGAATATTATGGAGTGTGGACCGATCCAAACGCACCACTTGAAACCGTGCTTCTGCGCGTCGACACCGTGCAGCGCGACTATATTGAGACGTTACCACTCCACCACACCCAACGGCTTGTGGAGAAGAATGACGAGTACGGCGTTTACGAGCTACGCTTGCGCCCCACTCTCGACTTCTTCCTGATTCTAATGGGCCTTGGCTCCTACGCCGAAGTTCTTGCTCCCGAGCGCCTCCGCTCCCTCATGGCGGACGAAATCTCCCTTCTCAACGACATCTACCAAGGAAAAATCTGACCACTCGGCAACGTTTTTTCCGACCCTCGTTATTACCTTTGCGATGTAAAACTAAAAAAAGCAATGAATTCGATTTTTGGATTAAGCGTGGAGATTGAGATCAATCCCAAGACGAGGGAGAAGAAGGAGCGGATTGACCGGCTCCGCAAGGAGTATATACGGCTGTTCACGCGGCGCGACCATCTGCTGAGCCATGAGCGCGACTCGCTGTTTTGCCGCTACATGCTCTTGATCGGCAAGAGGAAGTATGAAAATTACCAGCTCTCGGTGGAGGTGAGGGCGCTGAAGATGAAATTGGAGTTGGCGCAGTCAGCGCTCAACCGCAATCAGCGACCCAACCTCGCCCAAATCGAGGATGATATCAACCGTCAGCTTCAGAGCTACTACCGCGACTTGGAACGTCAAGCCGAGGAACTACGTCTTGCGCAGGAGGCTGAGGCCATCTCCGACTTCACAGTGCAGGAGTTGCGCGACCTCTACCGCACGCTCGTGCGGCGGCTGCACCCCGACCTGCATCCCAATCTGCCCGAATCATTGCAGGATCTGTTCGTGAAAGGCGTGGCAGCCTATCGCTCCTACGACATCGTCACCCTGCGTGACATCATCAAGCGATTGGATATGGAATCGTCGCTCGACGACATCGCCCGTCCCGATGAATCGCTCGACGACACCATCGCCCGCTTAGAAAAAGACATCGAGCGACTAAAAACTGAAAAACGCAAACTGAAAACGACATTTCCCTTCAACCTCGAGATGCAGCTCCAAGACCCCGTGTGGGTCAAGGGCCAGCAGGACAAATTGGATGACGAGCACCAACGCCTCGAAAAGCATAAGCGCGTCTACCAAGACCGCCTCAACCTCATCTTCAATTAACTGAAAACTGAAAACTCTTGTGAAATACGAAATCCTCCCAATAAGTCCGGCCATGCTGCAACTGATTGAGCAACAAGCCATGTCGCCGATCTCACAACCGTTGACACGTGAGATACTGCTGCTCGACCTTAAACTGGCAGGCACCCGCGCCACGCCCGAGATGGGGGCGACGGTAAAGGAGTTGTTACCAGGCAAGCATTTGCAACTCGTGCGCACACCCGACGGCGATGAGTTGGCAATCTCGGTGGTCTACGGCTCGACCAAAGTGGGCATAATCCCCATGGAGCAGAACACCGTGATAGCCCGGCTGATGGACGCGGGCAAGATGCTCACCTGCCGCGTCGACAAGGCCAGCGTGGAGCACGACTTCATGTCGGGTCGGCCATGGATACGCATACTCGTTAAAATTTACCTCATAGACTAAAACACATCCCGTTATGAACACAATAATCTTTAAATGGAACCCCGCGTTCTCTTCCTACTCGATGTTTCGCAATCTCCAAGGCATCATCCAGGCCAACCTCGACGGCCAAATGCTGATGAACTGGAGCGCTTGGGAGTGGCAGCAGATGCGTCCCGGCGACCGCTGGTATATGGTGAAGGTGGGCTACGGCGCCACCGGCATCGTGGCCACGGGCACACTCATCGGGAAGCCCTACCGCGGCGACGACTGGAGCGGCAAGGGGCGCGACGTCCACTACGTCGACATGGAGGTGGAGATGTACCTCAACCCCGACGCTCTGCCCATCCTCACCTCGGCTGTCCTCACCTCCCGCGTCCCCGAGTTTGACTGGGACCGCGGCCACTCCGGCGCCGTTCTCGCTCCCGAGGTCGCCACCAAACTCAACGCCCTATGGGACGCTTTCGTGGCCGAGCATCACGACCTGCTCAGCGAGAAAGCCGACACCCCCGTCGAGTACAACGACAAAATCTTCTGGAACAAATAAACACTCCAATAACTGTGCAAATCTACTACCTGCCCGATTACACCTCCGAGGCGTGGCTCAACCTTGCCGACCGTGGAGGCATAGCCTACGACACGACTGTGGTCAACACCGACGGATTGGCCTCATTGCTTGAATTGCGCCTCGGCATTCACGCTGACACGCAGCCGCAACCCAAGCGTCAAGCGCAATGGATGAAACTAATGCGCCAAGTGATGGAACGCGAGGGAAATTCCCTCTCAAAGGCTTGGCTCAAGAACGCCTTGGGTGTGAGCAACGAGTGCCTGAAATGGCGCGACGCTTTGCGCATCGCTCTTTGGAACAATGAGATGCCATCACCCAACGACAGATTGGAGCTGATCTCCCGCATTGACAAGCAATTCGACATGCCGTCGTTGGGCGACCGACTGATCTCTATCGCCGCGGCCTTGCACTCCAATCCCTTTGAATCGGGGACAGTCATAAAAGTTGGAGTCTTCAACAAGGAATCGCTGCAAGGCGCGGTGGTTAAGCTGCTCCACAGGCTGAAAGAGTTGGGCGTGGATGTGGTCTACGACAAAGGCGAAGTGCTGGCTGCCGCAGGCTCAAACCTTGCCAAAGCCCAGGAGTTGTTGATTCACGACACGGCCACGGACGACCTCCAAGCCGATGACGATTCGCTATTGATTTGGGAATTTGAGTCCTCCACTGATGCCACGCGATATATCGCCTCAATCGGGGCCGATAGTGCCGATGTCTATGTGACGTCGAATGGAGGCAAACTCTTCGACGACACCCAGCGGATGATGGGACAACCCACCTCTGGCGCCACCATCGACAACGCCAGCCCTCAAATCGCGCAGATGTTTATGCTGGGCATGAATCTTTTGGAATACCCGCTGAACATCAACAACTTGCTGTCGTGGCTGCAGTTGCCCGTGCACCCCATCAAGAGTGAATTGCGTGGTCAGTTGGTGAACGCTATTCTCGACACCAACGGCTTCGACAACGAGCGTTATACAACCGCCATTGACGAATACCTCGCCTCCTTGGAAGATGACAAGGAGATTGAGAAAGCTCGCAAATCTTTAGAGCAATTCGACATGCGTCCGCAACCCGACGGGGTGGACATGGCAACGCTACGTAAGTTCAACAACGCCCTCGGAAGTTGGGCCGCGCAGATGACCCAGATTGAAACGATGGAAGATGCCCGCCGCAAGCAACTCGGAATGGTTGCGGAGCTATGCGACACACTCGACACCCTCATCACCGACATCCCAGAGGCCACAATCCCTTACCGACGACTGGAGGCCGCAATCAGCACCCTCTTCCAGGGGATGCGCCAACAGGTTTACGAGCCCCAATGCGGGTCGCGGCACACCGTGAGCTACTGCGAGATCATCGACACCGCCGACCGCGTGATGTGGACTGATTGCTACAACTACGCCCCCGCGAAATACCCTTACGACTTCCTCAACTCCCGGGAGTTGGAGCACTTCGCCGAGTTGGGATGCCGTTTCCCCAGTACTGACGACTTCAACCGCGAGGCTATACGATTGCTGCGGATGCCAGTGCTACGCGCCCGCAAGCGGTGCGTGATTGTTACCTCCAATAAATCAGCCGGTGCCGACACCACCGAGCATCCACTGATTACCCGATTGAAGAACGCTTTCAGCCACACGCTCTGTAATATCACCGTAACTCCCGACATCTCCGAGGTGGAAACTGCTTCAGTAGCGCCAGTGTGCAATTATACCGAGGACGCGGAGCTGCAAGTCAACTGCGCCCTACCGATGCCTAAAGGTGAGAGCTACACGTCACTCGAGCATCTGATTCAGTATCCACTGGATTACGTCTTGGAGAAGGTGGCGCGTATCTACAACCGCTCGTCGACCGACCTGAAGCAACTCTTCACCATCAAGGGCGACGTGGCCCACAAGGTGATCGAGCGGCTTTTCACCGGTAATGCCGATGAGATCGCGAATAATATCCGAGAGCATTTCGACTCAACCGTTGATGAGACGCTCAAAGAAGTGGGTGCGGTTCTGCTCCTTCCCGAGAATGAGTTGGAGTTGAGGCAATATCTTGGCTCGTTGCGCGAATGCGTGGATGCCCTGCTCGAGATTATCCGTCACAATCATCTTAACGTCGAGGGACGCGAGCAACGCGTTGACACCCATCTTGGTTTGCTCCCCGACGAGGATGATCCGGCCTTCAAGGGATTCATCGATATGGTGCTCAGCGACAAGGATGGCAACCTGGTGGTGTTCGACTTCAAATGGTCGGGAAGTCGCTCCTACCACCGGCGCCTGTTGGAGCACAACCTTTCGCTTCAGCTCGCCATCTACAAGCGCTTGCTGGAGATCGAGACCGGCAAGCGAGTGGTTGCCACGGCCTATTTCATAATGCCGCGGCATAGGATGTACACCGTCAGCGAAGCTCTGCACGGGCCCAACGTGGAACAAGTAACGTCCATGAACATCGATGACCTCGTGGAGCAGGCCATCAACGCCTACCGCTTCCGCCGCGAGCAGCTGGAGCAAGGTCTAATCGAAAACGCCGAATTAAAGGAAATAGAAGAAACCAACTACGGAGCATCTCAAAATGAACTGAATCTCTTCCCCTTATCCCCTCATTATAAAAACGAGGCTCTTCAAGCTGAAAACAAATTCTCCAATTACAAATGCTTTAAATTCGGATCCCTGCAATGAAAAACGTCACATATTTCAACGCCGGAGCGGGCAGCGGCAAAACCTACACCCTTACCCATCTTCTTGCCGACCAAATCCGCGAGGGAGTGAAACCATCGGAGGTGATTCTAACCACCTTCACAACCAAAGCCGCCGACGATCTTCGTCAGCGCGCCCGTGCCGTGCTTTATGAGCAGGGGCTGACCCAGGAGGCGGCATTGCTCGACCAGGCAATTATCGGCACTGTCCACTCCATCGGCCAGCAGTTCATCACCAAGTTTTGGTACCTGCTTGACCTCAGCCCCAACATGAACGTGATGGACGAGGACGCAACCAACTTCTACATCAACCGCTCTCTCGCCGAGCTGCCCACGGCACAGGACATTGAGATGTTCCACCAGTTCCGTGAGGCGTTCAATATGGAGAAGATGCGCGAGGACGGGAACCATGGCACAATCCCCGACGAGGATTTCTGGAAAGGGTGGCTTCAGGAGGTGATCAACAAGGCCACATGGTACCGCGTAGATGATTTCGAGGAATCATGCCGTTACTCCATCGAGCGTCTGCGAGAGATATACCAACCCGTAGAGGGAACAATCAAACCCAAGGAGGATTACATGCCCGTGATTCGTGCCTTGGAGGAGGTCGACAATGGCGACGAGCGCAATGCGGCGCAAGAGCGTTTGGCGCGCCTGAAAGAGCTGTCACGCAAGCGCACATGGGGCTTCACCGACTACGAGTCGCTTGCAAAAGCTATCGCCGCTGCGCCTAAGGCCAAGGTCGCCAAACTGTTGCCCGACCGCGACAACCTGATAGCAGAGCTGAGGGACGTGTGGCACTCCAAGCAGGTGTTCGACATGCTCTCCAAAGTGGTGGAGCGTATCTTCGCCATCGCCCAACGGTGGAAACAACAGTATAGCGATTACAAGGCCGAGCGCCGCATCCTCGACTTCAACGACATGGAGCGCTACTTCGTCAGGTTGTTGCAGCACCCCGAGTGCGAACAGGAGATTCGCGGGCGTTACCGCGTGCTAATGGTCGATGAGTTCCAGGATTCCAGCCCGGTGCAGGTCGACATCTTCAACCGCCTGAGCGAGATGGTCGACGAGAGCTATTGGTGCGGCGACTCCAAGCAAGCCATCTTCCGTTTCCGAGGGGCCGACACCGACCTCACTGAGGCCGTCGTGTCGATGATCGAGAGCGAGGATCCAAAGCGAGTGAAACCTCTACCCAAATCCTACCGATCACAACCCGCCATCGTGAACCATTGCAACGCGATGTTCACCAAGGTGTTTGAGGGCAAGCTACCCGCCGAAAAGGTTATCCTCATACCCAATCGCAAGAAAGAGATTGACGGGCCAAACCTGCTCCACTGGACTACCGATTTTACCAAAAAGGAGGATGCCCTTGGCGACCAGTTGGCAACCGACATCCAGCGATTCGCCGAGATGTACGATATTCCTTTCAACAAAATAGCCGTACTTGGCCGAACCAACAACGACCTCAATATCGTCTCGGCCGCTCTTGACAGGGCTGGTATTCCTGTCAACCATATCACAGGCGAGCTCGCCAACCGCATGGAGATCGAGCTGATGTCGGCAATCCTCTCGCTCGTAGTCGACGCCAACAATCCGCATGGCCGAGCGCGGGTGGCTTTCCTCTCCACTCGCGGGTTCACTCTCGAGGAGATGATCGAGAGCCGAATGGCCGAGCGCGAGGAGTACGCCCGGTATCTCCAAGAGGTGGAGAATACCCCCGAGGGAGACCCAGATTCCGAGCGACCCGCTTCGTGGCTCGCCGACAATCCCTTGATCGCTCGCATCCTCGACCGTCGCACGCAGTGGGTCAACCAGCCGTTGCCGTCGATGATCGAGACGATAATGGTGGAGCTCAACCTGCGCTCAGTGTTCAAGAGCTGGGACTCCCGGTGGCGGCAGCGCGAAGACAATATCTACCAACTCGTGGCTCTCGCGATCCGCTACGAGAACTATTGTCGCACGATGGCTTTCGGCGTGAGCATCAACGGCTTCATCAACTGGCTGCGCACCTTAGAGTCCCAGAGCAAGGGCGATTCACAAGGCGTGGTGCTGTCAACCTACCACCGTGCCAAGGGCTTGGAGTGGGAAAACGTCATACTCGTATCGCTCGACCACGACCCGGCCAAGGAGTCAAATATCGTAAAGCGCGAGGTGTTTGGCGTGCATGAGATACGTCAGGAGCAACCCACCCGCGATTGTCTGTTCCCCAAGATGCTCATTTCGCTGTTGCCAAATGTGTTCACCGGAATGAGAAGTCTTCCCGACGACCTCAACCAAGTGGTGATGGGATCACAGGCATACACCGACGCGCAGCGTCAGGCGATTGATGAGGCTGCAAGACTGATGTATGTGGGCATGACACGCGCTCGCGATCGACTGATCACCTACTCCCATGCCCGTGGCCGCGGTGGCGACCCGATGGTGGCTTTCACCCGCTTGGGTGTCAACACCTCAATCGATCCCGACGCTCCCCAAGGCGACATCTTCTCCACTGGGTGCTCTGTCGCCATCAACAACTGGCCACAGCGCGAGTTATCCGAGGTGTATGACACCGAGGAAGACCAGACTCCCGAGATTCGCGACATCGACACCCTCTCGATCGAGCAAGTAGAACACAATCCCCGCTACATCTCCCCCAGCACAATAAAAGTCGACATGTCGGCTGGTGCCAACCTGGTCAACAAATCAGGCAAGCGCATTATCCTTCACGGCCACCCCGAGATGAACCTCGTGGGCGACTGCATCCACAACTCCTACGCCGCATTCACCGGCGACCTCGCCCACGACCTGGAGGTGTTCACCTCGATAAGACATGGCTTCGGGTTCGACCAAGTAATCTCCGACAGCAAAGCCGTGGTCGACGCTTACCAGTGGCTCATTCAATGGCTTAAAGAAGGCTACGGCGAGGCATCAGGAATACACCACGAGGTGCCATTCTATAACACCAACGGCGGCGCTATCGTGCGCGGTTCTATGGACTTCGTTTACGAAACCCCTCAAGGCTGCATCCTTGTTGACTTCAAGACCTTCCCAGGGAAGGAGGACGACGTGACTGACCCCAACAGCCGACACTTCGCCGGCAAATACGGCATGCAGTTTGTGTGTTACGAGGAAGCCCTCAAAGCGTCAGGGCGCACCGTCTTAGGCTCCTACGTCTACTATCCCGTCTCCGGCTTGCTGGTCAAAATCGGAGCCACAAGGGAGTTCAACCCACCACATCCCGAAACCGTGTTCCATGTCTTTGGGATTGACGGAATCGAGCTTGAAAAGTTGTGGTCAAGAGTGTGTGAGTTAAACTCCGAGGACGAGTTCAGCGGAGAGATAGCAGTAACCAATGTGGATACTGATGATGATAAACGTCGGGAACTCGAAATTGCGCTCCGTTATGCCTCAACCCAAGGCGTCAATCTAACTCTATTCCAAGGAAAAGACTCGCATCTTCATCTTGAACTGCCGATGTGGGGATCTGTTGGCGACGCCCGGTTGACATTCTCCATCCTCTCAGCTATCGTGGAGCAATATCCTGACTGCGAGATTTACTTCAACAACGACTCCGAGGGACAAGTACAGCTCGACCAAACAACGCTCGACTATCTCGTGGAAACCCGAATGGCAAACATGTTTTACATCCTCTCGGAAAGCACCGACGGATTACACCTCGCCCTTCAAGGCATCCACAAAACATTCTTCCCGTATTCCGCCGAGGACTTTCCTGAAATGACCGAGGAAGAACTGGTGTACAAAGCGATGGACGAATTCGTCCTGTCGCAGTGGAACTTTGAGGATATTTATGCAGCCTCAGAGGCTCACATTACCGAACCTGACGGCGAGGAGTACACAGCACGTATATTCGCAAACACCGAGGATACCTTTATGGGCGCCAGCCAGCGTGTGATTCTCTTCGACTCAATCCGCAAGAAAATGAAAATCATCCCACTGGCCGATTTCCGCGAGAGAGCCAAGAACCAGCCATGGTATGAACCAGTCGACGCAATGCAATACGTACTGCGCAAAATGCCCCACGCCGACTCCCGCGCCCTCTACGCCTCCTTCCCCCATCCCGAAATAAACAGCTGAGCCTATTGCGATACAAGAGCTAATCCTCCACTGGGTTAGCTCTTGTATTGTTTCAAAAATTCTTGTCTTTTACTCCACAACGTTTTCCTTAAGATGATTGCCCTCGGCAATGTAGGCCTCCAAAGCGGGGCTGCGGAAACACTCAACGGTTTCGACCCAGGTATCAATATTCTGTAAGCTGTTTATTCCAAACCATATTGGGCAAAAATCATGATTATCGTCTGTTTCTTCGGGGATGATAGACAGTGTGGCCATAATGGCGTTGTAGAGCGTCTTAATCAAAACTGATTCCCGGATGACGCCCCAGGCTTTTTGAATGTTCTCCCCATCGTTGTCCACGATGGTCAAAAGACCAAATGGCTCGGGATTGCTATCCGACAATGACTCATAAGTCAGAACCGTGTAAGAGCGTTCATTGTCGAGGTCGCACACGCTGCTTCCAGTCAGCCCGTTTTTGATAATCCGCTCCATCCAATCCTTCAACCTTGTGAGAGGATCATAAACATCACTCATTGAGATTTCTACCTTGCGGTCGTGCCCAAGGTCGAATACAGTATCAATCCATCCAACATCAGGTGTAGCTAACTCCACGACAAAATCACCATCCCATTGGTCAAGATGATTCATTGCTTCATGAATCAATTCTGTCTTAATGGACAGCCACCGAGCCGCTGGACGCATAATCGGCCAATAGTAAGCCTCCGATAGGGGCTTTTCTTCTTGAGTTGGTACAACTTGCTTTTTCTTCATGATAGTGGATAAATCTTATTGCGCAAATATAGCACCAATCGTCGGAAAAATAGATTCCGATAAATGTTTTTTTAGATTGGTGTTTCCTCGATGAGTTGTGCGGCTACCGTATCGGCAAGATGGGTGAGATGGACGAGAGGGTAAAGTCGACGAGCCGTTTCGTAGCTTTTACGCTCCTCTTGGCTGTCGGGATTGACGCAACTTGGTCCCATATGCCAGCGAATGGCCAACATTTCATCATCGCTCAACACCAGTCCGCTGCAAAGCAGAACCACCAATGATTTCTCGTCATGTCCCATCGGGAAATTTTCGTAGCTCACCTTGTAGGTTTCTTCAGTTTCCCACATACCGATTTCATTCTTTCGTTTACGGCGCATGAGTTCGTAGATGTCGGCTTTACACACGTCATGCAACAATGTGGCCAAAATCAGGCTATCATCTTTGATTTGCTTAAATGCCGGTACCAGAGATGATAAGCCGTCTTTTAGAGCCACCGCTGCCTTATAGGTGTTAAGGGAGTGCTGAACCAAGCCGCCTGGGAAGTTATAATGGTGGCTGACTGAGGCGGGTGCCTCGAAGAAACCCAACTTCTCGATGTCCTCAATCACATACTCAACCCCTTCTCTTTGGGTGGAACGGAGCAAGTCAATAAACTTCTTTTTAGGTTTAAGAGACAAAATTGTGCATAATTTGGTTGTAATGGCCTGAGTTTAATAAC
>JAJPXC010000107.1 GCA_021205635.1 Bacteroidales bacterium | reverse complement strand
AAAATAGGGGGCTATTCAGAACGACGGATTTTGCACTTCGTTCTTGAATCTCCATGTTTATCTTAGATCTTAGATGAACAGGGGGATGCGGGCGGCGACGTCGGTGTCGCCCCAAAGGTCGGCTATCGTGAGCCAGACGATGAGAAGAATGATGAGCACGATGGCGCCTATGCCTATCCAAAGGCTGGTGCGTTGATAACGGCGGTGCTCGCGGCGGTGATGATCGTGGTTGGACATGGGGGAAGAGTTTTAAGTTTTTGTCTTAAATCCCTAAAGCGTTAAATCTTTAAAGGGGGGAAAGGTGAATTTTGAGTTTAGTTTAAAATTAAAACATTTTGTGGGGGAAATTGATTATCTTCGTAGAAAGTTTTTTGATTATGAGCGAGAAAAATACAATTTCCACTGAAATTCCGATGGAGACTCATCCATGGCCTCCGTATGTCCCTGAGGGTGCCAAAGTGTTGATTATGGGGACGTTTCCGCCGCAACGTAAGCGCTGGAGCATGGATTTCTTTTACCCGAATCCGTCGAATGATTTTTGGCGGGTGATGGGACTGATTTTTCGTGGCGACAAGGATGCTTTGTACCTGCCAAAGGAGCGAAAGTTTGATTTGGAGAAGATCAAGGTGCTATTGGATGAGCAAGGGATAGCGATGGGTGACACTGGGTACCGTATCCGCCGGCTTGCGGGAAACGCGTCGGATAAGTTTCTGGAGATTGTGGAGCCGGTGCATCTGGACGAGATTTTGGCCAAGGTCCCTACCCTGCGTGTGTTGGTGACTACGGGGGAGAAGGCGGCCACGCAATTGGCGGAGATCACGGGGACGGTGGCGCCAAAGACAGGGGAGTGGACCGAGTGGAGGGCTCCGGATGGGCGTGAGATGAGGATATGGCGGATGCCTTCAACGTCGCGGGCTTATCCCCTGGCGTTGGAGAAGAAGGCTGAGGCGTATAGGAGGGTATTCACGAAAGAATGACCACCGCGGCAAACCGCGGGGCACCGTGGCTTGCTAACGCATCCCGAGACGCGAATTTCAGGGCTATAAGCACAGTTCAGGGCTTTAAGCATAGCAGCCCGCTCTTTTGGAGCGGGCTAACGGTATATTATGCCAAAGTGGGATTATACGGTGGGGGCTGCGGGAGTGGCGGGAGCCGGGGGCACGATGGTGACCATAGGCTTGGCTTCCCAACCGAGGGCTGACGCTCCGAGGACGGCGGCGTCGGCCTCCTTGAGCTCGGAGAGGAGAATCTTCACCTTGCCCTTGAAGATTGGCATCATGTTTTTCTCCATGGCGTTGCGCAGGGGCTTCAACAGGAGCTCGCCGCTCTTGGCAAGGCCTCCGAAGAGGATGATGGCCTCGGGGGAGGAGAACACGGTGAAGTCGGCAAACGCCTCGCCGAGGATTTGGCCGGTGTACTCGAAGATGTCCTTGGCGAGCTTGTCGCCGGCGATGGCTGCGTCGTAAACGTCCTTGGAGGTGATAGCCTCAATGGGGATGTTGCGCAGGAGTGAGGGCTCGTTGGCTCGCACTTCGAGGAACTCGCGGGCAGTGCGAGCAACGCCGGTGGCTGAGCAGTAGGCTTCCAAGCAACCTGCGCGGCCGCAACCGCAGAGGCGTCCGTTGTTGCGCTTTACGATGGTATGGCCAAGCTCACCGGCGAATCCGTCGTGGCCGTATACGAGCTGACCGTTGATGACGATACCCGAGCCTACGCCTGTGCCGAGGGTGATCATGATGAAGTCCTTGAGGCCTCGGGCGGCGCCGTAGGTCATCTCGCCGATGGCTGCGGCGTTGGCGTCGTTGGTGATCGCCACGGGTATGCCGAATTTGTCGCTTACGAGTTGGGCAAGGGGTATAGGGGTGGGCCAGGGGAGGTTAACGCCATCCTCGATGACGCCGGTGAAGTAGTTGGCGTTGGGGGCGCCGATGCCGATGCCATGGATTTTTCCAACGGCGTCGTTTGCCTCGAGGAGCTTCATCACTTCGTTGTAGAGCTCGTCGATGTAGTCGTTGATATTGTGGTGCTTGGCGGTTTTGATAGAGTTGGACGCGAGTACAACGCCGCGAGCGTCAACGATTCCGAAGACAGTATTGGTACCACCTATGTCGATACCCAAAACGTACGGTTTGCTCATGATTTTGATAATAAGTTAAGAAGGTTGGATAATGATTTTTATTTCGATGGTTATGGGGGTTCACGCGGAATCCAACCGCAAACTTACCGAAAATTTTCCAAACTGCGGCTATTTTGGCCGAAAAAGTGCAAAATAATTGTCACAAGGGGCAATGATTTGGGAAAATAGGGCGTGAATTAAGCGAAAATTCTTAACTTTGCCGCAAGAACCATGAATCGGCAGTGCCCGATTCGTCACAACGCAGGTTTCAATGAACAAGAACTGGCTGGTGCGCTCGGCCTCGGGCGTGATCTACATAGCGGTGATAGTGCTGGGCATATTGCTCGGCGCGTGGTATTTTTGGGCTATGTCGCTGGTGCTGGGCATTCCGGCTGTCATGGAGTACAAGCGGCTGACGGTTGACGGGCGCGAGTCGTCGTTCAACACGCTGCTCGACGTGGCCGGGGCGACGTTTATCGTTGCTTGGCCGTTCGCGGATTGGAACGCGACCCTGGCCGGTCTGATTCTGGCTTACCTGCTGGCGCGGCTCGTGCTTCAGCTTTACACCAACGATGCCAACCCGAGACAGTCGCTTACCTCGTCGCTGTCGGCGATGCTCTATGTGGCTCTGCCCATAGCGCTGATGAGCGTGATTATGGAGCGGACGACGCCGCAGGTGCTGCTGGCGATGTTCGTGCTGATATGGGTTAACGACACGGGGGCCTTCGTCGTGGGTTCGCTGATGGGAAAGCACAGGCTGTTCCCGAAGCACTCCCCCAAGAAATCGTGGGAGGGATGGTTTGGCGGCCTGGTGCTGAGCGTGGGCGTGGCGTTGCTGATGCTGGCGTTCTTCCCCGAGTATTTCCTGCCCAATCCCTGGGCGATGATGGGGTTCGCGGCCACGGTGGTGGTGTTCTCCACTTGGGGCGACCTTGTGGAGTCGTTGCTTAAACGCTCGGCAGGCGTCAAGGATTCGGGCAACCTGATCCCGGGCCATGGCGGCATGCTCGACCGTATCGATTCGCTGTTGCTGGTGGCACCCGCTGTTACTTTGTACATTATGCTTATTCTATAATATGACCAATCAACGCTATATGGCACGCGGCGTTTCGGCCGCCAAGGAGGATGTCCACGCGGCCATCCGCAACGTCGACAAGGGAATTTTTCCCAAAGCTTTCTGCAAAATCATTCCCGACATACTGGGGGGCGACCCGGAGTGGTGCAACATCATGCACGCCGACGGCGCCGGCACCAAGTCGTCGCTAGCCTACGTCTATTGGCGCGAGACTGGCGACCTGAGCGTGTGGAAGGGTATCGCCCGCGACGCGCTGGTGATGAACATCGACGACCTGCTCTGCGTGGGCGCAACCGACAATATCCTTGTATCATCGACAATCGGCCGAAACAAGATGCTGATCCCCGGCGAGGTAATCGCGGCCATCATTAATGGCACCGAGGAAGCACTCGAGCAACTACGCTCTTGGGGTATCTCCATCTATTCGACCGGCGGCGAAACGGCCGACGTGGGCGATCTTGTGCGCACGATTATCGTCGACTCCACCGTCACTTGCCGCATGCGCCGCAACGATGTGGTGAACAACGCCAACATTCAAGATGGCGACGTGATCGTGGGCTTGGCCTCGTTCGGCAAAGCCGTCTACGAGGACGAGTATAACGGGGGCATGGGCAGCAACGGGTTGACTTCGGCGCGCCACGACGTGTTCGCCAAGTATATCGCCGAGAAGTATCCCGAGAGCTTCGACGCTGCCGTGCCCGAGGAATTGGTCTACTCAGGCTCGGTGAAGCTTACCGACAAGGTAGACGGCGTGCCTGTTGACGCCGGCAAGATCGTTCTCTCCCCTACCCGCACCTACGCTCCCGTCATTAAGAAGATATTGGATGAGATGCGACCCGAAATTCACGGCATGATCCATTGCACGGGCGGCGCGCAGACCAAGGTGATGCACTTCGTCGAGGGAAAGCACGTGGTGAAGGATAATCTTTTCCCGGTGCCCCCGCTGTTCGACCTTATCGCCCGCGAGAGCGGCACCGACTGGAGCGAGATGTACAAGGTGTTCAACATGGGTCACCGCATGGAGATCTACGTCGCTCCCGAGAATGCTCAGAGGGTAATCGACATCTCCCAATCCTTTGGCATTGAAGCCCGCGTCGTCGGCCACGTGGAGGACGCGCCCGAGAATAAATTGACCATCCGCTCCGAGAAAGGGGAATTCATTTATTAAGGCTGGATTTCGGCTGAAATCGAGGCCTTCCTTTCCTCCTTTCAACCTTTTATCCTTTAAAGGAGTAAAGGAGAAAAGGATGAAAGAACAAGAAACTAGAAACTAGAAACTAAAAACTAGAAACATTTATACATATATTCATTATGCGCAAAAGATATATCTCAGTAGCCCTGGTGACCGCATTGGCCGGCTCAATGTTGTTCACCTCCTGCATCGGCTCTTTCGCCTTGACCAACAAGCTGTTGGCTTGGAACAAGCAGATTGGCTCGAAGTTTGTTAACGAGCTGGTGTTCTTCGCTTTCTGGATTGTGCCCGTTTACGAGGTTTCGGCCCTGGCCGACGTGCTGGTGATCAACTCCATCGAGTTTTGGAGCGGCAACAACCCCTTGGCAGCCGGCACCAAAGTGATTGAGGGCGAGGACGGTCGTTATCTCGTTGAATGCGACGGCCGCGGCTACACCATCACCTCGGAGAACGACAAGAGCGTCGTGCGCCTTGATTTCCACAGCGACGACCAATCGTGGAACGTGGTGCTTGAGGACGGCCGCGAGTATCAGCTCTTCAGCTATGTTGACGACAGCCACGTGCGCATGGTAGCGCCCGGAGGCCAGTACATGGACGTGGAGCTATCGCAGGACGGCTGCGACAGCTATCGCCAGGCCATTGCCTCCACCATGTGGGCGGCCCGCTAATCCATGGCCACCTACTCCCTCAGCGGCGTCCTGTCGGCCACGAGGGCTAAGACAGGGAATGTAACCACCACGAGCGCTCTCACCTGGGCTTTCTTGGCCACGGTGGGGGTGCTTGTTACCTTATGGTACGCCGTCACACCCTATTACTCGGATGACCTGGTCTACGCCGGGGCATTGATGGGGGCTTCACCTGAGACACTTTACAGCCGATTGGGCACGTGCGGAAACTACCCCCTAGACTTTGCTTGGTGGTGGACGCTAGTGAAAGAAATCAGCCACACCACAAGCCCGCGCCTACTTGACTTGATGGTGGTGCCGATGCTATGGTTGCCTAAACTCGTGGTCGACTGTATTTCCGGGATAACCTTCGCGGTGGCTCTGTGGTTTATTGGGCGCACGCTGAATTACCTCAACCCCAATGGCCTTACCCGAATTTCGGCATTGACCTTGGCTCTGTTGCTTTTCTTGCCGTGGGAAGGGGACATGACCTGCTTTACATATAGCAAAAACTATGTGTGGACTCTTGCCTTGATAGCGTGGATGGTGTATCTTCTGTTCAAGAGGGAGCAACGGCCTTCGGTAGCAATGTTATGCGCCTTGGGCTTTCTCCTGGGATGGATACACGAAATGGCGGGATTGGCCGTTTGCGGGGCCTGCACGGTGGATTGTATGTGGAAACGCGACCGCAGGATGCTATGGACGGCGATCGCCACTTTTGTGCCATCGATCGTGATTCTCATGATGGGCTTTGTGAATCGACATGAGGGGGGCCTTTCGTCACCCTCGCAACTGTTTTGGGGTTTTCGGCCTGAGGTCAAGTATCTGGTATTCTTCTGGGCAGGCAATGCTCCGTGGCTGCTGCTGGGATGTGCGGCGTCCTTGGTTGCGGGATGCCGTAAAAAACTGCGAGACAGGATTGACCGCATGTGGATATGGTTGCTCGTGGCGGCTGTGGGCGCCGGCTTGGAGGGTGGCGCTGTGGCATTCCTGGGGGATAGGGTGATGTGGTATTGCGCTTTCTTCTCAATCGTGCTTTGTTTCCACATTGTCAATCAGTTACGGCCCCAGCCGTTAATTAAAAGCGCTATGGTAAATCAAGCGCTGTTTTGCATCATCTTCTTGGCAATCGGGGTGAATCTCGTTACCGGAAGCGTTATTACCTATCGCATGGCGCAAGAAGAGCGCATAGTGGAGCAGGATTTCGTTCCCAATCCTTCGGTGGGACGCTTCTACACGATGACGGCTGTCAATCGACCTTCAATTCTGGCCTTCAACCGCCTCGCCTATTACGATCAAGCCCGACACGTGGATAGCTGGAATCGCCTGACGGTATTCGCGATTCACGGTCTCGACTGTGAAAAGATGCCACTGCCCATCCCCGCGGCTTTGCGGGATATCACTGTCGACAAGGCCTGGAAAGTGCCGGGGCCCAACCCTTGCTATCAGTACCATGGCTGGCTTGCGGCGCCAAGCGTGATCGCCAAGAATCACGAGTGGGTGGCCGTGAGGTATTCCTGGCACCGCACCTTCTATCGCCACATGTATTGCACGCCGTTCACAGCCGAGGACGGCTCGCAGTGGACATTTATCGACTTCGAAGGCACCGATAACTACAGCCGATTTTCCAGAATAACCGAGATACTTTTCTGATCATGAGAGAATTGCGCAATACGGGACACGGGAAATGGCTGAGCGTGGCAATGCTGGCCACGGTGGCCGTATTGTATTGCTGGTTCTACTGGGTGACACCGTATTACTCCGACGATCTGGTGTTTGACGCGCCAGTGTTCCCACAACCCGACGGGATGTCGTGGAGCCAGTACAACGCCCAGCGTCCCATGTGGCTTGGATTGTATCGCCTTTTCGTGGAGGGAATGATCGACCACGACGCGTTCCGCGGGTTCAACTTGTTGGTGCCATGGTTCATTTGGTTGCCAAAATGGATTTTCAACGTGTTGACAACCGTGGCCCTGATGGCGGCGATTGTGTTGGGGGCCAAGGTGGCCGAGGTAAAGCTGGAACGCTACAACCGATTGGCGTTGCTTATTCTAGCCGTGTTGCTGGGCTTGCCGTGGGCCGACCAGCTCACCTGCGTGGCTTACACCGTCAACTACACCTGGCCCCTACCCTTTCTCGCCCTGTATTACTTGCTTTATCGCGAGGCCGACCGGAGCCCTCTTTGGGCACTGCTGCTTGTGGCCCTGATATTGGGAGCAGGGCACGAGACCATGGGCTTGCCCCTGTTTGCGGCCACTCTCCTCACCAATTGGGGCCGAATTGGCCGGCGATTGAAGACGCGGCGCTGGGCCGCGGCGATCACTGCCGCCGTGCCATCGCTCGCGTTAATTGTCGTGACCTATTTCGGCCGACTGGAGCACACCTCCTTCTACCGATTCTTCAGCATAGGCGCCGAATACCAATTCACGGATTGCGCGGAGTGGTTTCTGGTCGAAATGCCGTTTATCCTCCTCGCGGCAGTGGCCGCGATCGTGTTCTGGAAGCGGTTGAGAGGCAACCGGTGGGTGACGTATATGCTATGCGCCGTGGCGATGTTCCTGGGAGAATCAGCGGCGCTGAACATGTCGGGGCGGCATATCTATATGTTCACGTCGTTCACTGCTGTGCTGACGTTCTTCCTGATTTGCAATATGGTGTGGAAGCGCCCCGTTGCGCGTAAGAGACCTTTGGGAATAGCCTTGTGGGTGATTTTCTTTGGCGTCGCCTCAGCCAATTTGATTACTGGAACGGTAGTAGTGCATCGGCTCGCGCTCGAAGAGGCCGTGATAGCAAAAGAGCATTACCGCCAAGGGAGCAACCGTCAATTCTATCCCATGACGCCGCTTAAGGATATTCCCCTGATCGGGCACCACCGTTACAGCTACCTGTTCCAGTACTACCGTTGCACGGTGTGGACCGTCGACCTTTGGGACCTTGCCCTGGGTCATCCCACGGTTTCGCCGCAGCCCATTCCCGAAGCCCTGCGCGACTTCAGCGACGACGACATGTGCAAGCTCCCCGGCGACAATCGCGTCTATGAGGTACGGGGTTGGCTCGTGTCGCCCGACTCTGTGACCTCGGCCCGCATCGGCTTCCGCCTCGCCCCCGCGCTCGACCTACCCAGCGTGGTGTCCACCCCCTTCACCCGCGCCGACGGCCGCGCCCTCTACCTC
>JAJPXC010000135.1 GCA_021205635.1 Bacteroidales bacterium | reverse complement strand
GTTAACTAACTTATTAATTTTCAACGACTTAAATTAAAATTTAACTGAGTATTGTTATAGTGGACTTGGTTTTAAATTTCTTCAAATGAGTGGGCGTTTTTGAGTGCATTCCGCTTATCTCTTGCCCACGCATCAATTTTACATAGTCCTTCTGATTGTCAGAGGTGAAATTTTGGGGATATGAATAAGTGGTAGCTTCGTCTCCTGATTCCACCATGGGCAGGTCGCTAATCGCATCTTTCACTGTGACGAAAGGATATTTCTTCCCTTCACCAAAGTTAATTTCAGGATATTTGTAGGGGTGGCTATCAACAATATCTCGCCTAATTGAAACCAAGAACAATCTTTCACGTAATTGGGGAACGCCATAATCACATGCGCGTAAAAGTACCTCATTCGGGTTTCTTGAAATCAATTTGTAAGAGACATCTTGGTTGGGATCATCAAAGCAATCACAAATGATTTCAAATACCCCTCCCTTTTTACCATTAGCGTCCTTTTTTGAGAACATTCCTTTTACGTTCTCAAAAAGAATAGCCTTGGAGTTTACCGCTCTAGCTATTCGGGTGATGTTGCTGAAGAGATCATCTCTTTGGTCGCCCAATTTACGTTGCCCCGCTAGACTAAAACTTTCGCAAGGAGCGCCACCTGAAACAATGTCTATCGTTTCATTCTCACAGTCTATCCCGAAACGGTCATTGAGTAATGTTCTAATGATTGTGTTTGTGACTAAATTGACGTCTCCATGTATTAATATACTCCTATCAGTCGGGTTGCAAAAACTTCTAAAATAGGGGTCATGGATATTATTGGATTTCATTTTGGAAAGTTCCAAAACGTCAGTATCGTGATTTTGGGAATAAGTGGTGGCTGTAGTATTCGTCCATTCTACCGCAATTAAAGGTAGAATGCCCGCCCATTTGAATCCTGTTGCCAAGCCACCAGGGCCAGAAAACAGATCAATGCTTGTTAAAGCATAGCCATTGGATTTGATTTTATCTTGTAGAAACTGGTTCATTCAGGTATTTGGTAGGTGTTTTCATTTTTGCAAAGATAAAATTTTATCCGGACACCGAAACACATGTGGGGTGTTTTTAAATGTTAAAAGGTGGGGATGGTGAAAATGACATAGAGGTGGGGGAGAGGGGGTGGTATCTTCGCGGTGGATTGTTAGACGAATGAATATTGTCTCGCTCATGGTCGTAGGTTCGGCGTGTCGGGAGCGCGTCGTGGTCGACCGACTAGAAGCTATTCAGCGTCGCGTTGACGGCGGCGGGGGAGGCGCCGAGGGCGACGGCTTGGCGGGCGTCGGCGCGGGCGTCGTCGTAGAGGTAGAGGCGTTTGTTGATGATGGCGCGGAGGAGGTAGAGGTCGGCGACGTCGGGGTAACGCTGTATGGCCGAGTTGACCGTCTCGAGGGCTTCGGAGAGTTCGTCGAGGGCGATGAGGTTTTCGGTGAGGCCTGAGAGGTATTCTTCTTCGGGGGCGCAGTCGACCAGCAGGCGGTATTCGCGCGCGGCGTCGCGGTGGAGCCCACGGGCGGTGTAGAGGGATGCCCAGGCCAGGTGGGTCGACTCGTCGGCTGGGGCGAGGGCGCGCAGGCGCTCGAAGTGGCTCTGTGCGCGGTCCATGTCGCCGTCGCGGAAGGCGATCATGCCGAGGTAGAAGTGCGGCTCGGTGAGGGTGGAGTCGCGCTGGGCGAGGACGGTGTATTGGTCGATGGCGTCCTGCTTGCGGTTGAGGGCCATGAGGGCGCGTGCTCGGGCGAGGCCGAGGGTGGTTGATCCGGGGACGATCATCGCGGCTGAGTCGACGGCGGCAAGGGCGCCCTGAGGGTCGCCGAGTTGCTGTCGGATCACGCCTAGGTTGCTCCAGAGCATGGCGGCGGCGGGCGACAGTGGCTCGATGTCGATGGCTTGGCGGAGGGTCGCGGCGGCGCCTTGGAGGTCGCTGGCGGCGATGAGGGAATCGGCGCGCTCGACGAGGGGCAGCATTCCCGGGGGCAGCATGGGCTCGACATCGGGAGCCGTTTCGGCGGCCACCTCGCGGGGGATGGCGTCGGCGAGTTTCTGGGAGGTGGTTAAATCGGAGGCCATGGCGCATAGCGCCATGGCCCCGAGGATTGGGAGAATTATCTTTTTCATTTTAGAGGACGCCTTGGGCCATCATTGCGCGGGCCACCTTCATGAAGCCGGCGACGTTGGCACCCTTGACGTAGTTGATGTAGCCGTCTTTTTCCTTGCCGAAGAGCTCGCACTGGTGGTGGATTTCGGCCATGATCTGCTTGAGCTTGTCGTCAACTTCCTGGGCGCTCCAGGAGAGTTTCTGGGAGTTCTGGGCCATCTCAAGGCCGGAAACGGATACACCGCCTGCGTTGGCAGCCTTGCCGGGGGCGTAGAGGATGCGAGCCTGGAGGAATTCCTTGATTGCCTCGGGGGTGGAGGGCATGTTGGCGCCTTCGCTGACGGCGATGCAGCCTTGTGCGAGGAGGGCGCGGGCGTCGTCGCCGTCGAGCTCGTTCTGGGTGGCTGAGGGCATTGCGATGTCGCACTTGACGAGCTGCCAGGGGCGCTGTCCCTCGAAGTATTGGCAGCCGTATTCCTCGGCGAATTCGCGGATGCGGCCGCGGTATTCGTTCTTGAGGCGGAAGATGTAGTCGAGCTGCTCTTGGGTGATGCCGTCGGGCACGTAGATTGTGCCGTCGCTATCGCTCATGGACACTACCTTGGCGCCCAGCTGGAGCAATTTCTCGGCGGTGTACTGGGCGACGTTGCCGGAGCCGGAGATGGCCACTTTCTTGTCCTTGATGTCGATGCCCTTGGTGTTGAGCATGTTAAGCAGGAAGTAGACGTTGCCGTAGCCGGTGGCCTCGGGGCGGATCAGGGAGCCGCCAAATTCGCGGCCTTTGCCGGTGAATGTGCCGGTGAACTCGCGTGCCATCTTCTTGTACATGCCGTACATGTAGCCTACCTCGCGGCCGCCCACGCCGATGTCGCCGGCGGGGACGTCGGTGTCGGCACCGATGTGGCGCCAGAGCTCCTCCATGAATGCCTGGCAGAAGCGCATTACCTCCATGTCGCTCTTGCCGCGGGGCGAGAAGTCGCTACCGCCCTTTGCGCCGCCCATGGCGAGGGTGGTGAGGGAGTTTTTGAAGGTCTGCTCGAATGCGAGGAATTTGAGGATTGATTGGTTGACGGATGAGTGGAAGCGGATGCCGCCTTTGTACGGGCCAATGGCGTTGTTGTGCTGGATGCGGTAGCCCATGTTGTTCTGGACTTTCCCTTTGTCGTCGACCCATGAAACGCGGAACGAGAAGATGCGATCGGGAATGCAGAGGCGTTCGATGAGGTTTACGCGGTCGAATTCGGGATGCTCGTTGTAGGTATCCTCGATGGTGGTGATGACCTCCTCTACAGCCTGGAGGTATTCGGGTCCGTTGGGGAAGCGGCGCTTAAGGTCGGCCAGTACTTCGGTTGCTTTCATCTTTTGCGATTAAATTTGTTAAGTGAATTTCGATTTTGGGCGCAAATTTACTACTTTTTTGGGGATTCACCTAACAAATTGTCAAAAATAATGCAAAAGAGGCTTTTGCGAAATCAATCGACTTAAATCGATACAAATCGCTTTCAATCGACTTAAATCGATACATATCGACTTAAGTCGATTGAAATCACTCGTTAATACATGGGGGTGAAGGGATGGGATTGCTTCAGGTGGGAGTTGATGCAGCCTGAGAAGTCGGGGTAGTCGGTGGTGACTAGCTTGAGGACGGGGGCTCCGGGGTAGAGGTCGAGGGTTTTGAGGTCGATGTAATAGATTCCGCGGTTGGTGACGAGGTCGAAGTAGTAGAGGCGGTCGCGGAGGTTGGCGAATGAGCGCCACTGGGTTGAGGAGACGTTTTTCTCGGTGGAGACGGTGTACTTGTAGGGGACGGAGACGTTGAACAGGATCGTGCGGATGATCGTGAGGCCGAGGTCGGCGTCGTTGGTGTGCTCAACGTGTCCCTGGAAGAAGTAGCCGCGGGCGTATCGGTCGGGGCTCTTGACTGTGCCGGGGAGGAAGTTTTCGCCGCCCACTTTCACCCAGTAGTCGTTGATGGCGTTCATTGCGGGGAAGTCGGGGTCGTTGGTCAAAGCGGGGAGATCCTGGCCGGTGTAGACCTTGACGTCGCCGTGGTCAAACTCCAGCACGGCGCAGGCTCCCGTGGGGTCGGTGATGCCCCAGTGGAGGGCGGAGACGGTGCCACCGTCGAAGGTTGCACCCGAGATGTTGAAGTTGTGCTCGCGCAGGACGGCAACGACCTCATCGGTGGTGGCGTTCATGTCGAGCAACCAGCCCACGAACATGGCGAGTGACATGCCGGGGAGCTTCAAGGTCGCTTCGTTGTCGTAGACGGTGCCGCGGCAGAATAGACCGTTGATCACGAGGCCTTTCTCGTTCATGCCCTCGGTGATGCCGCCGTCGTAGCTCACGGCGTAAACGGCGCCGTACTTGGAGGTCCACTCAATTGAGCCGGGGGTGGTGTTGCCCACCTTGTGCATGCCGCGGGGGTAGACGTAGATGTTGGTGGGGATGGGTGTGGCCCAGTCGAGGGAGCGGCCGACGATGCGGAGCTGGTCGTTGGCGGTGGCGGTGGTGTCGCCTACATATAATATACGAGAGCAGGCCGAGGCCTGGGGGGCGGAAGCGGCGGCCACAAGGACGGCGCCGATGAGGATAGATTTTAGCTTCATAGTTGTAGCGTTTTTTACTTTTACAACAACTAAGGGCGATAGGTGGTTTTAGGAATTAGTAGATTTAAGGGATTAGTAGAATTAAGGGATTAGTAGAAATGCAGGCGCCCGCGATAGGGTAATCGCGGGCGCTAGAAACCAGAAACTAGAAACTAGAACTAGAAACTAGAAACTAGAAACTAGAAACTAGAAACCAGAAACCAGAAATTCCTTAATATTTGTGCCCTGGGGCCTCCATCTCGGCGGGGGTGATGGGCTGTCGGTCCATGCGATACCACACGTAGGCGATGTAAGCCACGACGATGGGGACGACGCCTGATACCCAGGTCATCACCGTGAGGGTGAATTGGGTGGATGAGGAGTTGCGGATGGTGAGCGATGCCTCGGGGTTGAGGAGCGAGGGGTAGTAGGGGGTGTTGTTGTAACCGGCGATGGCGAGCAGGGCCACCACCACAAGGACGGTGCCGAGGCCGCTCCACCATATACCGCGCTTCCAGTGGGCGTCGAACGCCGAGCGGCCGATAGCGTAGAGCACCATGAGCACGCCGAGGACGAAGCAGATGCCGAACCACCAGAGATCCAGCAGGTTCCAGAAATATTTGCCGTAAACCTCGGTGATGGAGCCGTCGGGGGCGTATTCCCAGCCGTTGTGGAAGAAAATCAGGGCGAGGAAGCCCAGGAAGAACACCACGAATATGAGGCCGTTGATCAAGACGCGGCGGCGGTTCAAGGCGGCGAATCGCTCGTCGCCGTCGATGTTGTTGAGGAAGTAAAGGGCAGCTTGGGTGCGGGCCAGGAAAAGCACGGCGACGCCAAGGCAGAGGCAGCGAAGGGATACGATTGCCTCGAGACCGTGGGTGGGTGCCCAGGTGGAGATCACGGGAGCGGAACCGTCGAGGATGTTGCCCTTGGCGACGTCAAACTCGGCACCGAAGAACATCATGGCCACGGCGACGCCCAGGAGGATGCAGCCCACGCAGCCGTTGATCAGCAGGCAGCAGTCGTAGGTGCGGGTGCCGAAAATGTTGCCGGGCTTGCGGCGGAATTCGTAGCTAACGGCCTGGATAACAAAGCTGAAGAGGATGAGCATCCACAGCCAGTAGGCGCCCCCGAAGCTGGTGGAGTAGAACAGGGGGAAGGAGGCGAAGAAAGCTCCGCCGAACACAACCAGGGTGGTGAACGTCAATTCCCACTTGCGGCCGAGGGAGTTGACCATCATCGTGCGGTCGATCTCCTCACGGGTGCACATGAGCATCGATTGACCGCCCTGCACCATGAGCATGAGCACCAAGAGCGCGCCCAGGACGCAAATCAACAACCACCAGTAATTTTGTAATGCTTCTAAAGTAGTCATAATCAGGTCAATCGTTTAAAATTCATCATTGCTTTTAGTAACCTTGCCGATGTAGCGGAGCATGATGCTGGCCTCGGCGATGAGCATGGCTGTGAAGACAGCGGCGAACATCCAGAACGTTGCGATCACCGAACCGCTTTGCACCTCGGAGATGGCTGCGCGGGTGGGCATCAGGTCCTGAATCACCCAGGGCTGACGGCCAACCTCGGCGACGATCCATCCGGCCTCGGAGCAGATCCACACCAAAGCAATCGAGAGGATGCCGAGCCAGCATATCCACTTGTTTTCGAGGGCCGTAGGCTTGCGGTAGGCGGCAAACCACATGCCGACGAGCCATACGAACAGGAATCCGCCCAGGATTACCATTACTCGGAAGAAGTAGAACGTTACGCCCACGGGGGGTACCAGGTCCTTGGGGTCGTCGTAATAGCCGTAGCCGAAGTAGGGGAAATCCTTCTTGATGTCAGCGCGGGCGGCGTCCATAGCGGCGGTGTCGCCCTGGGCCATTGCCTCGTCGAATCGGCGCAGGGCCTCATGGGAGGCTTTGCCTCGGGCGATGCGCTCGGCGTAGCTTACGGTGTTGATGGTGTCGCCGTTGGCGTCAATGGAGACGCCGGCGATGAGGTCGTCAATACCGGCCACGAACGACTCGGGGTCGTGGTTGGCCAGGATCGACAGTCCCTTGGGGATGTCGACCGAGAAGAGCATCTCGGGCTCGTCGTTGCCCGGCTCTTTCAGGGGGTTGAGAACGCCGAATCCCACAAGGCTTTGGCCCTTGGAGCCGTGGTAGAGGCCTTCCATGGCGGCGAGTTTCATGGGCTGCACGCGGGCTACAACCACTGCCGAGCCGTCGCCGGTCCAGATCGTGAGGAGGATGCCGACGACACCCACCCAGACGGCGACCTTGATGGAGCTTACGGCCATTGCCACGTGGCGCTTACGCCACATGAACCAGCAGCTTACGCCGATGACGAAGACGCCACCGAGCACCCAGCCCGAGAAGACGGTGTGGAAGAATTTGTTGACTGCGACGGGGGAGAAGACGACGTCCCAGAAGGAGTCCATGACGTTGCGCATCTGCGCGGGGTCGAATTCCATGCCGGCCGGGTACTGCATCCACGAGTTGGCGACCAGGATCCACAATGCCGATAGGCAGACGCCGAAAGCTGTCAACCAGGTGGCTGTCAAGTGGAAACCTTTGCCCACCTTGTTCCAGCCGAAGAACATGACGGCGACGAAGGTCGACTCCAGGAAGAACGCGAACAAGCCCTCGATGGCGAGGGGAGCGCCGAAGATGTCGCCGACGAACCATGAGTAGTTGCTCCAGTTGGTTCCGAACTCGAATTCGAGGATAATACCCGTGGCGACGCCGCAAGCGAAGTTGATGCCGAACAGTGTCATCCAGAATTTCGTGATACGTTTCCAGCGCTCGTGGCCGGTCTTGACGTAGATGCTTTCCATGATACCCACGATGAGCGAGAGGCCGATCGTGAGCGGGACGAAAAGCCAATGGTACATGGCCGTTAACGCGAATTGCCATCGCGACCAGTCGACCACAGTCATCAAATCATCCATAATAGTTTTTCTTTGGTTATTTAGAAGTTAAATAGTTAACGCGGGTGGGAGAGGGATTGGCGTACGGCCTCGGCGCGGGCGGTGTCGTCGGGGTAGTCGCGCTGGAGGACATTGGGGAAGAAAAGGAGCTTGAACACGAGCAGGAGCACGGCCACCTTTACCAGGATGAGAATCCACAGGGATCGGCCGACGGTCATGTTTCGGAAACCGTCGTAATAGAAACGCCAGACGCTGCGGGCCGCTTTTTGGATACGTTTAATCATGGCATTTTATGTTCTCCGCTCCAAATTTAAACAACTTTCGCCGAATGGCCAAAAAAAAGCGTCAATTGCGAAAATTTCGGTGGGAAATTTTCGCAATTGACTTAAGGGAAGAATGAAATCTAACTCGCTGATGGCCGTCCAAGGCCGGCCCCCTAGGCTGGCGCGTGATGGCCGTCCAAGGCCGGCCCCCCTAGGCTGCGCGTGACGCTTGGGGCGTTCTAGAAGAGCCAGTTGATGCCGAAGTTGATCTGGGCGTTGGAGGAGAGGGGGACGCCCTGCTTGCAGAGTTTGCCCATGGTGTGGTCCATTGTAGCAGCCTGCGTGGAGGTTGACCAACCATCCGAAGGAGCAGCCGAAGGTG
>JAJPXC010000096.1 GCA_021205635.1 Bacteroidales bacterium | reverse complement strand
CCAAACCCCCGAAAGGATCGGCCCCCAAACCCCTGAAGCGGGGGCTTCTGAATAGCCAACGTTCCTCCTTTCCTCCTTTCCTCCTTTCCTCCTTTAAAGATTTAATGCTTTAAAGATTTAGACTGAAAACTGAAGACTGAAGACTGAAAACTAAAAATTAAATATATGGGAAGAGCTTTTGAATACCGTAAAGCCAGAAAACTCAAACGCTGGGGCAACATGTCCCGCACATTTACCCGCATAGGTAAAGAAATCACCATCGCCGCCAAGGCAGGTGGTCCCGATCCCTCCACCAATCCCCGCCTGCGCGCCCTGATGCAGAACGCCAAGGCCGCCAACATGCCCAAGGACACCGTTGAGCGCGCCATCAAGAAAGCCACCGATAAGGACGCCGGCGACTACAAGGAGATCACCTACGAGGGATACGGTCCCTTTGGCATCGCTATCGTCGTCGAGGCCGCTACCGACAACAACACCCGCACCGTCGCCAACGTGCGCTCCTACTTCACCAAGCACGGCGGCTCGCTCGGCACCCAGGGCTCGCTCGCGTTCCTGTTCGACCGCAAGAGCGTGTTCAAAATCAAGCCCAAAGACGGCATCTCAATCGACGACCTCGAGCTCGAGCTGATCGACTTCGGTTGCGACGACTTCGACATCGACGAGGAGGAGATCGTGATATACGGCCCCTACGAGGAGTACTCCCACATCCAGAAATACCTGGAGGACAACGGCTTCGAGATCATCTCCTCGGAATTTGAGCGCATCCCCACCGGCGAACTCAAGGAGGTAACCCCTGAGCAGCGCGCCACCATCGACAAGTTGCTCGAGAAATTCGAGGACGACGAGGACGTGCAGAACGTCTTCCACAACATGAAGGAAGACGACACCGACGACGAAGAATAACCTATGGTGGCGGAGCCACCTCTCAATTTAAAACCCATGCTTCAGCTTGGGTTAACGAAAATAACGGCGCCAGCTGGCGCCGTTATTTTCGTTAACACGCGATTAACACTTGTTAATCAGCATTTTATTGCCTTCCGAAAATATGTTGTAAAACATGTTTTTGAACAAACTTTTATCTTTCAACGTTTTAGGCTCCAAAATTTAACACACGCATAACTATTTCACAATCTTTATCTTGCGAAAATTTGGCCTCGTCGAAAAAAATGCCTACATTTGAGCAACCTCTGAAGAAAGAGTGAACAAAAGCTAAAAAACAATCAATGGAGCAAACCTTAGTCATTATCAAGCCCTCGGGCCTCGAACGTGCCCTCACCGGACAAATCATCAGCCGTTTCCAATCCAAAGGCCTTATTATCTCAGGCCTCAAGATGATGCAGCTTGACGAGAAAATCCTCCGTGAGCACTACGCCCACCTGGTCGACAAGCCATTCTTCCCCTCTCTACTGGCTTCCATGATGGCTTCCCCCGTGATCGTTATGGCCCTCAAAGGCGTCGACGCTGTCGCTGTCGTACGCGCTATGACCGGAGCCACCAACGGTCGAAAGGCCGCTCCCGGCACAATCCGCGGCGACTTCTCCATGTCGGGCCAGGAAAACATTATCCACGCCTCCGACTCCCCCGAGAACGCCCAGATCGAGCTCAACCGATTCTTCCGCGCAGGCGAAATCTTCGATTACAAGCCCGCCAACATCGGCTTCGTTTACTCCCCCGACGAGCGCAACCAATAACACCACTGAAAACTACCGTCTCAATCTCCAAAAATGACTGTGTTTAATCCATCTAAAATAGCCCTCAGCATCCTCTTGGCAGGCCTCACATTCGTGGGCGCCTCGGCTCAGTTCAAGCTCCCCGGAGCACACACCGCCGAGCACCGCACCCTTATCGCCTCCCAGGAAAAAATCGGTACCGAAATCCAAAACACCACCACCCAGGAATTCCTCGACAAGCTCTTCGCCGAAGAGGAGGAGCCTGAGATGGACATCTACACCGAAGGTTGGGAGAGCCAAAGCGTCAACTGCTACCGAGGCGTCACCGTGCCCCAGCAGCGCGTGCTCGACGTGAGCAACTTCGCCATGCCCTGCAACGGCTACGTAACCTCCCCCTACGGCTACCGTCCCCGATTCAAGCGCATGCACAAAGGTATCGACCTGAAAGCCACCACCGGCGACACTATCTACGCCGCTTTCGACGGCAAGGTGCGCCTCGCCAAATACGAGAAGAAAGGCTACGGCTATTATCTCGTGCTCCGTCACCCCAACGAGCTCGAGACGGTCTACGGCCACCTTTCCAAGTTCCTCGTTAAGCCCGACCAAGTGGTGAAGGCTGGCCAGCCCATCGCCCTCGCTGGCAACACCGGTCGCTCATTTGGCGCTCACCTCCACTTCGAAACCCGTTTCATGGGCTACGCCATCAACCCCGCCGCCATCTTCGACTTCGCCAACCAAACGACTCACACCGTCTCCTACACGTTCAACAAGAACACCTACCAGGAGGCACGTAACTTCGACCCCGAGGCCAACAACGAGTACGCCGCCAAATACAAAGCTCAGCGTGCCGCGCAGTCTTCCGCCTCCAAGGCTACCAAAGCCGCCAAGAAATCCTCCGGCACCCGCACTCATAAGGAGAAGAAAGGCGAGACCCTCGCCAAGATCGCCGGCCGCAACGGCATGACCATCAAAGAGCTTTGCGCCCTCAACGGCCTCAAAACCTCATCCAAGCTCCGCATCGGCCAAACCCTCAAATTGAAATAAAACAATAGCTTCATACACCTCTCCCAATACCCCAAAGCGGCTCGCCTCCTGGCGAGCCGCTCTTTTGGCCTTGGACGGCCATCTTGCGCAACCCAATCGGCCTCGCGGAACTGCGTTGCGAGTGCTTCGCACCTCTCCTTTGCGCTCCACTCCCTACTTCTTTATCGCGATATAGACCGATCCGATAACAAACGATAGTATTATCCAGACGAGCCATGCGACCATTACACTCACTCCAGCAGTCAGGAAAACAACGTTGATATCGTCGCCGCTCATGGCATTAATTGTCAAACCCAGCGCGACAATGATCAGCAGGGCAGTGACCACCGACTGCCACACGGTCACCTTCTTGCGGAAAGCGAGAATCTCCTCGTTGCGGAAATTCACTAGCCACGGTCCCCAGATGTTACCCAACGGCAGCGCTAGTCCTACCAACGTGAGTGCCAGCACCTCAATCCTGTTCTTTTTCTCTTCTCTCATTTCAAAAATGTTGTTTACTGTCATAGCTTTTGTCGTTTTTGTTCCGCAAAGTTACTATAACATAGTTTAACCTCGCCAAAAAAAAGTTTAAGTTTTCGATTTTTAACTATTTGAGAATCAGTGCTCTAAAAATTGCAAAAACACAAAAGTTTAACATCCGCCCCAAAAAGTTAAAATCTACCCCTACAACACCCCCTAGGAAAGGCAATTAACGAGTAGCGTCCGCGCAGCCTAGGGGGGGGCCGGCCTTGGACGGCCGTAGAAAACCTGCCGAAAGAATCAAAACAACTCACCACACGGGTGATGGCCGTCCAAGGCCGGCCCCCCTAGGCTGGTGCATACGTTCTCGAAAGTCAACCTAGGTCCTGGATCAACGATTTTATGTAGGTGGTGAGGTTGGGGCCGTTGGGAGTGAGGCCGAGTTTTTGGCGGATTTCGGTGTTCACGTTATAGTGGCGGCTGGTTGA
Source organism: Bacteroidales bacterium (assembly GCA_021205635.1). Taxonomy (GTDB): domain Bacteria; phylum Bacteroidota; class Bacteroidia; order Bacteroidales; family Muribaculaceae; genus JAJPXC01. Next base: position 4,708 of record JAJPXC010000096.1, on the reverse strand, counting down.
CATTACGATGCCTACCTCATTGGCGCGTAGACCGAGAGCATAGAGGCATATGTAGGTCATCTCAGTGTCCGATAGACCCTTAGCGGCGAGAAAAGCATAGGCGGCAGGATGATTAGCTTTAAAAGTAACCCGCATCTCTTTGAACAACTCTTGGCGATTGGTGATCAACTCATTCACCCATTTGGCGTAGTCGCGACTCAGTTGGGGATTCTCCGACAACTCACTCACAAAGAACTTGTCCAGCATCTGCGAGCGCTTTTTCAATGGCTCAAGCATCGTGTTGTCGGCATCTTGCTCGATGATTTGTCGTAACTCATGGCGCTCCTTTAGCAAATTGTCGACCAGAAGCATGAATTTCTCCTTCTCCAAGGCGAGATTCTCGGCTTCAACCGAGAGCCTTGCATTCTCGATTTCAGCCAATTGCGCTTTGGTCTCGGCAAGTTTTCGCTTGTTCTTATTGTAAAGCAACAACAAGAACAGATACCCCGATACCAGGAAAAGAGCGATTAGCGATTTGATGAGGGGTCGAACAAATTCAGCTTCGATGTATAGCGTCATATTAGCGGCGGGGCAGGAGGGCGTCGTATTCGGCGGGGGATTGGAGCAGGCGCAGGCCTTCGACGTAGATCGGGTTTTGAGGGTTGTAGATCTGGAAGTAAGCCGGTGTGTCGAATAGGTCACGTCCAATCATCGCCTTGACAATCGCCTCAAGCGTTGGACGGGAGGTCTGGTACTGCTCGTCGTTGTACTCCACGTCGGAGGAAGCTTTTGCGATCAGGCCCTGCATCAACTCGGGCGTCACCTCGAAGTTGTCGATGAATTTCTCGACGGTGGGATACTGTTTTTTGAGCGCCTTGCGGTTGTCGTCGACGTATTTGATGCAATATTGGTTGATCACGCCCTTGGCCACGAGGTCGCGGTAGTAGGGGGTGTAGAATGCGGTGTCGAGCGGCACGAAACGGTCGGGCATGATGCCCCCACCGCCGTATACGGGGCGATGCAGGCGCAGTGTTTGGTACACCTCGGTGGAATCGAGGCGAATCGAATCGAGATGCATCAACTCGCCCGAGTCAAATCGTTCGCGCATATCGTGGTTGTAGGCCTCGTCGTCGCCCTTGGTGTAAGGCTTCTGGATGCAACGACCCGAGGGGGTGTAGTAGCGCGAGGTGGTGAGGCGGATCATCGAGCCGTCGGGGAACGGCATGGGGCGTTGCACGAGGCCCTTGCCGAAGGTTCGCCGGCCCACAATCACGGCGCGGTCGTTGTCTTGCAAAGCGCCCGAGAGGATCTCGGCGGCCGAGGCCGAATATTGGTTGACCAGCACCACGACGCGACCGTCTTGCCAATCGCCCTTGCGCTCAGCGGTGAAGCTTGTGGGAGCGGTAACGCGGCCCTTGGTTGAGACAATCGGGTCGCCATACTCCAAGAAACGCTCAGCGATCTTGGGGGCCGGACCCATGTAGCCACCGCCGTTGTCCTGCAAGTCGATAATAAGGTCGACGGCGCCCTTCTTTTTCAGGTCGTCGAGGGCTTTGGCAAACTCGTCGTAAGTGTTCTCACCAAAGCGGGCCACGCGGATGTATCCGATACCGGGAGCGGCCATGTAGGCGGCGTCGATCGAGTAGATGGGGATATCGTCGCGGGTGACGCGGAAGTGAATCGGCTCGGCAACGCCGCGGCGAAGCACCTTGAGGTCGACGGTAGTTCCCTTGGGACCGCGCAGGTGCTTGATCACCTCGCTGTTTTTCATTTTCACGCCCGAGATGGCCGTGTCGTTGGCGGCGATGATCTTGTCGCCGGCCAGAATACCCACAGCCTCCGAAGGGCCTCCGGCGGTCGTCTGGATCACGAACAGCGTGTCCTGCAGCATGTTAAACTGGATACCGATGCCCGAGAAGCCGCCGTCCAATTTTTCGGTCATCTCCTTGGTCTCGGAGGCATCGGAGTAGGACGAATGGGGGTCCAAGTCCTTGAGCATGGCCTTGATACCATCCTCGACGAGTTCGCCCGAGGGCACTGAGTCGACGTAGAAGCTTTCGATGATGGCAAAAGCGTAGCGCAGCTTGTCGGCCGAGGTAAACTCGCGGGGCATCGACGATTGGGGCATAGCCGCGTAGGAGGCGATGGCAAGCGAGGCCAACGCTATGAGAGGCAGGAAGATACGTTTCATTTTTGAGTAGGAATATAGGTTGAGATGTCGTGGCCGTGGTGGGCGAGCTCGCGCACCATCGACGACGATACGTAAGATAATTCGGGTAGGGTGGGTAGGAGGACGGTTTCGATGCCCGAGAGGCGACGGTTGATGTCGGCGAGGGTCATTTCGGCCTCGAAATCCTTTACCGAGCGCACTCCGCGCAGCAGGAATTGGCAACCGTGCTCGCGGGCGGCGTCAACAGTAAGCCCGGTGTAGGTGATCACCTCCACGCGTGACTCGACGGCGTAGAGGGCCTGGATGGCGTCCTTGGCGCCCGAGGCTCCCGGCTTGTCGATATTTTCGCCGATGGCGATGATGATTTTGTCGAACAGGGGTAAGGCACGCTCCACGATCGACGCGTGGCCGATGGTGAACGGGTTGAACGACCCGGCGAACATCGCTACACGGGAATGGCCATCCAGGGCCGGACCCCCCAGGGCTGACGCGGAGTTATGAGATTTGGGAGTCATCTTCCACTACGAGGTTATCGATGATGAAATTCTGGCGTTCAGGGGTGTTTTTGCCCATGTAGAACTCCAGCAATTGGGCTACGGCATCCTCCTTGCGCAGGTTCACGCGGTCGGCACGCATGTTGGGGCCGATGAACTCGCGGAATTCCTCAGGGGAGATCTCGCCAAGTCCCTTGAATCGCGTTATCTCGGCGTTTTGGCCAAGGCGCTCGATAGCGGCGAGGCGCTCCTCGTCGGTGTAGCAATAGTAGATCTCCGAGTCGACGTTCTTGGGAGCCGCGCCGCGGCTACGCTTGGAGGCTCGCTTGTCGCGCACGCGGAACAACGGCGTCTGCAACACGTATACGTGACCTTTCTTGATCAAGTCGGGGTAGAATTGCAGGAAGAACGTCAACAACAGCAGGCGAATGTGCATGCCGTCGACATCGGCATCGGTGGCGATGATCACGTTGTTGTAGCGCAGGCCGTCAATGCCGTCCTCAAGGTTGAGAGCGGCTTGCAGGAGCGAGAATTCCTCGTTTTTGGCGATCACCACTTGGCCCTCGCCGTAGGTGTTGAGGGGCTTGCCGCGCAGGGAGAACACGGCTTGCGTCTCCACGTTGCGTATCTTGGTGATCGAGCCGGAGGCCGAGTCGCCCTCGGTGATGAAGATCGACGAGGCTTGTTTTTTCATCTCGTCGCCGCGGGTGTCGTTGAGGTGAATGGAGCAGTCGAGCAGCTTGCGGTTGTGCACGTTGATCTTCTTGGCGCGCTCGCGGGTGGCTTTGGTGGCGGCGGCCATCGCTTTGCGCTCGCGCTCGCTCAGTTGCACCTTTTTGAGTATCTCGTCGGCTACCTCGGGATTCTTGTGGAGGTAGTTGTCAAGCTCTTTTTTGATGAAGTCGCCCACGAATTTGGCTACCGTGGGGCCTTCGGGACCCATGTCGCGCGAGCCTAGCTTGGTCTTGGTTTGCGATTCAAACACCGGCTCCTCCACCTTGATGGCCACGGCGGCGACCATGCCGTTGCGTATGTCGGAATAGTCGAAACTTTTCTGGAAGTGCTCCTTGATCGTGCGCGAAACCGACTCCTTGAAGGCGGCCAGATGAGTGCCACCCTGAGTGGTGTGCTGACCGTTGACGAACGAGTAGTACTCCTCGCCGTACTGGTTGGCGTGGGTGATCGCCACCTCGATGTCGTCGCCCTTGAGGTGGATGGGAGGGTAGAGCGGGTCCTTGGTGAGATTTTCGCCCAGGAGGTCGAGCAAGCCGTTGCGCGAGCGATAGTTTTTGCCGTTGAACACCATCTGCAAGCCAGTGTTCAGGAACGTGTAGTTCTTGATAAGGGGCACGATCCACTCGTCGTGGTACTGGTATTCGCGGAAGATGGAGGCATCGGGGGTGAAGCGCACGAGGGTGCCGTTGGGCTCCTCCGTTGACTCGATGTCGCTCTCCTCGAGCAGCTCGCCGGCCGAGAAACGGGCGCGTTTCATCTGGCCGTCGCGCACGCTCATGATTTCAAACGACGTCGACAACGCGTTGACCGCCTTGATGCCCACACCGTTCAGTCCCACCGACTTCTTGAACGCCTTGGAGTCGTATTTGCCGCCGGTGTTCATCTTGGAGGCCACGTCGACCACCTTGCCCAGGGGCACGCCACGGCCGAAGTCGCGCACTGTGACGCTGCCTTCGGCGATGTCCACGGTGATACGCTTGCCGAAGCCCATCATATACTCGTCGATAGCGTTGTCAAGCACCTCTTTCAGAAGCACATATATACCGTCGTCGGCGTTGGAGCCGTCGCCAAGCTTGCCGATGTACATGCCCGGGCGCAGGCGGATATGTTCTTTCCATTCGAGGGTTTTGATCGCGTCGTCGCCGTAATCGGCGTCGATGGCCTCGGGGGTTGTGGGGTCGAAAAGATCGTCGCTCATGATTTCTTGTGATGTTTAACTCACAAAGTTACAAAAAATTCTTGGAAGTTGTTAGCGGCCGCGGTCGATTCGGGTGACTGTAGAGTCAACAAGCAACTGCAAAATTAATCAATTGATTTGAAGAACACTCTC
>JAJPXC010000020.1 GCA_021205635.1 Bacteroidales bacterium | reverse complement strand
GCCCCCAACCCCCCGCAGCGGGGGCTTCACAATAGCTTCTTTAATCCTTCAAATAAAAAAGCTATCATACTTAATCACTAATCACTACCACTTAATACATGTTTCTTCACCACCTTTCCTCCCTCGACAATCCCTTGCTTGCTCCCTATGCCCGCTTGACAGAAGCCCAATTGCGGCAGGGAGGTGGAGTGATGATTGTGGAGAGTCCCAAGGTGATAAAGGTGGCGTTGGAGTCGGGTTATCAGCCCCAGTCGATGCTTTGCGAGAGCAAGCACATCACCGGCGACGCCGCTGAGATTCTCGCCATGTGCCCTGAGAACATGCCCGTGTACACGGGGGAGAGGGCGTTGCTGGAATCCCTGACAGGTTATAAGTTGACCCGCGGCGTGTTGTGCGCCATGACCCGTCCCGAGCATCCTCGGGTGGAGGATGTTTGCCGTGACGCGAGGCGTGTGGCTGTTATCGACCAAGTGTGCGACACCACCAATATTGGCGCCATATTCCGCTCGGCTGCGGCCTTAGGGATCGACGCAGTGCTCTGCACTCCGGGCACCTGTGACCCTTGGAATCGCCGCTCGATACGCGTGTCGATGGGTTCGGTGTTCCTCGTTCCGTGGACTTGGCTCCCCGTCGGGCCGGATTTCAACAACGTGTTGCGTTCACTCAGCTTCAAAACGGTAGCGATGGCGTTGACCGACCGATCAGTGCCTATCGACGACCCCGCGCTCAACTCCGAGCCACGCTTGGCAATTGTGCTGGGCACCGAGGGTGACGGCCTTGCCCAACGGGTGATCGATGGATGCGATTACACCGCCCGCATTCCCATGTATCACGGGGTGGATTCACTCAATGTGGCAGCCGCCTCAGCAGTCGCTTTCTACCAATTAACCAGCCGATAATTTTTACTAATTTTTCAATTCTTAAGAAGACAAACACTTGGCTGATAGCTATTTGAGCTTAGTAGACATTTACTAAAACTTTTAACCGGCGTTTTCATCAAGCAAGGGGCGATAGTAACTTTGCGAAAAAGTTCAACCACACAACCCCACAATATGAAAACGACCATCTTCACAATGCTTTTCTCGGCAACGGCCATGCTAGCTGGCGCCCAAACTTACTATTTCGACTTCGGAGGCTCGGGCACGCGTGGCACCTTGACCACCAACCCCGACGACAACGGTAACTACTGGAACAACATAGCTCCCGCCACCGAGAGCGCCCAGTCAATCGACGCAAAAACCGCCTTTGACGCTCTCGTGCAAGCCGACGGCACAGCCACCGAGCTGAGCCTCGTCCTGTGTAACGCCTGGGGCGTGAATTCGGCAGGCGGATTGACCTCTCCCTCAGCCGATTTGCTTGGCGATCTCGCAGTTGCCACTGCTACAACCGATTACGCGTTCAACACCAACAACAGCGACGGTGGACGCTCGTTCGTCATCCGTGGCTTAGACACAACCAAAGCCTATCGTTTCACCATCTTCGGCACGCGCTCGGCTAGCGACGCCCGCATTGGCCGCTACACCATCACCGGCGAGAACGGCTGGGCAACCACCATGCAGGTTGCAGGCACCGGCATCGGAGCCAACGGCGAGAACCAGAACACCGACAACACCCCTGTCAGCGACCTCATCTACCCCGACGCCTCGGGCAACATCACCTTCTACCTGTGCAATGAGACAAAAACCTATGTGCCAATCTCTTGCATGAAGATGGAGACCGTGGACGATACTCGCGAATACGCTGGCAATGTCACCCGCGCGATGCTATTTGACTTCGGCAGCGACGGCTCCACGGTTTCCCGCGGCTCCAAGACCGCCGGCAACTGGAACAACATCACCAACAACAGCAGCAACGCCTGCGCCGCTGGTTCGGAATACGCCAATCTCATTGACACTGACGGCGTTGATACAGGCGCAACATTGACCATCAACGACCAATTCTCTACCAACGGCTACACCTCGGGTGGAGGCTTGACCTCACCCTCGGCCGAATACCTCGGCGACCTCGCTGTGGAAACCGCTACTTACGACTATTTCTACACCGAGACGACTCAAACTACCCGCTCGATGACCTTCTCGGGCCTCGACCCCCAGAAAAGCTACCGATTCCACATCTTCGGCTCGCGCAGCCACGCCGATTGTCGCCTGGGCCTCTACCACCTCGAAGGCTTGAACGAGGCTTGGGGCGCGCAGCAAGTTGCGGGAAATAATTTCAGCTCTACCGCGAGCCAAAACTCCAAGAACATCCTCGTCACCGACCCTGTGTTCCCCACCGCCGAAGGCACTATTGTCCTGACGGTGATCAACAACGCCCAAACCTACGTGGCCCTCTCTTGCATGAAGATTGAGGAATTGACCGACGTCACCCGCCCCGACATCGTTACCGTCACCTCGGTTACACTTTCCGGCAACGACCTGATTGATGGCGAATTAACCTCATTTGTTTCAACCGACCGCTCCAACTGGCAGCTCTGGGCCAAGCTCCCCGAGGGAGAGATTCCCGTCACTGTTGTTACCGACAAGGGCACATCCACAGTTGTCGCCCAAATCCCTTCAGCAGGCATCTATCAATTGACCTACAATGCCGATGATCAAGCTGTTACCCTTTTTGAGTGCACCTATTTCTGCGTCGAAGGCTCAGCAGTGGGTGGCTGGAACACCACAGGCGTGGAGATGACCTACATCGGCCAAGGCCAGTGGCGCTACCACGGATTGCTTGAGGGCTACGACAAAACCTCCGACTCAGGCCGCGTCAACTTCGTGATGAACAAGTCGTGGGACTACCAATACAAGCGCGTGAGCGGCTCCACAAGCCAGCTCGCCCTCAACTCGGGCGACGATATCCCCTTGAATCCAGGCAATTACAAAATCACCGTCGACCTCAACACCATGACTTGGGAAATCGCCAACGGTGCCGACTCGCTCGACCCCCTGCGCATCACCGTAATGGGCTCGTCAGTATCCAACGGCCAAGGCGCCGACAACAACGAGGGCTACGCCTACATGTACGATAACCTCTTGAACAGCCGCTACTTGGCCAGCGAGAGCGAAAACGCCTTCTATATCTCCAACATCGCTATCAACGGCAACTCATCGGTAAGCCTGCTCAACCGTTTCGACGACCTCCAGCGTGAATATGGCAGCTACGTGATCTACGCCATATCCCTGGGCAACGAGGGCATCCACGGCGCTAGCGACCAGCAAGCCATATACGACCAGTTCAAGACCAACATGCAGTCGCTTATCGCCAAGGCTCGCGAGGACGGCAAGATCCCCGTGGTGATGAACAACTACACCCGCGCCGATTTCACCGAATCGGATTACACCTACATCAAGAGCATGAACGAGGAGATCGCACGCTGGGACGTGCCTTCGATCAACATGCTGGGCGCGATCGACAACGGCTCGGGACAATGGGCCGACGGTTACGATATCTCCACTGATATCTACCACCCCAACACTCTGGGTCACCGCGAATTTTTCTACGCCATGGTGCCCTCAATGTTTGACGCCCTAGCCTCAGGCAAAACACTGACCATGAATCGTGTATCGACACAGGCAATATGCGGGTTGGCCCAAGGCCAGAGCATCAGCATCATCCCAGAGGCCACCGTCCACTCCTTCACCGTAGCCCTTACCGCCACGGCCACCGAGGCCGCCCAGATAGTCAAGGTAACCGACAGCACCGACAATGACATCACCCTCTCATGGGACGGAACCAATTACGTGGTGAAAGTGGCCGGTGAAAGCGCGATCACCTACGCTCCCAAGGCACGCGCCACCGTCAGCGAGCTCGTTCTCACCCACAACTATGCCGCCAAGCAGCTTGCACTGATCATCGACGGCGAGAGTGTAGGCACCACCACCGTGGAATTTGAACCCGTGGAGGTGACGGTGGGCGACACCGATGCCGCTACCAACATCTCAGTGGGAGAACTAATGTTCTACCGCTCCTCGATGATGACCAACTACCCCTTCGCCGACAGCCAGCTGAACAAATCCTCCCTCGAGGTCTATTCGGCGCTCACCACCGACACCGCTACCGGCACGCTCCCCAACCTCGCCATGTCGACCAACGCCGCCGAGTACAACGCCGCCCTGGCCTCATCCATTGCCAGTAACAGCCGCAACATTCCCTCCAATCTTACGGTGGTTTCTGGCCAAGGTAGCATCACATTGACCGCCTCCCAGCCCACCAAGGTAGTCGTCGTAAACCCTTTGGGCCAAGTGCTCCACGCGACAACGGTTGACGGCACCCTGAAGTTAGACGGCTTTCGCCCCGGGATTTACATCGTCAACAATATCAAAACAGTAGTTAAGTAGGGATTCCCCTATAGGCCCCTTAAGCCCTATAAGCCCCATAAGACCTATAGGATAAGGAAAAAACTTGAACATGGATCGCCGGGGTGTCGCCGCGATGGCAACACCCCGGCTTTTTCTCCCACGATTATGATTTCATGTGGATAAAAATCACTAAATTTGTGGTGGTTAACCCGCCTCAAAGTCTCAGCCATGGATATTCGTCACATCATAATATGCTTAATTCTCCTGCTGCCGTGCCTCCCGGCCGGCGCCTCTACGCTCAGTAAGGAGAACCAGCAAGCCCTGCAGCAACTTGACGCCCTGCTACAGCGCTCCGACGACCTTGAACAACAGAAACTCCAGCGTATCGAGTCGCTGAAAGCCAAACTCGACCGCACCACCGGCGACGAGGAGCGATTCTGGGTGGCCAAATCCATCTTCGACGAATACCAGACATTTGATGGCGACTCAGCCCTCTACTATGGCAAGCGTATCCTCGAAATGGCCGAGCACCTCAACCGGCCCGACCTTCAGGATGAGATTCGCATCGTGGCTTCCACCATCTACACCGCCATCGGATTGCTCGACGAGGGTAAAGCCGAGTTGGAGAAAGTTGACCCCGACGGGCTTTCCAATGACCTGAAAATCCGCTACATGCGCCAGCAAATCTACCTTATCTCCCACGAGAACCAGTACAAGAAAATCAACTCGGAGGTAGAGATGCTCCCCGACGAGGGGAAAGCCGTGCTCGACTCATTGATGAAGATTCTTCCCCCCTCCCATCCCGAATATTACCGCTATCTGGCCTATCAAGCGATGGGCGACCCCGATCAGTCACAGCAGGTGCTCGACCGAGTGCTTCCCGTGATGGACAACCTCGGTTACGAATCCCAAAGCGACGCCACCCTCGCTTGGATGGTGGCACGCCTTTACGACACCCTAGGTGACGAGCAAGGCAAGGTCTACTTCCTTATCCGAAGCGCCATAGCCGACATGCAAATCGCCAACCGCGAAATCGCCTCCTTGGAGGAATTGGCGGTGATCATGGATCGCTACGGCGAGCTACAGCGCGCCTACGATTATGTCGACCACTGCATGGTGTGTGCCGAACGATTCAAAAACCGCGTGAGGATGCTCCGCGTGGCCTCGCTTCAAAACGAAATCCATCGCCACTACCACGACCGATTTGTGCAACTCCACCGCGCCGACCGCACCCACACTTGGCTCACAATCATCTTCGCCCTCATCCTCCTCGCCACTTGCGTCTACATCTACCTCCAACGACGCAAATTGGCTCGCTCCTACGACAACCTCGCCAAGGCCAAGGTGGGCATCACCGACCGCTTGGAGGAACTCTCGACCACCTACTCCCAGCTTGCCGACAACAACCAGCAGATGCTCGAAATGCAGCAGCGAATGCAACAGGCCAACGCCTCCTTGGAGGAAAGCGACCGCGCCAAAGCCCGTTGCATAGGCGAGATGCTCGAGGCGTGCTCCCAGTATCTCGACAAGGTGGAAGCCTTCCGCCGATCCATGCTGCGGCTGCTCAAATCCAGCCAATACGACAAAGCATTGCTACTCGCCCAGGACCGCGACGATGAGCAAGCGATGCTCAAGGAATACTACAAAAAATTTGACGAAACCTTCCTGAGTGTCTATCCCAACTTCGTCGAGGATTTCAACCACCTGTTGCAACCCGACCAGCAGATACTGCCCAAAGAGGACGGACGCCTCAACACCGAGCTGCGCATCTACGCCCTCATCCACTTAGGCATCACCGACAGCGCCCGCATCGCCGACATTCTACACTGCTCGGTCCAAACCATCTACAACAAGCGCATGAAAACCCGCAACAAAGCCATCCTGTCCAAGGACACTTTCGACTATCAAGTAGAAAACATCGGAAAATCATGAAACATATCCTCTCAGTTGCCGTGTGCGCCACATCAATTTTGGGGGCCACGGCACAAATCCACCTCCCCCGAGTATTCACCGACAGCATGGTAGTGCAACAACTCTCCACGCTCACAATCCCGGGTCAAACCAGCCCCAAATCTACCATAACGATTACCCCCTCATGGGATGGAAAGCCGGTCGCGACAAAGGCCGACGCCAAAGGGCAGTTCTCGGTCTCCTTGCCCACCCCCGCCGCTGGTGGTCCCTATAATATCACGTTGAAGGATGGCCGCAACACGTTGACCCTCAGCGATGTGCTTGTAGGAGAGGTGTGGCTTTGTTCGGGCCAATCCAATATGCAGATGCCGCTAAAAGGATGGGGCAAGGTGATGGATTACGATCGGGAGATACAGCAAGCCAAACGCCCCAAGTTAAGGCTTTTGCAGGTCACGCCCTCCACTTCGATACAGCCTTTGGACGACCCTCAGGTGAACATGAGCGGATGGCGCTCGGCCAATCCCCAGTCGGTGGAGAATTTCTCATCTATTGGCTATTTCTATGGGCGGGCGTTGACCGATTCCTTGGACATCCCCATTGGCATAATCGACGCCACTTGGGGCGGCACTCCCATCGAGGCTTGGTCGCCCAGGGACGCCTTGCTAAAGGAGAACGAGTTTGGGGAACAACTTGAGTACCTCGCCGCGGTAGGTTACGATACAGCCAAGATTCAAGCCGATTTTGACAAGAAATATGCCGAGTGGGAGTCGGTGGCTATCCCCAAAAGTTTTGACAACACCGCTGATTGCGAGTGGGGGAAGATGCCAGTTCCCGGGCTGTGGGAGCAATCGGTGTTGCCCGAATTTGACGGGGTAGTTTGGCTGAAAACCACCTTCACCATCCCCGACGACGTGCCACTCAAGGACGCAATTCTCAGCCTTTGTGCCGTTGATGATGAGGACGTTACCTATATCAATGGTCAAGAAGTAGGCCACACCGAGGGTTACGACACTCACCGTCTCTACACCGTCCCCGGCTCGGCCTTGCACCACGGCCGCAACGAAATCCTTGTAATGGTTGTGGACACCAATGGAGGTGGCGGGATATGGGGCGACCCCGAGAATCTCACCATCGCTATGGGCGATTGGAAGCAATCCCTGGCGGGAAGATGGGACTACGCGGTGGCGAGCGACTTCTCCCAACTGCCTCAACGGCCGCAATCCCCGATGTGCGAGTTTGCCCCCACGACGCTGTTCAACGCCATGATTCACCCATGCCAAGTTATGCCCATAAAGGGTGTGCTGTGGTATCAAGGATGCGCCAATGTGGGGCGCGCCGAGCAATATTCACGCCTTTTCCCGGCCATGATCACCGCTTGGCGAGAAGGTTGGAATCAGCCTGACATGCCATTCTATTTTGTCCAATTAGCTGCTTACCAACAGCCAATGCAACTCCAGCCCCAATCCCAATACGCCGCCCTGCGACAAGCCCAAACATCAGCCCTGACACTCCCTCACGTTGATATGGTAACGGCTATCGATCTTGGCAACGCCGACGACATCCATCCCAAAAACAAACAGGAGGTGGCGCGTCGCTTGGCCAATGTGGCTTTGAATCACGATTACGGCCGCACCAATCTAACTTGCTCGGCTCCTCGCGTCACCTCTTATGATTGCCAGGCAGAGCGAGCGGTGATTGTCTTCGATGCTCCCGTTGTGATAGCCGGTGGAGGACAAGGCTTCACCGCCCTCGACGATAAAGGCCATTGGCACCTGGCCAACGCCCGCCAAATCTCTCCCACCGAGATTGAAGTGGTGACCGACGACCTATCCTCGATTACAGAACTACGCTACAACTACGCCGACTATCCCCTAGGCAACCTCCGTTCCACGGCCAATCTCCCGGTTCCTCCCTTCACTCTTCCGCAACGATATCACTAATCACCTGATTGTCTTCCTCGGCGGTGGATGGCAAGAGGAATCGCCCCTCTTCCCAGTCGAGATTTCGGGTCGAAACTAGAAACCAGAAACTTCTTCTACTGCGCCTCCTCCTGGATAATGAGCAGAGCGTCGCCTGTGCGGAGTTTCACAGTGCCGTTGGGGACGATACGCCGGTCACCACGCTTAATCATCATCACCAGCGACCCTTGCGGCAGGGCGAGGTCACGCAGGGTGTTGCCACGCTCCAATTGGCGTGAATTGAGCACCTGTAATCTGCAAATAAAATTTCATAAGTTTTCGGTAAATAAGATTTCGGCAGT
>JAJPXC010000059.1 GCA_021205635.1 Bacteroidales bacterium | reverse complement strand
GAGCGGGGAGGGAATCGTCGGCCTTTTTGATGCCGTCACGCTCGAGCAAGGCGTCGATGGTGGCGTCGTGGCCACGGAAGCGGCGGTAAAGCTCGGCGGGATTCTCGGTGCCTCCCTTTTCGAGGATGTTCTTGCGGAACGATTGGGCCGTCTCTTGGTCGAAGATGCCGTTCTCCTTGAAATGGGCGAACGCGTCGGCATCCAGCACCTCTGCCCATTTGTAGCTATAGTAACCGGCTGCGTAACCACCGGCGAAGATGTGGCTGAACTGCGGGGAGATCATCGCTCCGTCCTCGGCGGGGAAGATCTGTACCTGCTCGATGGCCTCGTTCTCAAACGCCACAGGGTCGGCGACAGGCTCGGTAATCGAGTGCCAAGCCATGTCCAAGTAGCCGAAGTTGAGCTGGCGCACGCAGGCGTAGGCGGCTCCGTATTGGGAGGATTTCACTAGTTTGTCCACCAATTCCTGGGGGATGGCCTCGCCGGTCTGGTAGTGGCGGGCGAATCCGTCGAGAAACTCTTTCTCGGTCAAGTAATTCTCGTTGAACTGGGAGGGAAGCTCCACAAAGTCGCGGTAAACCGAGGTGCCTGACATGGAGGCGTATTTGGTGTTGGCCAGCAGGCCGTGGAGGGCGTGGCCAAACTCGTGGAGGAACGTCTCTACCTCGTAGGGGGTGAGGAGTGAGGGAGCGTCGGCGGTGGGCTTGGTGAAGTTCATCACGATCGACACGTGGGGGCGCTCGTTGGTGCCGTCAGCGTCGATGGATTGGGGGCGGAAGCCGGTCATCCACGCACCGGGGCTTTTGCTGTCGCGGGGGAAGAAGTCGGTGTAGATGATGCCCACGTAGGAGCCGTCACGGTCCTTCACCTCGTAGGCTTTCACCTCGGGGTGGTATACCTCGATTTCGGGGTTGTAGGTGAATGTCAGGCCATAGAGCTTGGTGGCGAGGCCGAATACGCCGTCGATCACGTTGTTCAATTCGAAGTAGGGGCGGTATTCCTCCTCGTTGTAGTCGTATTTGGAGGCTTTCAGCAGGTTGGAGTAGTAACTGTAGTCCCAAGGGGTGACGGTGAACGAGGGATCGTTCTCCATTGTCTGGGCGAACTCGTTCAGCTCCTTCATCTCGGCTTTCATGGCGGGGACGTACGCGTCACGCAGGCGGTCGAGCAGGTCGTACACGCCAAAGGGCGATTGCGCCATGGTGCGCTTTAGCTTGTGCTCGGCGTAGGTCTTGGAGCCCAGAAGGCGGGCCAATTGGAGGCGTTTCTCGGAGATTTGCTTGATGATATCCTTGTTGGAGAACTCGCCCTGGGTGTTGCGTCCGTTGTAGAGGCGGTACATCTTCTCGCGCAGGTCGCGGCGCTTGGAGTATTTCATGAACGCCATGTAGGTGGGCTGGGCGAGGGTGAACAGGTACTCCCCTTCGCGTCCTTTCTCCTTGGCTGCGAGAGCGGCGGCGTCGATGGAGCTTTGGGGGAGGCCGTCAAGGTCGTCCTTGGTGAGCCAAATCTCGTAGGTGTACAGCTCTTTGAGCACGTTTTGGCCGAAACGGGTGGTGAGGTCGCTCAGCTCGGCCGAGAGTTGCTTGAAGGTGTCGCGGTCGGCACCCTCGAGGTTGGCGCCTTGGAGGGCGAAGGCGTCGTAGGTCTTTTGGAGGAGCATTTGGTCCTCGGGAGAGAAGGGGCTATGGCCGTCCAAGGCCGGCTCCCCTAGGGCTGCGTTGTCGTAGACGGTCTTGACACGCTTCCACAGGGCCTCGTTGAGGGTTACGGAGGTGGAGAAGTCGCTCAATTTTTGGTAGACGCGCAGGGACAGGTCCATCATCTCGGGGTCGTTCATGGCCGAGGTCATGGCGTCGAATACCTCCACCACGCGGTCAAGGTCCTTGCCCGAGCGCTCGTAGGCGACGATGGTGTTCTGGAATGTGGGGGCGTCCGTTTGGGCGCAGATTGCGTCGATCTCTTGCTGGGCGAGAGCGATGCCACGGTCGATAGCCTCCTCGTAGTCGGCGGTTTTGACGCTGTTGAAGGGGACTGTGTTGTGAACCGTGTTGAACTCCTGGAAGAACGGGTTGGCGGCCGAAGCGGTGGCCGCGGTAGCTGCTGTTAACACTGATATTAGTATTTTCTTCATGTTGAATGATCGGTTTTTGAATGCTCCCATAGCAATTTGAGCCTCCAAAGTTACTAAAATTTGGCGAATCGGCCAAGTTGGAGTAACTTTGCACCCACAATTATGGATTTTGAATTACAAGCGACAGCCCCCGGCACCGCGGCACGCGCGGGCATAATCACTACCGCCCATGGCCAGATCGAGACCCCGATCTTCATGCCCGTGGGTACGGTAGGTAGCGTCAAAGCCGTGCATGTCAAGGAGTTGCACGACGAGGTGAAGGCTCAGATTATTTTGGGCAACACTTATCACCTCTACTTGCGCCCGGGCGTGGAGATTTTGCGGCAGGCTGGCGGTTTACATAAATTTAACTCTTGGGACGGCCCTATCTTGACCGATAGCGGAGGCTTCCAAGTGTTTTCCCTCGCCGAAAACCGAAAATTAACGGAGGAGGGCGCGCATTTCCGCTCTCATATCGACGGCTCCAAGCACCTATTCACCCCCGAGAAGGTCGTGGACCTGCAACGCACCATCGGCTCCGACATTATGATGGCCCTTGATGAGTGTCCTCCCGGCACGTCTGAGCGCCACTATGCGAGAAAATCGCTCGACCTCACCCACCGCTGGCTCCAGCGAGGCTGGCAGCGCTACAAGGAGACCGAGGGGCTGTACGGCTACTCGCAAGCCTTCTTCCCCATTGTCCAAGGTTGCACATATAAGGACCTCAGGCAGGAATCCGCCAAGTTTGTCACCGACCTTGGGGCTGAGGGCAACGCCATCGGCGGCCTGGCAGTGGGGGAGCCTGCCGAGGTGATGTACGAGATGATTGAGGTGGTCAACGACATCCTACCCAAGGATCGTCCGCGCTACCTGATGGGCGTGGGCACGCCCGCCAACATCCTCGAGGCTATCGACCGAGGGGTGGATATGATGGACTGCGTGATGCCCACACGCAACGGCCGCCGAGGCATGCTGTTCACCAAGCACGGCATCATGAACATGCGCAACGCCAAGTGGGCCAACGATTTCTCCCCGCTGCAAGAGGACGGCCCCACCGAGATCGACCGCATCTATACCAAGGCTTACGTGCGGCACCTGTTCATCGCCGAGGAGTTCCTGGCCATGCAGATCGGGTCGCTGCACAACCTCGCTTTCTACCTGTGGCTCGGCGGGGAGGCTCGCCGCCACATCCTCGCCGGCGATTTCGCCCAGTGGAAGCCGCAAATTCTGGAACAAGTAACCCGCCGCCTGTGATGTTCACGATTCTCGACCGTTATATAATACGCAAGTTCCTAGGCACTTACATCTTCGCCATTATCCTGATTTTGGCGATAACGGTGATGTTTGACATCAACGAGAAGCTAGATTCGTTCCTCAAGGCGCCGTTGCACGCCACCATATTCGACTATTTCGTCAACTTCCTGCCGTATTTCGCTAATCAGTTCTCGCCGCTGTTCACCTTCATCGCGGTGATTTTCTTCACGTCGAAATTGGCTGGCAACTCCGAGATCATCGCCATGCTCTCGTCGGGAATGAGTTTCAACCGCCTGCTCCGGCCTTACATGTACTCGGCGGCCGTGATCGCCATCGCCACCTACCTGCTGTCGGCCTACGTGATCCCACCGGCCAATGTTGAGCGTATCGCCTACACCAACACCTACGTCAAGAACAAGCGCGTCGATTACGGGGCCAACATCATGATGCAGGTCGCCCCGGGGGAAATCGCCTACATGAGCCGATACGACAACATCACCAAGACGGGCCACAAGTTCACCCTCGACAAGTTCAAGGACAAGAAATTGGCCTCCCGACTGACGGCCCAAACCATCAAGTGGGACACCCTCTACCAGTGGCAGGTGCGCGACTACACCATCCGCGAGTTTCACGAGACCCGCGAGAAGATCACCTCGGGTGCGGTATTAGACACGGTTATCCCCTTTGAACCTCGCGACTTCCTCATCGCCAAGAACGACCAAGAGATGCTCACCACGCCCCAGCTCAAAGCCTACATAGACCGCCAGAAGCAGCGTGGCGTGGCCAACATCAAGAATTTCGAAATCGAGTACCACCGCCGCTACGCCATGACCGCCGCCGCGTTCATCCTCACCGTTATCGGCATGTCGCTGTCGTCGCGCAAGGTCAAGGGCGGCATGGGCATCAACATCGGCATCGGCCTTTTGCTGTCGTTCAGCTACATCCTGTTCATGACTGTGACGTCGACCTTCGCCGTGTCGGGCTTGACCTCCCCCTTGGTGGCCATGTGGATACCCAACGTCATCTACCTTATCATCGCCATCATCCTCTACCGCCGCGCCTCAGCCTCCTAAGCCCCTCCCCACGCTGGGAGAGGATGGCGCGCGTCAGCCCAACCTGGGAAGGCCGCTGCCCTCAGCGGCCACTTGTATGGAGGCATCCTTGGTGACGGGCCGAGGGCGGCCCTAACTCCCAGGCTGGGCTGCCGCTCCTTTTCACACACCCAGGAGCAATCTCCCTTGAAAAGGGGGATTAGACAAGTTAGACTTTTAGATTATAGTTAATTTATCCATAATCAGCGAATTAGGCATTGTCTAATTTGTCTAATCGACCTCCGAAATGCTCACCATCTCTACAGGAAGTAACGAGAAAAGAAGTGGCTCCGTTGACTGTTCGCATCCTCTCCCGCCCCGGCTACGCCAGACCCTAGGTGTACATGGCGTCGATGATTTCCATCATTTGGGCGGGGGAGACTACCTTGGGCGTGGAAGGGAAGTGCTTAAGGTTGCCCGTGACGAGGAAGTTGTCGCCCGTGAGAGAAATCTCGTAGAAGATGCGGTCTTTGGGGTCCGGAAGAATGTTTTCATATGGAGTAGGGTCACGGTATTCTCCATGCTCGTGCAGGATTTCGAGCATCTTGTTGATGGTCTCTTTCTCGAGCTTAAATTTGGGCCGATTGAGCACTGTGTTATACTCTCCCACAATCTCGTGGGAAAGTATGGGGATAATTTGATTCTTAAGAATGCATGCTATCACTCTCTTGAGAGGAGAAAACATGTTTTGGGAAATCAAAGCGGATACCACTACATTGGTATCAATGACGGCAAATACAGGTGTCATTTTCTTTCGGCGCGGGCAGCGGCTATTTCGGCGTTGATTTCATCGAGGGTCATGTCACTAACACCGGCTGCGGCGGCTTGGGCTCGGAGTTCGTCCAAAACTTTAAACCCTTCAAAATCAATTGGTTCGGCCGAAACACGGAACGGGATGCTGCGGGTGCGCACGACGCTTTTGACGAAAAGGTTGATGGCGGTGTTGACTGTCAAGCCGAATTCGTCGCAAAGGGCGTCAAAACGTTTCTTCAACTCGCTGTCGAGGCGGATGGTGGTTGCTACTGTTGCCATAATCGTAATTTGTTTTTGCAAATATAACAATTAGATGGCAAAAGTATTCGCTATGACGTCAAATTTAACAATATTTTAGCTGAGGGTGATGGAGATGGGGCAGTGGTCGGAGCCCAGGATGTGGCGGTAGACCGAGGCGTCCTCCAGGCGGGGGCGCAAGCGCTCGCTGATGAGGAAGTAGTCGATGCGCCAGCCGATGTTGCGCTGTCGCTCGCGGGCCATGTAGCTCCACCATGTGTACACCTTCTCCTCTGTGGGGTGTAGCGCGCGGTAGGTGTCGATGAAACCGGCTCCGAGCAGTTGCTCCAACTTGCCTCGCTCAGGCTCGGAGAAGCCTGTGGAGCCACGAAACTCGTCGGGGTTGCGCAGGTCGATGTCGTGGTGGGCAACGTTGAAGTCGCCGCACACAATCACCGGTTTCTTCTGGTCAAGCCCGTGTAAAAATTCCCGGAATGAGTCCTCCCAACTCATGCGGAACTCAATACGGCGCAGCTCGGGTTGGGAATTGGGAGCGTAGACGTTAACGAGATAGTATTCAGGCAATTCGATAGCCAAGGCACGTCCCTCGGAGTCGCCCTCGTGGCCTATTTGGCGTATCACGTCGAGTGGCTCCTGCCGACCGAGGATAGCCACGCCCGAGTAGCCCTTCTTCTCGGCGTAATTCCAGAAGGAGTGGTAACCGGGGATGAAATCGGGGTCGATTTGCCCCTCTTGCAGCTTGGTTTCCTGCACGCAGAAGAAGTCGGCGTCGAGGCCGGTGACCACTTGGTCGAAGCCTTTTGTGCGGGCGGCTCGCAGGCCGTTGACGTTCCAGGATACGAATTTTGTCATGGCGGTATTATTTCTATTTATAACGCCAAGGGAGGGGAAAATGTTAGATGGCGATGGAGGTGATCACCATGGCGGTGATCAGGGCGGCTCCCAGCATCACGTCGCTCACGCGCAGGCTCACCGACATGCCCGAGAAGCTCACGTGGCCCATGACGGGGTGGGAGGGTTGCATGTGTCGCTCGGCAACGCGGCGGGCCACTGAGCGGCCTACGCGGTACATTAGATAACCCACAATGAAACCGATAGCGGCTCCCACAAGGATGTCGCCCGGGTAGTGTACACCCAGGTAAATGCGCGAGTAGGAGTTGAGCGTGGCCCAGCTCATTATGAATATCACAAACCTCTTGCGGGCGATGATGAAGCTGAGGATGGTGGCCAGTCCGAACGAGTTGGCGGCATGGCACGAGGGGAACCCGTGCGCTCCTCCCCGATATCCCTTGACTATGTGGATAAATTGCGACAATGGGTTGTCGGGATTGGACGGTCGGAGCCGGCCCACGAGAGGGCGCAGGTGGCTGGCGCACAGTTGGTCGCAGATCACGATGGTGAGGATAATCGCCAAGGCGTAGACGGTGGCTATTCTCCACTCAAACAGGCGGAAGAGGATGAACAGCAGCGTGGCGTACATCGGCACCCATATCCATTTGCCCGAGAAGGTGTACATGAATTGGTCCCAGAAGGCGCCCCCGGCACCGTTAAGCGCCAGATTATAGAGGAGTCGATATTGTTGAGAAATTCGATCATTGTGTTTTTTGGTGTGTTTACTGCCTGTGGGCGAAGTCGCTGTAGAGGGTCTGGATCGTGGCCAGCATGCGGCGACGTGCCGTGGCGGTGTCGTTGGAATGAGAGATGGTAAATAGACGTTGGTCGTAATCGTAGACGAGGGTGTCGGTGGGCGTAACCCATCCGAAGAACCCTGGGGAGGAGAATAGCGCGGCCGCAGCCGTGCCGGGATCGAAAGCGTCGCGGCTGAATCGTAGCTGGTCGTGGGGTAAGCCCATCATTCCCAGCACGGTAGCGGCGATAGCTGTATGGTCAACGGGAGTGTCAACCTGTCCTTTAAATTGCAGGGCGCCACCGGTGAGCACCAGCGGTACATGGTGACGAGCCAACGGGTCGGTAAGCCCTTGCGGGTACACCGAGTAGTGGTCGGGTACAAGTATAACGAGCGTGTTGGCCCAATTAGTATCCTTGCGGAGCGCGTTAACAAAAGTTGTGACACACGAGTCGGTGTAGGCCAATGCGTTGCGACGCTTGTCGGGGAACCGCGGGTTGCTGTACGGCACCTCAAACGGCTCGTGGCTCGACGACGTCTGGATCACAGTGAAATGCCGCGATGGATGGCGTTCCAAAGCATCCTGCAACGCTTTTTCCAACACAAGATGGTCGTGTACACCCCATTTCGACAGCCTCTCGGAGATAGGGAAATCCTTGTCGGAAACCACCTTGGCGAAGCCAGCGGCACGCAGAAAGGCAAGCATATTGGTGAAATTGGCGTCGCCACCGTAGTAGTAAGCGCACTCATACCCCTCCTCCACCAGCTCCTGCGACAACGAGGGGATGCGCTCGCAACGGGCGATATCCTTCATGGCGCTTTGCGTGGGCATCGACGGGTAGCCGCTGAGGATAGCGGGAATGGCGCGGTCGGTGCGGAATCCCGAGGCGAATGCCTTGGTGAACGACAGCCCCGAGCGGGCGATGGAGTCCAGTCCCATGGTCACAGGCTCGCCGCCAAGCGAGGGCATCAGGTGGGCCGAGAAGCTTTCCAATATAATTATATAGATATCTGGGCGAGGGGTGGAGAGCACTCCCTGCGGGTTTCCGCATGGCACCTTACCGCCAATGGAATCCACCCTGAGGCTCTGGGCGAAAATGCGGGCGGCCTCGGCATCGTCCATGAAGTGGAATTGCTCGTCGTCTCCACCTTGGTGAGCGGCCGAGTAGAGAAGGCTGAACGCGGGGTTGACCGCGGCGTGGTTGAGGCGCATGTCGGTGGAAAAATACGCCCGGCTGGGATTCATGGTCGACACGGTGACGCTACCTCTGATAGGCAGGAACAGGGCCGCTATCAGCAACACCATCACGCCCGTGGACGCAGCCCGTCGCTCCAGCTTGCACTTCACTTTCCTGCATCCCGCGCTGTACCACAGCACGAATCCCAGGGCAACACCTATCACCAGCCACACCAATATCCCCAAGAACACAAACCATCCCGACACGCTGGCCATCGCGGCCGAGGGCGACGTCGAGAAGTAGAACAGCGGGGTCATGTCCAATTTGAATCCCCAGAACGGGTACAGCACGGCGTCGGCAACCGCTGTACCTGCTATCAGCACGCCTGCAAGCCAGCAATATATCTTGGAAATCAGGGGAATAACCTTGTTGCGGGGATGTGCCCACAATTGGGCGATAATCAGCACCCCGGGGATAATCGTCAGGTACCCGGCCACCGACATGTCCATCTTCAGGCCCGACCACAGCACCTGCCACCACTGCCCCCACGAATAGGCCGCGTAAATATCGCTGTTATAGGCCATAAAACCCCACTTGAGCAGCGCCATGAGCGCCGTCAAGACCACAAACCATAGCAGGAACTTGAGAATGGCCGATTTCAAGGTTATTAACATTTACTGCGGGTTATCCCCACAATTCTCCATTTTGGCCACAAAGGTAGTCAAAAATCCTTATCAACTCTCCTTTTTTCGTGAATTTCTTTTCACTATCCCTGGCTATGTCGTGTATTCGTGAAATCGTGCATTCGAGTACACGAGTGAACGAGTAAACGAATGCACGAGTATAAGGTGATATAACCGGGAGGCGGCTATCCTTTGAACAGGTGTCCCAGCGAGCCGTCCTTTACCTTGGCGAGGATGTCCTCGATCGAGGTCTTGCCGTCAGCACCAGCGTTCTTAACGTATTCGGTGATCTTATCAACGTCGATCTTGTCGCCGAACTTATCCTTTACCTGTTGAATGATCTCTTGAATATCCATAATCGTATACGTTTAAAACCTAAGCGGAGGAACTACAGCGCCTGGCGCTGTAATCCCTCTGCATAGTTTATAACAAGGTCACTCAAGAAAGGTTCAATCAGAACAGCCAGGCGGCGGTGACGGTCCAGAAGCGGTCCTTGCCCGAGTAGAGACTGTTGCCGTTAGCGTCGACGTTGCTCTCCACCGATTTGGTGATGCCCAAACCGTAAGAGCCTTGCACCTGAAGGTGGGACAGCAGCTCCACGCCGATGCCGAAGTTCCACGAGCAGTCGAACGACTTGTTCTTGAACGCGTCCATGCTCTTCTTGGAGCACAGGAAGGCGAACGACGGGCCGGTGAAGATGTAAGGCTTCACGATCTTCTCCACGCCAATGATCTGGATCTTGTACTTGATGTTGACCGGGATCTCGAAGTAGTCGCGGTTGTACTTCAAGGTGACATCGTTGCCGGTGGTGACATCCTCGGCGGTGTACTCGAATGAGCGACGCACGTACATCAGCGAGGCGTCGAAGCACAACCCCACCAAAGGTACGCCCACCTCGGCCATCAAGCCGCCGGTGAAGCCTGTGCGGTTATCGGAGTCCAATCCGCTCTTATCCATGTGCAATTTGTTGGTGGTGAAGCCCACCTTCGGGCCCCAGTGGAACTGTGCCGAGGCCGAACCTACGGTCATCAACGCTACAACGAGAGCTACAAGCAATTTTTTCATAATGTGAGGTATTTTGGGTGAATAATAATCCATTTCGACCACAAAGATACAACTCTGTGGCGAGATTACGTCAAAATCCGCGAAAAAATCGTTAACTTCGCGCCATAAAATCACTCAATCATCACAGCACCATCAGCAATGGTACAATTTTTCAAGAAAGGGGCCGACGTAGTGATCGCCGTAGACGCCGACCACCAGTTGTCGCCCGAAGAAAATGAGCGTTTGCAATGGCTTTTCGACGGAGCCAAGCCCTTGGCAGCCCGTAAAGTGAAAGGCAGTTTCGTTGGTCCGCGCCGCGAGATGATCACTCCCTGGAGCACCAACGCCGTCGAGATCACCCAGAATATGGGTTTGACGGGAATCACCCGCATCGAGGAGTACCACCGCGTGCCCACGGGTAAGGAGGCCACCTTCGACAAGATGCTCCAGCGCCTTTACCGAGACGGATTGGGCCAGCAAGTGTTCAACCCCGGCCGCAAGCCCGAGGCTATAGTGGAGGTGACCGACATCCACGCCTACAACCTTCAGGAGGGCCTCGCCCTCAGCCCCGACGAGGAGGACTACCTGCGCGGCTTGGCCGACAAGCTGGGTCGCCCCTTGACCGACAGCGAGATTTTCGGTTTCTCGCAGGTCAACTCTGAGCACTGCCGCCACAAGATTTTCAACGGTACGTTCATCATCGACGGCGAGGAGAAGCCCATGTCACTGTTCAAGCTTATCAAGCGCACATCCCAAGAGAATCCCAACGGCCTGGTTTCGGCCTATAAGGATAATGTGGCCTTCGTCAAGGGCCCGAGGATCGAGCAATTCGCTCCGCAGCACCCCGACCGCCCCGATTACTTCCACCTCAAGCCCATCGACGCCGTGATCTCGCTCAAAGCCGAGACCCACAACTTCCCCACAACCGTGGAGCCGTTCAACGGAGCCGCTACAGGCACTGGCGGCGAGATTCGCGACCGTCTTGGCGGTGGACGCGCCTCCCTCCCCCTGGCTGGAACGGCCGTCTACATGACATCCTATCCCCGCCTATCCCCCGAGCATCGCTGGGAGATGATGATGGACCCTCGAGCTTGGCTCTACCAAACGCCCTCCGATATCCTCATCAAGGCATCCAACGGAGCGAGCGACTTCGGCAACAAGTTTGGCCAACCCCTCATCTGCGGCTCTCTGTTGACATTTGAGCATGAGGAGGACCAGCGTCGCTACGCCTACGACAAGGTGATCATGCTCGCCGGTGGCGTGGGCTTCGCAGCCAAGCGCGACGCCATAAAGGGCGAGCCCGATTCAGGGCAAAAAGTGGTGGTGATGGGTGGCGACAACTACCGCATCGGTATGGGCGGTGGTGCCGTATCGTCGGTTGAGACCGGCCAGTACGACAACTCCATCGAATTGAACGCCGTGCAGCGCGCCAACCCCGAGATGCAAAAGCGCGTGGCCAACGTGATCCGTGCCCTCGCCGAGGACGACCGCAACCCCATCGTATCAATCCACGACCATGGTGCGGGCGGTCACCTCAACGCCCTCTCCGAGCTTGTGGAAAGCACCGGGGGCAAAATCGACATCGATTCTCTCCCCATCGGCGATCCCACCCTCAGCGACAAGGAGATTGTGGGCAACGAGAGCCAGGAGCGCATGGGTTTCGTGGTCAACGCCGACGACATCCCCTATATCGAGCGCATCGCCCAGCGCGAGCGTGCCCCGATTTACGTAGTGGGCGAGACTACCGACGACCACCGATTCACATTTGAGCACACCAAGACACACGGTCGAAATCCCATCGACTTGGAGATGGCCGATATGTTTGGCAACTCCCCCAAGACCGTCATGCGCGACACGACAATCGAGCGCCGATACGCCGACGTGGACTATGACTTGACCAAGCTTCCCGACTACCTGCGCGACGTGCTGCGCTTGGAGGCGGTGGCTTGCAAAGACTGGTTGACCAACAAGGTTGACCGCTCCGTCACGGGCCGTATCGCACGCCAGCAATGCCAAGGCGAAATCCAGTTGCCCCTGAGCGACTGCGGCGTGGTAGCCCTCGATTACCGAGGCAAGGAGGGCATCGCCACCTCCATCGGTCACGCTCCCCAAGTGGCATTGGTCGACGCCGCCAAAGGCTCGGTGATGGCTATCGCTGAAGCCCTTACCAACATCGCCGGTGCCAACCTCAAGCAGGGGCTCAAATCAGTGTCGCTGAGCGCCAACTGGATGTGGCCCTGCAAGAATCCCGGGGAGGACGCCGCCTTGTACCGCGCGGTGCAAGCCTGCTCCGACTTCGCTGTGGCCCTCGGAATCAACATCCCCACAGGCAAGGACTCCCTGTCGATGACCCAAAAATACGGAGAGGAGAAGATATTCGCCCCTGGCACTGTCATCATCTCGGCCGCCGGTGAGGTTTCCGATGTCAAGAAGACCCTTACCCCCGTGCTACAACCCCGTGAATCCACATTATATTATATAGACTTCTCATCCGACTCTCTCAAGCTCGGCGGCTCGGCTCTCGCCCAGGTGCTCAATCGCCTTGGCGCCGACGCTCCTACAGTAAAGGATGCTGAAAAATTCGTTACGGCATTCGCCACTGTGCAGCAATTGGTGAAGAAAGGCTTGCTGTTGGCTGGTCACGACGTGTCGGCCGGTGGCTTGATCACCACCCTGCTGGAGATGACCTTTGCCAACACCAAGGGTGGCTTGAACGTCTACACCGACGGCTTCGCCATGCACGGCGAGAAAGACCTGGCCAAGATCCTCTTCGCCGAGAATCCCGCCATGGTGATTCAAGTGGACGACCGCATGAAGGACCGTGTGGAGGCCATTTTGGACGAATCGGGCGTGAAATACTTCCCCATCGGCGCCACGGCCAAGGACCGCGTGCTGATGATCACCCACGACGACCAAATCCACTTGGTGCCCATCGATTCGATGCGCGACGTATGGTTTGAATCCTCCTACCTGTTGGATTCCATCCAGAGCGGCGAGAAATGCGCCGCCCTGCGTTACCAAAACTACAGCAAGCAACCCCTGCGCTTCCGTATCCCCGCCTCTTTCAAGGGTAAATTTGGTGACATCAACACCGAGCGCAAGGGCGTGAAAGCGGCCATCATCCGCGAGAAAGGCATCAACGGCGACCGTGAGATGGCCTACTCCCTCTACTTGGCCGGATTTGACGTCAAGGACGTGCACACCACCGACCTTATGAGCGGCCGCGAGACACTGGACGACATCAACATGATCGTGTTCTGTGGCGGTTTCTCCAACTCCGACGTGCTCGGCTCGGCCAAGGGCTGGGCTGGCGCATTCCGCTGGAACGACACCGCCAAGGCCACCTTGGAGCGCTACTTCAAGCGTGAGGACACCCTGTCGCTGGGCGTCTGCAACGGTTGCCAGCTTATGATCGAGCTTGGCCTGATCAACCCCGAGCATGAGCGCAAAACACGGATGGAGCACAATATCAGCCACAAGTTTGAATCCCAATTCGTGGGCGTCACTATCCCTGAGAACAACTCGGTGATGCTCGGCTCCCTCTCGGGAATGAAGCTCGGCATCTGGGTGGCTCACGGCGAGGGTCGCTTCTCCCTGCCCGAATCCCTCGACAGTTACAACATCGCCTTGAAGTACAACTACGCCGCCTATCCCGGCAACCCCAACGGGTCACGCGCCTCGGTGGCCGGATTGGCCTCGGCCGACGGTCGACACCTGGCCATGATGCCCCACTTGGAGCGTGCCATATTCCCCTGGCAGTGCGCCTACTATCCAGTTTCACGCCGCCGCGACAACGTCACCCCCTGGATTCAGGCATTCATCAACGCCCGCCAATGGGTAGAAAACAAATTGGGAAAATAAACCACAAAGGGTCAGTGGAGATGCAACCATCTCCATTGGCTCTTTCTCATTACATACAATTTAAGTGCGAAGCACTATATAAAGACATCATTATGGGAGGATTTTTTGGAGTTGCGAAGAAATCGCGCTGCGTCGACGAATTGTTCTACGGCGTTGACTATAACAGCCACACCGGCACCCGTCGCGCGGGCATGGCCGTGGTCGACCCCTCGGGCATCTTCTCGCGCTCCATCCACAACATCGAAAACAGTTACTTCCGCTCCAAATTCGAGGGCGATCTGGAAGAATTTGACGGCAACTCGGGTATCGGCGTAATCAGCGACACCGACGCCCAGCCCATCATTGTCAACTGCCACCTTGGCAAATTCGCCATCGTCACAGTGGGGCGCATAAACAACATCGTGGAACTTGAAAAGGAATTGCTGGCCAAGGGTCACCACTTCTGTGAGCACTCCTACGACATCATCAACCCTACCGAGATGGTAGCAGCCCTGATCAGCGAGGGCACCGATTATGTCACCGGCATCCGCAACGCCCAGAAACGCATTAAAGGCTCCGTGTCGATGCTCCTGCTCACCGACCACGGCATCATCGCCGCCCGCGACCGTTTCGGCCGCACCCCCATCATCCTCGGCCAGAAACCCGACGCAATGGCCGCCACCAGCGAGAGCTGTGCGTTCCCCAACTTGGACTTCACCATCTGCCACGAGTTGACACCCGGGGAGATCGTGGAGTTTAACGCCGACGGTTACCGCCAGCTGTCCCCCGGAGGGTGCGATTCCCAAGTGTGCGCCTTCCTCTGGACCTACTACGGCTACCCCGCATGCCAGTACGAGGGTCGCAACGTCGACCAGATGCGTTACCAAACGGGCGAGATGATGGGCCATGAGGACCCAACGGAGATCGACGTCGTGAGCGCCATCCCCGATTCGGGCATCGGCATGGCCCTTGGTTACGCCCAAGGCAAAAAGGTGCCTTATCAGCGAGCCATCGTGAAGTATACACCCACATGGCCCCGCTCCTTCACCCCTTCCACACAGGAACGCCGCGAGTTGGTGGCCAAGATGAAACTGATCCCCAACAAATCGGTGCTCCAGGGCAAGCGAGTGGCATTCTGCGACGACTCCATCGTGCGTGGCACCCAGCTGCGCGACAACGTGCGCGACTTCTACGACGCCGGAGCCAAAGAGGTACACATCCGCATCTCCTGTCCCCCGCTTATATACGCTTGCAAGTTTATCAACTTCACTTCCTCCAAAAGCGACCTCGAGCTGATCACCCGCCGCGTGATCGAGCAACTGGAAGGTTCACCCGACAAAAACCTCGACCGCTACGCCACCGCCGGCACCCCCGAGTACAACCGCATGGTGGAGGAGATTCGCCGCCAATTGGGAGTGGATTCCCTGCAGTTCTCGTCGCTCGAGCATGTGGTCAAGGCTATCGGTCTCCCCAAGGAGCGCATCTGCACCCACTGCTTCGACGGCACCAGCCGCTGCTAAGTATTAGTGACTAGCTAATCACTAATACTTAATACTTCATTTGGATAATTTATGACCACTTTTTTGGAGTTTTAGAACAATTCGCGTAAATTTGCAACCTTAATTAAGATAAAAATTTCGCAAAAAATTAAATAAACCACATCATTATGAGTTTAAACATCATTGTTCTTGCCAAGCAGGTGCCCGACACCCGCAACGTAGGTAAAGACGCGATGAAAGAGGATGGCACCATCAACCGCGCCGCGTTGCCCGCCATCTTCAATCCCGAAGACTTGAACGCATTGGAGCAGGCTATCCGCTTAAAGGAAAAGAACCCCGGCTCCACCGTTACCTTGCTCACCATGGGACTTCCCCGCGCCGCCGAGATCATCCGCGAGGCTATCTATCGCGGCGCTGACACCGGCATCGTCCTCACCGACCGTGCCCTCGGAGGAGCCGACACCCTGGCCACCTCCTACTCCCTGGCACAGGCCGTGAAGAAGATAGGCGACTATGACATCATCCTAGGTGGACGTCAGGCTATCGACGGCGACACCGCCCAGGTGGGACCCCAGATCGCCGAGAAGCTCGGTATCCCCCAAGTGACCTACGCCGAGGAGATCGTTGACCTGAGCAACGGCCACGTGATCGTGAAGCGCCGCCTCGAGCATGGCGTGGAGACCGTCAAGGCCCCGCTGCCCTGCGTGGTTACCGTTAACGGCTCGGCCCCTGAGTGCCGTCCCCGCAACGCCAAACGAGTGATGAAATACAAATACGCCGTTTCCCCCTCCGAGATCGACAAGCTCTCCGACCAGGTGAAGGCCATCGTCGAGAAGCGCCCCGAGCTACAGCTCAAGGAATGGGGCGCAGCCTTCGTAGAGGCCGACCCCGCCCAAATCGGTCTGCCCGGCTCCCCCACCAAGGTGAAAGCTATCGAGAACGTGGTGTTCACTGCCAAGGAAAGCCGCCGTCTGAGCGACAACGACGCTGAGATCGAGGACTTGGTGAAAGAGCTGATCGCCAACCACACCATCGGTTAACCCCTTAAAATGATTACGAAAATGGCTGATAATAACAACCTGATAGTATATTGCGAGTTTGAGGACGGCAAAGTGGCCGACGTGAGCCTCGAGCTACTTACCAAAGGACGCGTGCTCGCCGACCGCCTCGGCTGCCGCCTCGAGGCTATCGTCATCGGCGACAACCTCAAGGACGTGGAGAAGCAAATCGCCCCCTACGGCGCCGACGTCATCTACAAGGTAGAGGACAAGCGTCTCTCACCCTATACCTCCAACCCCCACGCTGCCGTGCTGATCAACCTCTTCCGCGAGATCAAGCCGCAAATCTGCCTCATGGGTGCCACCTGCGTTGGCCGTGACCTCGGTCCCCGTGTAAGCTCCTGCCTCCACAGCGGCCTTACCGCCGACTGCACCGCCCTCGAGATCGGCGACCACGTCGACCCCAAGACCAAAAAGGAGTACACCGACCTGCTGATGCAAATCCGTCCCGCTTTCGGCGGCAACATCGTAGCCACGATTGTCAACCCCGAGTGCCGTCCCCAAATGGCTACCGTGCGCGAGGGCGTGATGAAGAAAGAGATCAAGGATCCCGCCTACAAGGCCGAGGTGATCAACCTCGACCCCGCCAAATACGTCAAGGACGAGGACTTCGTGGTGGAGATCATCGACCGCCACATCGAGAAATCCAAGGTCAACATTAAAAACTCCCCCATCATCGTGGCCGGTGGCTACGGTGTTGGCTCCAAGGAGAACTTCCAGCTGCTCTACGACCTGGCAGCCACTCTAGGTGCTGAGGTGGGCGCATCGCGTGCCGCCGTCGACGCTGGTTACGTTGAGCACGAGCGCCAAATCGGCCAAACCGGTGTGACCGTTCGCCCCAAGCTCTACATCGCTTGCGGTATCTCGGGACAAATCCAGCACATCGCCGGAATGCAGGAGAGCTCGATGGTGATCTCCATCAACTCCGACCCCGACGCTCCCATCAACACCATCGCCGACTATGTGATCACCGGCACCATCGAGGACGTTGTCCCCAAACTCATCAAATATTACAAGAAAAATTCCAAATAAGCCATGGCTAATTTCTATACCGACAATCCCGACCTGAAGCTTCACCTCTCCCATCCCTTGATGCGCAAAATCGTTGAGCTCAAGGAGCGCGGCTTCAGCGACGCCGAGAAATTCGACTACGCGCCCATCAACTACGAGGACGCTATCGACAACTACGACCGCGTGCTTGAGATCGTGGGCGACCTCTGCGGAGGCCAGATCCACGACAACGCCGAGGGTGTTGACCATGAGGGTCCCACGGTGAAGGACGGCCGCGTCACCTACGCCTCTGGCACTATCCAGAACCTCGAGGCTTGCCGCAAGGCCGGCCTGATGGGTATGGCCATGCCCCGTCGCTTCGGTGGCTTGAACTTCCCCATCACCCCTTATATCATGGCTGCCGACATCGTGAGCCGCGCCGACACTGGTTTTGAGAACCTCTGGGGCCTGCAGGACTGCGCCGAGACCCTCTATGAGTTCGGCTCCGAGGATCAGCGTGAGCGCTTCATCCCCCGCGTGTGCGAGGGCGAGACAATGTCGATGGACCTTACCGAGCCCGACGCTGGCTCCGACCTCCAGAGCGTGATGCTTAAGGCCACCGAGCAACCCGACGGCACTTGGCGCTTGAACGGCGTGAAGCGTTTCATCACCAACGGCGACAGCGACATCCACTTGGTATTGGCACGCTCCGAGGAGGGCACAACCGACGGCCGTGGTCTGTCGATGTTCATCTACGACAAGAAGGACGGCGGCGTGAACGTGCGCCGCATCGAGAACAAGATGGGCATCAAGGGTTCCCCCACCTGTGAGCTTGTCTACAAGAACGCCAAGGCTGAATTGTGCGGCTCCCGTCGCCTCGGCCTTATCAAATACGTGATGGCCCTGATGAACGGCGCCCGCTTGGGTATCGCCGCCCAGGCTGTGGGCGTGAGCGAGATCGCCTACCGCGAGGCTTTGGCCTACGCTCGCGACCGCAAGCAGTTTGGCAAGGCTATCATCGAGTTCCCCGCGGTATTTGAGATGCTGGCCGTGATGAAAGCCAAATTGGACGCTTCCCGCTGCCTGCTCTACGAGACCGCCCGCTACGTTGACGTGTACAAGGCTTACGAGGACATCGCCCGTGAGCGTAGCCTCACCCCCGAGGAGCGCCAGGAGATGAAGAAGTACACCCGTTTGGCCGACGCTCTCACCCCGATGGTGAAGGGCATGGGCTCGGAGTACTGCAACCAGAACGCCTACGACTGCATCCAGATTCACGGCGGCTCGGGCTTCATGAAGGATTACGCTTGCGAGCGCGTGTACCGCGACGCCCGCATCACCTCCATTTACGAGGGTACCACCCAGCTGCAGGTTGTGGCAGCAATCCGCCACGTCACCACGGGCACCTACAAGGGTCTGATGGACACCTACGCCGCTATGGAGGTATCCGAGCAGCTCAAGCCGATTGCCGACCGCTGCGCCGCCATGGTTGATCTTTACGAGAAGGCAATCGCCACCGTCAACGAGCGCAAGGCCGAGGCTCCCGAGCTGGGCGACTTCATGGCTCGCCGATTGGTGGAGATGGCAGGCAACATCATCATGACCTACCTGCTGATCACCGACGCTACCCGCTACCAATCTGAGTCGATGGCCCGCAGCGCCGAGGTTTACTGCAACCTGGCCGAGAGCGAGGTCGCTCGCCACAGCGAGTTCATCGAGAAGTTCGCTCCCGCCGACATCGCTTGCTACAAGGCTTAATCCCAAGCTAAGTTAGGCTTCAAAAATACCTGATTCCACGCTGAGGCTTCATCCCCCTTGGCGTGGAATTTTTTTGCCATCGAGTGAAACTATTCCGTGACAACCGCGTCTTACCATTATATGCGTGAAACCAACGAAAAAGAGAGCCGCTTCCTGCGCTTGATAGAGGACAACCGAAGGCTGGTGTCGAAGGTCTGCTTCATGTACGCCGTCGATTCAGCCCATTTCGACGACCTTTATCAGGAAACCATGCTCAACCTATGGCGTGGATTGGACACTTTCCGTGGCGATTCGGCTCCCTCCACTTGGATTTACCGCATGGCCATCAACACCTGCCTTACCGACTTCCGACGGTTGAAAAACCGCCCCTCGGCCATGCCCGCCGAGGCCCTCCCTGAGCTCAACGACCCCCTGAGCGACCGTCCCGAGCAATTGCGCGAGATGTACCGCTTGATTGGCCAGCTGGGCGAGGTTGACAAGGCAATCGTGATGATGTGGCTCGACGAGCTGAGCTACGACGAGATAGCCGAGGCCACAGGCTTTCCCCGCAACACCGTCGCCACCCGCCTGCGACGAGCCAAAGCCCGATTGGTGGAGGCCGGCAACAGCTAACCCTCCGCCCGCTTACGCTCGTTATCACGTTATCACGTTATTACGAAAAATTAAATAACCTACTCGCAATATGGATCTCGACTCGATAAAATCACAATGGCAAAAAGCCGATGCCCCCAAAGGCCCCGACAGCCAAAAGCTGCTGGAGCTGACGCGCAAGAAAAACGTTAAAACCACTTCCGAGAAGCTCGCCAACCGCTTCCGCACGCTGGGCATCGTGTGCTTCTTGGCTATCGTCTGCGTGGCTCCACTGCGCAACATACTTGGCACCACGGGCGATAATCTGGCTTGGGTATACGCCCTGTTTATGGTTGTGATGGGTGTGATGGACCTGTCGCTTTACCGCACGATCAAAAACGGCCGCTGGATGGAGCTACCTATCGCTCACGCCTATCGTGCCGTTACCCGATTCCGTATCCTACGCCTGCGCCTGCAAGTGGTGGCAATCGTGTTGGCCATCCCCCTGTTGGCGTGGATGCTATGGATATTCTACAACCACGAGAACGATGGATTGTTCATCGGAGCATTGGTGGGAATGGTAGCGGGCTTAATTGCAGGATTGGCCACCAACGCCCGCATCAACCGCGAGATCCGTTATCTCAAGAACCAGCTGTCCGACCAAGTGGAAGCCGAATAACACCCTCAGAGAACCATGGACTATTGCGAGTATCAATCACCCCTTGGCACCCTCCTGCTCGGCACCACTGAGAGAGGCCTCTCGGGCGTGTGGTTCCAAGGTCAAAAGCACTTCGGGATCCCCGGCGTTTCGTTATCATGTAATAACGTAATAACGTTATCACGACATCCTTATCTCGATGCCGCTCGGCAATGGCTCGACCAATACTTCTCGGGCAAGATCCCCTCAGGGAATGTCACCATCGACCTCTCGGCAGGCTCACAATTCCAGCAAGCCGTATGGCGTGAAATTGCCAAAATACCTTATGGACAGACAATCACCTACGGCGACATCGCCCGAGCCGTGGGTCGTCCACGGGGAGCGCAAGCTGTGGGGCAAGCCGTCGGTCGTAACCCCGTGAGCATCATCGTCCCTTGCCACCGCGTAATGGGAGCCAACGGAGCCATCACCGGCTACGCCGCCGGAATCCACGTCAAGCAAGCCCTCCTGGACCTGGAATCAGTTGTTAGTTGTTAGTTGCTAGTTGTTAGTTGTTAGTTATTAGAGGGGAGAGCTATCCAGCGGATGGCGTTGGTGAGGAGGAGATTTTGGGTAGGGCAGGAGAACTCGAGGTCGCCATGACCCATGTTGAGGTAGATCATGCGGTAGTGGCGGTGGCTCCACACGATGGGAAACGGCCCGAAGTGGACTATATCTTTGATGCCTAAAGGATAATTGCGCTGAGATAGGGATACTAGCACTTCGACGTCGGGGTTGGCTGTCACGGGTGGGTTCCATTGGTACCATTCACAGGCCGGGGCGACAAATTCGCCTGGCAGATTCTTGGTGACGGGATGATCACTGACGTTCACCTCACACAGAGCGGGTTGCGGAGGCCATGTATTGCAATAGAAGGTGCCACAACCGAGAAATTCGTTTAGCCAAGGCCAATTGGTTGAGGAGTCGTTGTAGCCTGAGGCGTGAAAGCCCACCCAGCCGCCTCCTTCCTCCATATAACGCTGGAAATCGCCACGCTCCCTATCGGTTTTGGGCAATGCGTTGGCCATCACAATAAGGTCGTACTGCTTTAACGAATCCAGGGGATAAGCCTCCAACGACGTTGTAACGTCATAGAGGAAACCCTCGCCGTAACTCAGCCGATGGATAAAATCCCGTAACTGCTCGGCAAACTCCACGTGAGCCACCTCAGCCTCAGTGTCGTAATAATACAACAACCTGAACCTCGGCCCCTTGGCGTAATCCCCCGGGTACTCCCCGGCAGCCACTACACCCGACAAAGCCATCCAACCAATAATAAGAGCGAGTAAACGTTTCATTTGGGGGTGGATTTTTTGGAGCGGGATTTCTTGGAGGGAGCGTCGGCGGGGATGTCGATGCGGCGTCCTGAGTTGTCCTGAAGGACATCAAGCACAATCTCCGATATCTGCCCTTTCAACTCATTGATGAACTCGGCGGGGGAGTACTCGCCACGCTCGATTTGGCGAAGCTTTCGCTCCCAGATGCCCGTCAATTTGGCCGATTTGAGTAGCTCTTGGCCGATGATGGCGATAAGGTCGATGCCCGCTTGCGTGGCCATGATATTCTTGCGCTGGCGCACGATGTATTTGCGCTTGAACAGCGTCTCGATGATGGCCGCGCGGGTGGAAGGACGACCGATGCCGTTCTCCTTCATCGCCTCGCGCAATTCCTCGTCGTCGACGGTTTTGCCAGCTGACTCCATGGCTCGCAGCAACGTGCCCTCGTTGTAGTACTTTGGAGGCTTCGTTTGGCACTGCTTGAGCGACGGCTTGTGAGGACCGCTTTCGCCCACGGTGAACGGGGGGAGGATGCGGTCGTCGCTCTCCTCGCCATCTTTTTTGTCCTCGTCGGCGGGTTCCTTTTGGGAGCCGTAGACGGCACGCCATCCGGGGTCGGTGATTACCTTGCCAGTGGCCTTGAACCCTTGGTCGACGACTTTGGCCAGCACGGTGGTTTGAAGGAATGAGCAATCGGGGTAGAACGCGGCGATAAACCGCTGGGCTATCAGGTGGTAGAGTTTGCGCTCGTCGCCTACAAGTACACTGGGGGACTGCCCAGTGGGGATAATCGCGTGGTGGTCGGTAACCTTGGCGTTGTCGAACACTTTTTTGGACTTTGGCAACTTCTTGGTCAGCAAGGGAGCCGTCAACGGAGCGTAGGGTGTCATCTGCTGGAGGATCCCGGGGATTTTGGGGTAGAGATCCTCGGAGAGATAGGTGGTGTCGACTCGGGGATAGGTTGTCACTTTCTTCTCGTAGAGCGATTGGATGAGTTTCAGCGTCTCATCGGCGCTCCAGCCCCATTTCTTGTTGGCTTCCACCTGCAGCGAGGTGAGGTCGAACAGGCGGGGTGGTGCCTCCTTGCCTTTTTTCTCCGTTACGTCGGTGATTGTGAGCGGTTGGCCTGTGATTTTAGCCAATGCCTCTTGCGCCTTGGCTTGGTCCATATAGCGGCCTGAGGTGGCGTTGAAAGTGACGTCGCGGTAGAGGGTTTTCAGCTCCCAGTAATCTTCAGGCTTGAAATTGGCGATCTCGTGATGTCGGGCGACGATCAGGGCGAGGGTAGGGGTCTGCACCCTGCCGATGGACAGCACGTTGCCCGGCTCGGAGTATTTGAGCGAATAGAGGCGTGTGGCGTTCATGCCCAGAATCCAGTCGCCGATGGCACGCGACAGCCCCGCGTGGTAGAGGTTGTCGAAATCTTTTTCGGGACGCAGGTTCTGGAATCCCTCGCGAATCGACTCGTCGGTAAGCGACGATATCCACAATCGCTTCACCGGGCACTTGATCTGCGCTTTCTGCATCACCCAGCGCTGGATCAACTCACCCTCTTGGCCGGCATCACCGCAGTTGATGACTTCGTCGGCTTGGGCGATTTGGTCCTTGATGGTGTTGAACTGGTTTTCGATGCCTCGGTCGGCTATAAGTTTGATGCCGAAGCGGGGTGGAATCATAGGCAGTGAGCCCAGCGACCAACGTTGCCACAGGGGCGTGTAGTCGTGGGGCTCTTTGAGGCAGCACAGGTGGCCGTAGGTCCAGGTGACGTGGTAATCGCCACCCTCAAAATAACCGTCGCGGCGCACGGTCGCTCCCAAAATCTGGGCGATGTCGCGCGCCACTGAAGGTTTCTCGGTGATGCAGAGGATCATTAAGAGTTTCGAGTTTCGAGTTTCTAGTTTCTAGTTTCTGGTTTCTAGGGGATTAGTAGTCGGTGGTTTTTACTTCTTGGGAAACTTCGCCGCGCAGGGTCTTGAGGGTGACCCAGGTGGGCTTTTTCTTGATAGGGGGGAAGTCGATTTCCAGCACGATCACGCCGTCGTCCTCCCATTGGAAGTAGCGCTTGAAGTCGACGCCGTCGATGTCGGTGGCCTTCACTTTACCCCCTTTCAACTCGAGGACAGCCCCGTCGATACGGTCGGAGGTGTGGGGTTTGCCGATTATGCGACAATAGACGCGGGTGAGGTCGGCACGTTGGGAGATCGAGTCGATCTTCAGCGACAATGGTCGGCCGGTGGCCGCCAGCACCTGGGCGTGGCTCTGAGCGGCTCCAGCCACCAGCATCACCACCAATATTATCAAATAATATAATCGTTTCATGTTGCACTCCTTTCTGACAATGTATTTTCTTTCCTCCTTTAACCGAGAGATTAGCTATTATACTTAATCACTAATCACTAACACTTAAGCCTTGGTTTTAGCTTCGTTCCAGATCTTGTCCATCTCTTGGAGTGTCATCTCTTTGAGCGACTTGCCAAGGTCGTGGGCACGCTGCTCGAGATAGTTGAAGCGGGCGATGAATTTGCGGTTAGTCTTCTCGAGGGCGTTCTCGGGGTTGACGTGGTAGAGCCTGGCGGCGTTAATCACGCTGAACAGCAGGTCGCCAAACTCGCTTTCGAGTCTCTCTTGGTCCTTGGCGTTGATTTCGGCCTCAACCTCGGCTACCTCCTCTTTCACCTTGTCCCACACCTGCTCAGGTCGCTCCCAGTCGAAGCCCACGTTGGAGGCTTTCTCCTGAATACGGTCGGCCTTGATCATGGCTGGAAGAGCCGTGGGCACGCCTGAAAGGACTGTCTTGTTGCCGCCTTTCTCCTTCAGCTTAAGGGCTTCCCAATTCTGTAGCACCTCGTCGGTACCGCTCACCGATACGTCGCCAAACACGTGGGGATGGCGGAAGATAAGCTTGGTGTTCAAGGCATCGCACACGTCGGCGATGTCAAATTGTCCCTTCTCGTCTCCGATTTTGGCGTAGAAAAGGATATGCAGCAGCACGTCGCCTAATTCCTTGCGGATGTCGTCGGGACGGTCGCCGATCAGGGCGTCGCACAGCTCATAGGTTTCCTCGATGGTGTTGGGGCGCAAGCTCTCGTTGGTTTGCTTGGCGTCCCAGGGGCATTTGACGCGCAGGATCTCGAGGGTGTCGATCACGCGTCCTAAGGCTTCTAATTTTTCTTCTCTATTATGGCTCATTTTAGAGTTTTAAGTTTTCAGTTTTCAGGAGGCTTTCTTTTAAATCATTAAAGCATTATATTTTTAAAGGAGGAAAGGATTACAGGAGCGGCATTAACCATTAATCATTAACCATTAACCATTAACCATTAAGGCTGCTGCTCGGCGTAGACTTTCAGGCCGTTTTCGAGCCAGGAGACGAATTTGGTGAGGTTCTCGTCGTAGTAGACCGGCTCGGAGAGGGCTTGGCCGTCGTTGTTGAGCATGATATAATAGGGCTGGGAGTTGGCGCCGAATTTCGATCGCTGCAGGAAGCTCCATTGGTCGCCCACGGTTTCGAGCACGATGGTCTTGCCGCCTTCCTCCACTCGGCGTGGCTCGGCAAGGGCGGCTTTGTCATCGACCATCAGTTTGATCAACACAAAATTCTCTTTGATTAGGTCGGACACTTGGTCGGTGTCAAACACGGCTCCTTCCATTTTGCGGCAGTTGACGCAACCGTAGCCCGAGAAGTCGATCAACACAGGGCGATTATTCTCAGCGGCGTAGCGCATGCCCTCGTCGTAGTTGTCAAACTCCTCAAAAACTCCTCCCGTGTACAGGTTGAAATCCTGAGTGTACAACGGCGGTACGAAGGCCGACACGCCTTTCAGCGGCGCTCCCCACAAGCCCGGAATAAGGTACACAGCGAAGCTCAGCGAGAACAATGCCAGGAAGAATCGCGTTACCGACACATGCTCTAGCTTGGAATCGTGGCTGAATTGGATCTTACCCAACAGGTAGAATCCCAGCAGGGCGAAAATCACCACCCAGAGCGAGATGAACACCTCGCGGTCGAGCAATCCCCAGCCGTAAGCTAAATCGGCAACCGACAGGAATTTCAGCGACAGAGCAAGCTCCAGGAAACCCAATACCACTTTCACCGAGTTGAGCCATCCACCCGAGCGTGGCATCTCCTTGAGCCACGAGGGGAACACGGCAAACAGCGAGAACGGCAGAGCTAACGCCAGCGCGAAGGCTCCCATGCCGATTGCGGGGCCAGTGATGTCGCCCATCGAAGCGGCCTCCACCAGCAGCGTGCCGATAATCGGGCCAGTGCAGGAAAACGACACCAACACCAAGGTGAAAGCCATGAAGAATATCGAAATCAAGCCCGTGGTGCGCTCGGCGCGACCGTCAGCCGCATTGCTCCATTTGGATGGCAACGTGATGTCAAAAGCCCCGAAGAATGAGATGGCAAATATCACCAGCAGGGCGAAGAATGCCAGGTTGAACACGGCGTTGGTCGATAGGTCGTTGAGTTTCGACGCGCCGAACACCATCGTGATGAGCAATCCCAGCACGAGGTAAATCACCACAATCGACAGGCCATAAATCAGAGCGTCGCCAATCGACTTGGCGCGGCTCTGCGTCTTCTTCAGGAAGAAACTTACCGTCATCGGAATCATCGGCCACACGCAAGGTGTAAGCAATGCCAGCAATCCACCCAAGAAACCCCAGATGAAGATGTACCACCACGAGGCTTGGCTGATGTTGGTGTTGGGATCCTCGGCTTCAAAAGTGACGGGTGCCCACCATCCATCCTCGCTGTAGACGGGCTTGGAAGAGCCAGTGGCGGCCTTGATAGCCTCATCCTCTTCAACGGTGTCAACGGGAGTGACAGCCGCTGCTTTGGGATTGCCGACTGTCACCGAGAACGCTTCCTTGGTGGGAGGGATACAGCTCGAGTCGTTGCAACCTTGGTAGCGCACGGTGCCAGAGAGGGTAGCGCCAGTGGCACCACCGGTGAGGCGGAAAGCTTGGGTGAATTGCACATCGCTGTCCCACCACGATAATTTCAAGTGGAACACCATGTCGACCTTGGTAATCGGCGAACGTGAGGGGACGATGTCGCCCAGCCACTCCACGCCGGGGATGGCGTCAAGCTTGATCTCCGTGGGATTGGGACCACCCTCGGGAAGGTTGAACCCGTAAAGGTGCCAGCCCTCGTCGACAGCCACCGAGAATGTCAATTTGCCCTCGTTGGCCGAGGTCATCTTGGCCTCCTGCGTCCACCGTATCGGTTGAGTGATCTGCGCCGTGGCTCCAATCGCCGCCAGCATTACGATGAATAAGGTTATAATGGATTTTTTCATTGGTCGTGATAATGATTAGCTGATTTTAGGTTTTATGATGCTAAGAGGATTAGGCCGAAAATCCGAATCCGTTTCGCCAGTAGAAATTTAGTACTTTCTTATTGTTGGTGGCGTCCACAATGATTTATGTATGCAAAATTACACTAATTAAACAAAATTTCCAAATGTGCGGTTGAAAATCACTTACGCTATTTTTGGCGACGGAGGATAAAGTTGAAGGCGTCGCGCTGGATGGCGGAGCCCGCTAGCTGGTTGAGACCCAAGTAGATGGTCAACCCCACGATGGCTTGCGCCAAGAGCAGGCTCCAGGGGTTGTGCCTTACGACAAACGCCATCGCTATCATTCCTCCCATAGCAAGGGCTGTGGCTCCAATGTAGGGCAGGCAGTCGTTGAGGAATTTCCACCAGCGGCGATTGGCCAACGGAGCGGCGCACAGCAGCGTGCCAATCCATGTGATTGCCGAGGCGATAACCTGTCCCCACAGCAGTATCTTTACTCCCCATACTATATCGCCCGGCCGTGTCATGGCGATATAAGGAAGTGTGACGATGATGGCCGCTATGGCCACCGAGTCGCGCAACACCTCCATGTACACGATCAACCGTGCCTTCCCCTTGGCCAAGATGTAATTGTTGTACAGCGCTGTGAAGATGAAGAACAATCCTCGTAGCAGGAGCAACTGGAACAGGATAATCGAGGCGTCCCACTTCGTGCCGAAAAGGGCGTGAAAAATCGGAGTTGCGGCGACTATCAGGAAACCCATGGCCGGGAAGGCGATATACGACGTGAAGCGGTTGGTCTTGGCCGCCACCCGGGCGTAGCGCTCGGGTGAATCCTGCACGTGCGACAACACGGGCAGAAACGTCGACGTCAGCGTCTGCACGATCGACATGATGCCCATCTTGCTCCACTTGTCGCTCTGAGAATAGTAGCCCAACGGCACGAGGCCAACGCGGTTGCCGATAAAAAACGCGTAGATGTTCTGGAACAACGTGTTGAGGAATG
The DNA here is from genome assembly GCA_021205635.1 of Bacteroidales bacterium. Lineage (GTDB taxonomy): Bacteria > Bacteroidota > Bacteroidia > Bacteroidales > Muribaculaceae > JAJPXC01. Next base: position 11,238 of record JAJPXC010000059.1, on the reverse strand, counting down.
AAGTGAACATCACCCCCGAGCCAACCGCGAAGAACCCCTTGAGAATCGACCATGAAAAACTCCACAATGGTCGCCAAGTAGTTGACATCCACAGAATTGCCGACTTTACAGCCGCCACAATGATCGTTTGCCAAACGATCGACCAAGCCCCATATCCGTTCAACGCCATGTAGATGCCCACGACGGCACCAACGGTGAGTGCCGCGCAATTTGAGGCGGCGATCATCCGTACGTCCATCTGTTTCATCAAGCGGTTGGTTTGCACAATTGACGTAGCCGTGATGATGAACGACAGGAACATCACTCGGGCCAGTGGGATGATACGCTCGTCGCCTTGGAACCAACTAGCTATCAGCGGCGCCAGGAACCACAAGGCCACGTAAATCACCACCGAGATGCCGATATTGAACCACAGCACCGTGGAATAATCCTCCCGCGTGGGGCTCTTGCGTTGAATCAGAGCCGCCGAGAAGCCGCTGTCGACAAATAACGCCGCAAACGCCTGAAACACAAGCACCGCTCCCACCAAGCCGAAATCCTCCTGGCTCAGCAACCGGGCCAACACGATTCCCGTGATGCCATAAAGCACTTGGGAACCCAATCGGTCGATCAGGTTCCACTTAAGTGTGCGGGCTGTGCGTAGTTTTAGGCTGGGCTCTTCCGGCATTTTGGTGAGGTGACTGAATCGCTATTCAGCTGCCGTGGCATCGGTAGATGTGGAATCGTCGAGCGAAATAAGCTTGATACCGAGCATCACCCCCTTGGAGATTTTGTCGGGCGTGCCTGTATAGTAAATCTTGCCTGATCCCATACCGGACACGGAGAGCGTGCCTCCGTCGACCGCGCAACCGATAGTGCCGGTGCCGTTATTGCGGCATTTCACGTTGATGGCCTTGAGCTCGTCGGCCTGGATAGAGCCTGAGCCAGTGAGGGAGTAAGAGGCTTCTTGGGCCTTTCCGTAAAGCACCAATTGGCCGTTGCCGGTCTCGAGTTTGGCCTCAACCTTGTTGGATCGCAGGTCACGGGCCACGATACGTCCGTTGCCAATCACTTTAGCCTCAAACTTGGGGCATGGGCTCACCGATACCACTCTCACCAACGAGTCGCCGCTGTTGACCACGCGGGTCAGGAATGACGAGTAGACAGTGATGGTGGGGAGGTCGCGGAAATCGGTGCCTTCGGTGGCGATCTGTAGCTCGAGTTTCTCCTTGTTGGCATTGAGCATGATCACAGATGCCAGCTCGGGAGTGGTGGTGAACACGGCTTTGCCCACCGAGTCGGGCACGTATTTGTAATCCACGTTCAAGCCATTGGTGACGCGGAGCTCGGTAAAATCGTTCACGTCCATCTGGTAGCGCACCAACTCATCGGCCGATGCGTAGGCCAGGGACAAGGCTAAGATAGATAATGTGATGAATCGCTGCATATTATGTTGTGTTTTGGGTATTATCGCTCTTCGGTGACCAGCTCCTTGTTCCAAAGCATCTGGTCGTCAACCTGCTTGCCGTCGATGATGATTGCACCCGAGCCGCGGCGGAGCACAGCGCCAGCCTTGGCCTTGATGTGACGAATGTCGATGGTGCCCGCACCCTTGTTGAACACGGTGATGTCGCCAGCGCCGATCTTGTCGCCATAGAACGAGCCAACGCCAGTGGTGGTGATGGTCAAGTCGGGCGTGCGAGGCACACGACGGCACAAAATGGTGGCGTTATCCGAGGTGATTGCCGTCAAGGGAAGGTCGCACAGCACGGTGACGCGCGAGGTGACGGCGTTCAAGGTGGAATCGCCCTCGATTGTGAGGTTGGGGCCTTCGGAGGTGACTTTTACGCGGGGTGCCTCTTGGTTATCGGTATAATATACCACGTAGCCGTGATAATCGGGGTGGTATTTCAGCTCCACTACCAAAGGGCCGTTAATGGTGACTGTCGAGAACTCGCGTGCGGGTTTCAAAACCACGCGGTCGCCCTGCGGTTGCTGGTCGTGGTGGGGATGACGGGCTCCTGCGGTGAGCGCCAGGGATAGGATAAGCGTCAAGGAGAGGATGATACGTTTCATATTATAAGTTTCTGGTTTTTAGTTTCTAGTTTCTAGTTTTTTAGTTTCTAGTTTTTAGTTTCTAGTTTCTAGTGATTGGGGATTTAAATCGTTAAATCATTAAAACTTTAAAGGAGGAAAGGAGGAAAGGGGGGATGGGAATTTAGGGGGAGAGGAGGGATTCCACTTGGGAGAGGATGGTGGAGAGATCGTCGTAGGTGTTGGCTCGGAGCATTGCCACGCGAGTGTCGCGGAAGTGAGGAATACCCTTGAATAGGGGCGAAGCCGCAAGGTGTCGGCGTATATGCAGGATGCCTCGGCGCTCGTCGATGCGGTCGATGCTCTCGTGTATCTGGCGCCGCAGCAAGGCGAATTTCTCGGCCGTCGTCAGCGGTTTCAGATTGCGTTCGGGATGCACCGTGGCTTGCAACTCGCGGAATATCCACGGGGCACCAATGGAGGCTCGTCCCACCATCACAGCGTCCACGCCATAGCGGTCGAACGCCTCCACGGCCTGCTCGCCGTTGGTGATGTCGCCGTTGCCTATCAACGGAATCGTCAGACGAGGATTGGCTTTTACGCGGGCAATCTCTTCCCAGTCGGCCGTGCCGGTGTACATTTGTGAGCGGGTGCGGCCATGCACGGTGAGGGCTTGTATGCCGCAATCTTGCAGCTGCTCGGCAAGATCGACAATCACCTTGGAGTTGTGATCCCAGCCTAGACGCGTTTTCACCGTTACAGGGATTTTCACGGCTTCGACCACAGCCTTGGTTATCGCCAGCATTTTTGGAATGTCGCGCAACAACCCCGCTCCGGCTCCCTTTCCGGCCACCTTTTTTACCGGGCAACCGAAATTGATGTCAAGGATATCGGGCTGGGCTTGCTCAACGATCTTGGCGGCTTCTACCATCGGCTCCACCTCACGGCCATAAATCTGGATTGCCACGGGACGCTCCGTGGGGTTGATGTGGAGCTTGCGCATGGTAGAAGGGATGTCGCGAATGAGCGCATCGGCCGAAACAAATTCGGTGTACACCATGTCGGCCCCCTGCTCCTTGCAGATCAGGCGAAACGACGGGTCGGTGACGTCCTCCATCGGGGCAAGCGTCACTGGCCGGTATCCGAGATCGATGTTCCCTATCTTCATCTGATACAAATATAACACGAAGATACGCGTTTTTGGTGAAATTGCCCGCTAAAAATGCCAAAAAAGCCAAAAATTGGGTTGAAATGGTCAAGAAAAGCGTCAGTTGGCTTAATAATGAAAGGGACGCGTCGCACGACGCATCCCTTTCGGAACAAACAAAGATACACTAATTGGTCGTTTGAGACCTTGGACACAAGCCGCCGAAGCATGCTTGAGCCCAGCTCACTTCACAACAAATATCGGGTTGTGCTGTCCCCGAGTTGGGGACAGCCTACGGTCAACTCCCTCTTCGGCAACGGAACGATGCCAGAGGTAAATCTTTAACATTATTCTGTGCTGGGGGAGGAGGGAGAGGCCATAGTTGCAGCATAGATAATCGGATTAAAGCGAAAAAATGTAAAGCAGTGCATAATTATACTTTTTAACACGCCACCCCGCTGGGTAGCGCTAAGGTATCACTGCAAAAATACACTTTAATTTCCGTAAATCCAAATATTTTGTCGCTTATTTTCAATAAATTATGAAAAAGCGTTGTCCCCCATAGGGCGACAACGCTGTAGCTTAGGCTTTTAGCTCTAATATTAATTAATCATAATTTTTTTGCAAGTCGAGCCAAATTTAGCGATATACACCCCGGGAGGGAGCTCTTCGCTCACGGCTTTCCCCCCTTTGACCCGATAGCTGCCTACCAACGCACCTTGGATATTATGTATAAAGAGCGAGCCGTTTATGCCAAAAGCAACCACGCGACACCCCTCTGATTGGATATTAATCGTATTATCCGAGGCGAGGGTGGTGACGCTGTTGGAGCTGGATTCAAAAACAGGGGTGAGGGCGGTGGCTTTGGAGGTATACTCGTCGTTGTAGGCCTCAACGACCACGCCGTAAAGCTGTCCGGCAGTCAAGTCGGCAAACTGCCATGCTGTAGCTCCATTGGTGTCAACCGTTGTGCCGTTGTCGAGGGTAAGGTAATCGCCACCCCAGCCAAGGTTGATGTCGTCAATAACGATGTTGCCACTGACGCGCGAGCGGGTGAACGTGATTTTGATGGCATCCATGCCTCGCAAGGGGATATGCACCTGGGTGATGGACCCAGTGGTCGCGGAATACACTTGCTGTAGCTCGGTCCACTGGTCGTCCTCGCGCCCGTATACTGTTAAGTAGAGCGAACCATTATCGAGCGAAGCCCGACTCCAGAACGACAGGGAGCGCACCTTCGCTGAGTAGGTAGGGGAGATTAAAGTGTTGCCAGTGGTGCTCATTTTTAACAACGGAGGATTGGCCGAGCTGTCAGAGTCTACATTTGTAATCTGGCCACCAGATAAGGTCCAACCGTCGGGTAATTCCGAGTCGGTAAAGTCCACCAGCTCCATCCAGGGGTCGCCAAGTGCGATGGGATAGAGCGTCACGCGATAGCTCTGAGCGTCCTCAACAGGATCCCACGCCACTGTGAAGGAGGTGTCCTCGATGTCGGAGAATCGCAGGTTCTCGGGCTGGAGGTATTTCAGCGTGGGGGGAAGCATGGTGAACGAGATTTCCTCGGAAGGGGAAGAGGAGTTGATACCGTTGGTGGCTCTCACTTGGCAATAATAGGTGCACGATGGGGTGAGGTCATCTAGGTAGATCTCCGTGACGTCGCCCACGTTCTTCTTATAATAGTCGGCGTGGTAAATCTTTTGACCGTTGTCGTCGCGTGAGTAGACGTTGACCACATAAGATGTTGCGCCGTCAACCGAGTTCCAGCGGAGGGTGCACTCGCCAGGGGTAAGCGTGCCAGCCTCAGCCGTGGGAACTTCCACCACAATAGGGTCGAAAATGTTGTCGCCGCCGTCAAACAGGAAGGTGATCACGCCATCCGAGCTTTCTTGGATGTTGGTGATGGGCTTATAGAGCATTACGCCGCTCCAGGGACGCATGGAGGGGGTAGTGTCGTCGGTGAAAGAGGTGACGTTGGCGGTGCCGGGGAAGGGATCGCCACCGCGTGAGGTGCTGGTGGCCTTACCGTCGGCCTCCACCAGGTCGACGTATTGCTTCGACTTGTCGTTGTTCACCGTGTTGGAGTTCCATTGCTTGGCGTCGTAGTCGATGTGCCAGATGAGCATGCCGTGGCCTGGGAGATAGCTGTCCCAACCCGAGCGTTGGCGGTTCTCAAGCACGTAATACTCGTTGTCGACGTCGGTGGAGATGAGCCAAGCGTCGTTGATGCCCTCGGGGTCGCAGGTGGGCAAAAGAGTGACGTTTTGCTGCTCAACAAGTTCCTCGGGCTCAATCCAGCCAAGGCAGTAGCGTTCGTAGGCCGAATGGAGCGGGGGGGTGCGTGAGCTGTTGTTGTAGGATCCGCTGTCCATCAATGAGAAGCTGCCGGGGGTGAAGGCTCCCGAGTAGTTGGTGGCGTAAAGGTCGGGAAGCGAAAGCACGTGGCCAAACTCGTGACAGAAAGTGCCGATGCCAGTCAAGGTATTGGTGCTCTTTGACAACTCTTGGGAAGTGGCGTAGTGGTCGAGGCGTTTGCCGTCGAGCTCGCAACTCAACCCCGCGCCGTAGAACACGTTCCAGGAGTGGGGCCAGATAGTATTGGCGCCACCGCCATCAGCTTCGCCATAGCCGGCGTAGAACACGTAGACGTTGTCAATCCAGCCGTCATCATCCGTGTCGTAGATCGAGAAATCAACTTCGTCGTCCAATAGCAGGCATGCGTCGATTACCATCTGAGCGGGTCGTTGGTCGTTGCCCGATGAGTTGTTGCCACCATAGTAGGCGATATTATTGGCGAGCTTTACCGGACCGAGGATGTCGAAGATGGGGGTGAACTGGCCGTCGGAGTTCTCGGTGTAATAGTCGATAACCGAGCCTGTGGCTCCATACTCGTTGAACCCCGTAGAGTTGAACATGCGGTCGTAGGTGCCTTGTGGGTCCTCGATGGTGAAGGAGTTGTCGGAGAACTCTACTAGCACCACAGCCACGTGAGGCGAGCCTTTGGTGGGGAAACTAAGGCGTGACGACTCGGGAGCGGCCTTGCGCTGCTGGATGCGGGAGCGCTCATCATTTTTGCTGAAAGCCTGTAGCAATGCTTCTCGGTCCTGCCAAGGAGAGGCTGCCAAAGGATGGTAAACGTCGGCCATGGCCACGAAAGTGCCGTCGGTGCCCAGCGTGGCATAATGGAGAAGCCCGTCAGTGGCTTCGGTGAGGATGATGCCGGTGGCGTCGGTGTAATAATGGGCATACTCGTCGCCGTGGAGGGTGAGCATGACGGTGGTACCGTCCTCGAGGGTGTATTCGAAGGGGTCGGGAGAGGCCTTTATGGCACGTGAAACAGGCGAAGCCAGGATGGCTATCACCCCGGCTATGTACAGTTTGCGCAGTTGTGTCATTTTTTAGTTGTGGGGTGTACGTCGACGCGGGCGAGGGAGTGGCGTATATTGTCGAAAATATCGTCGATGGCGCCCGAGCCGTGGATTGAGTGATATTTGCCTTCCTCCTTGTAAAATTCCTGGAGGGGCTGTGTTTGGGAGTGGTAGACGTGTAGACGTTGTTTGATTGTGTCGAGGTTGTCGTCGGCGCGGCCCGATTGCTGTCCGCGCAGGAGTAGGCGGTCAACCAGCTCGTCGTCGTCGACCTCGAGGCCGATTACGGCGTGCACCTTGGATCCGCGATCCTCGAGCATTTTGTTGAGGGCCTTGGCTTGGTTGATTGTGCGGGGGAAGCCGTCGAAGATGACGCCCTCGGCCGTGCGGGGGTCGTTGTCCAGAAGGTCGCCCAGGATATGTATCATCAGGTCATCGGGGATAAGCTGTCCGCGTGAGATGTAGGTGTCGGCCACGCGTCCAAGCTCGGTGCCGCGTGCGATGTGGTCGCGAAGCACCTCACCGGTGGAGATGTGGTAGAGGCCGTAGTTGTCGATGAGCTTTTCGCTCTGGGTGCCTTTGCCGCTTCCGGGCGCACCGAATATTACCAAATTCAACATATCTTTCTGTTGCCTAAAAATTGCTACCGTTAATTGATTTTACTTGACCTTTGTCGCCCCAAAGGCTCTATATAATAGATGGCGTGGAGCCTGTGAACCCCAAGATAGGGGGAGTGATTAGTCCTTTTTCTCCTCTTTCAGGACGTAAATGTCGGGGAGGTTGCGGGCCAGGCCGTCGAGGTCGAGGCCGTAGCCGATGATGAATTTCGGGGGGATTTCAAATGCCACATAGTCGGGCTTGACGTCGTGCTTGAGTGCCTCGGGCTTGAACAGGAGGGTGGCGATCTTTATCTCGGCGGGTTCCTTGGCCTTGAGGGTGTCGATGACGTTCTTGATGGTGTGACCAGTGTCGACGATGTCCTCCACGACTATGACGGTGCGCCCCTTGATGTCCTCGTTGAGGCCAAGCACCTCCTTGATCACGCCGGTCGAGGCCATGCTTTCGTAGCTTTTGAGACGCAGGAAAGAGATCTCGGCGTCCATGTCGACAGCTCGGAAAAGGTCGGAGGCGAAGGCGAAAGCGCCGTTCAATACGCACAGGAACAAGGGCAACTTCCCTTGGCAATCGCGCTTGATGTCCTTGGCGAGTTGCTGGATGCGCTCGCCGATCTGTTCACGGGTGATAAATGGCTCGAAAGTGAGGCCGTTGTAGGTGACGTCGTTCATGGGGCAAGAATATTGTCGCGAATTTAGTGATTTTCCGTGAATTTCGCCAAATATTTTTGCGGAATGGTTTTCACCTGGGCTGCTTGGGGAGCAAATTCTTTTTGACGCTTTATCGGGAGAGCTTGGCACAAAAAAGGGAGCCACGCTTGGCGGCATGGCTCCTTGTATTGGTTCTTCGCGATTTCCGGGATTCTCGGGATTTCCGGGATTCTCGGGATTCTCGGAAATTTCGGAATTTCCGCGGGGGATTAGTCCTGGTTGAGGTTGACGCGGGCGAAGTCGACGGCAACGAGGCCCTTCTGGGTCTTGCCGAGGAACTCGCCGACGGTGATCTTCTCGTCCTGGATGAACGATTGCTCCATCAAGCAGCTCTCCTTGAAGAATTTGTTCAAGCGGCCCTTGGTGATGTTCTCGATCATGGCTGCGGGGAGGTTGGCCGACTTCTCCTCGGAAACGGTCTTGATGATCTCGCGACCCTTGGCGGCTTCATCCTCGGTGATCCAACCCTTGGTAATGTTGGAGGAGATGTGGTCGTCGGTGTCGAAGTGGTTGGGGTTCAAGCCGGCTTTCTTCAGGGCGTGCTCAACGGCCTTCCATACCTGCTCCTGCTTGGTCTTCTCGATGGCGACGGCCTTCTCGCTCTCGATAACGGAAGCGGGCACGTGGTCGCGGTCGACAGCGGCGGGGTTCATGGATGCGATCTGCATTGCCACCTCGCGGCCTACCTGGGGATCAACGCCCTCGAGGTTGAAGCCTACGATGGTGGAGAGCTTGTGGTTGAAGTGGTTGTAAACTGCTACCGAGGGGGCCTCAACGGTGATGTAGTCGCCGATTTCAGTCTTCTCGCCGGTTTTGCCGGTCTCCTCAACGATGAGGTCGGCTACGGTGCGGCCGTCGATGGTGAGGGCCTTGAGCTCGTCGAGGGTCTTGACCTGTGCCTTAACGGCTGCGTCGATGATTTGCTCGGCGAGGGCTACGAAGCCAGCGTTTTTGGCTACGAAGTCGGTCTCACACTTGAGGGAGAGAACGGCGCCGAATTTGCCGCACTCGCACACTTTAGCCACTACGTGACCCTCGGCTGCCTGACGGTCCTCGCGCTTGGCGGCTACAGCCTGACCTTTTTTGCGGAGGATCTCAACTGCGGCCTCGATGTCGCCATCAGTCTCGATGAGGGCTTTTTTGCAGTCCATCAAGCCAGCCTGGGTGAGGTTGCGGAGCTTGGTGATCTCTGCTATTGTTACTGCCATAATTGTATTCCTTTCTTGGTTAAGAGATTAATGAAAATTACTCGGCTGCGGCCTCGGTGGCCTCAGCTGCGGGAGCCTCCTCGGCCTTGGGAGCCTCGTCTGCGGGAGCCTCAGCCTCCTCGCGGCGCACGCGGCGGCGCTCACGCTTGGGAGCCTCCTTAGCCTCGGGTGCGTCCTTGTCCTCGGGCATATCCACCTTTTCGGCTTTGCGCTCCTCCAGCCCCTCGGCCATAGCGGAAACGACGGTGTCGAGGATGATCTCGATCGACTTGGATGCGTCGTCGTTGGCCGGGATCATGAAGTCGATGTTGGTGGGGTCGGAGTTGGTGTCGACCATAGCGAACACGGGGATGCCCAGACGGTTGGCCTCGGCAACGGCGATGCGCTCTTTCAGCACGTCAACCACGAAGAGGGCCGAGGGAAGACGGTTCAGGTCGGCGATAGAGCCGAGGTTCTTCTCGAGCTTAGCGCGCTGACGTGTGATCTGGAGTTTCTCGCGCTTGGAGAGGTTGTCGAAGGTGCCGTCCTTCGACATTTTGTCGATGGAGGTCATCTTCTTCACAGCCTTGCGGATGGTGGGGAAGTTGGTGAGCATGCCGCCGGGCCAGCGCTCGATCACATATGGCATGTTGATCGATGAGGCCTTGTCGGCGATCACCTGCTTGGCCTGCTTTTTGGTGGCTACGAAGAGCACCTTTTTGCCGGCCTTGGCTATTGATTTGAGTGCAGCTGCGGCTTCCTCAACCTTGGCTGCTGTTTTGTAGAGGTCGATGATGTGGATACCGTTGCGCTCCATGAAGATGTAAGGAGCCATGGCAGGATTCCATTTCCTTTTCAAGTGGCCGAAGTGGCAACCTGCCTCAAGAAGTTGGTCAAATGTGGGTGTTGACATTTTTTGTTTGGTGGTTGTTTACGTTCTTTTTGAATATCAATCGTGGGGTAGGGAACGTGTCCATCGCCGCGATTTAGATGCTAAACACTCTTGTAGTTTAAAGTTTAAAGTTTAAGGTTAAATGACTTTCTGGTTGGAATCGATGTGAGTATTAACTTTAAACTTTGTACCTTTAACTTTAAACTGATTCTGTATTAACGCTTGCTGAACTGGAAGCGCTTGCGTGCCTTGGGCTGACCGGGCTTCTTACGCTCTACGACGCGGGGGTCGCGGGTCATGAAGCCTTCCTTGCGGAGGGCGGGCTTGTCCTCGGGGTTGATCTTCACCAGGGCGCGGGCGATAGCCAGGCGCAGGGCCTCGGCTTGGCCTTTGTAACCGCCACCGTCGAGGTTGACCTTGATGTCGTATTTCTCGGAGCAGTCGAGGGTGGTGAGGGGTTGCTTCACGATGTACTGGAGGATCGAGGAGGGGAAGTATACGTCCAAGGGGCGCTTGTTGATGATGATCTCACCGTTGCCTTCCTTTACGATCACGCGGGCGATGGCGGCTTTGCGGCGGCCGATTGCATTTACTGTTTCCACTGCTTCAATTATTTAACTTTGTTGATGTCGATTTGCTTGGGGTTCTGAGCCTCATAGGGGTGCTCGGGACCGTTGAACACGTGCAGGTTGCCCAGGAGGGTGCGGCCAAGGCGGTTCTTGGGGAGCATGCCCTTCATGGCGCGGAGGAACAGGGGATGGTAACCGGCCTTGATGGTTTTGTTTTTGGACTTTGCCATCAGGCGAGCGGGGGTGGTGACGCGCTGTCCGCCGGGGTATCCGGTGAACGACAGGTATTCTTTGTCATCCCATTTCTTGCCGGTGAGCTTGATTTTGTCGGCGTTGATGATCACTACGTTGTCGCCGCACTCCACGAAGGGGGTGTAGCTTGCTTTGTGCTTGCCGCGCAGGATTTTTGCCACCTGCGAGCAAAGACGGCCGAGCACCTGGTCGGTCGCGTCGATTAAAACCCACTCGCGCTCTACCGATTGAGCGTTGGGAGCTTGGGTTTTGTAGCTTAAAGTATCCACTTCTTAAATCTTTAATTAATAGTTAATTACAGTTGGCATTTCACCGCAAAACGCTCGGCCAAAAGCGTTTTGAGCTACGGGCCGGGTATTAATTTGGATATAATCGGACTGCAAAGGTACAACTTTTCCCGCTAATTTCCAACACTTTCCAAAAAAATATTATAGTTGTAGAGTCAACAAGCAACTGCAAAATTAATCAATTGATTTGAAGAACACTCT
>JAJPXC010000073.1 GCA_021205635.1 Bacteroidales bacterium | reverse complement strand
GTTAACTAACTTATTAATTTTCAACGACTTAAATTAAAATTTAACTGAGTATTGTAATATGCTAACGCATAACTAATTACACGAATTAGGCTACCCAAACATGATTGGTAGTATTCGTGAAATTCGTAGTCAAAAATTATAAACCTCATTATAATTAATATTTGTAGTAATCAGCTAACATTAACCCTATTGAATGACAGGTATCCATAAAGGAAAATACGGTCAATACATATCCTCGATTATCACCGCCATGGATTTCGTGGTGGTCAATCTCCTTTTTTGGATAACGACGATACTTAATCCCGAGGTGGCCAACTCCCCGTTGCTGCGCCAGATATGGCTGGTGCTCAACGTGGCCTATCTGCCCGTGGCCTATTGGTTCTCGCGCCTGAAAGGCAATCGCACGATCTACATGGACCACATGGTGTTCTCGGCGTTCCAGGCTGTGGGCATCCATGCGTTGTTCTTCTTGGCGATGCTGTCGTTTTTGGGCATCTTCGTGATTCCCTGGTGGGCCTACCTTGAGTTTTATGGCATGTGCCTTGTGGGGCTGCCCCTGTGGTGGATCACTTCGCGCATGATTATAAAACATTATCGTCGTCGGGGTCGCAACTTCACCCGCGTGGTCTTTGTGGGCTACAACGCCACCGCCATGCGACTGGCCGAGGAGATGAAGTCGGAAGAGAGTTTCGGCTATCGCATCATGGGTTTCTTCGACGACCACGACAAATGCCCAACGACGGTGCTCGGCCCCTACTTGGGCGATGTGGACCACTTGGACGAGTTCGTGCGCAAAAACGGTGTCGACGAGGTGTACTTCACCCTCTCGGGCAACGAGGAGCACGCCCTGCGATCGGTGATCAAACTGACCGACGACCAGGTGGTGCAATTCTACTATGTGCCTCAGATTCCGAGATTTATTTCGCGTACATTCGACCTCCATCACGTGGGTCGCATCCCCGTGTTGTCGATACGCCGCAACCGCCTGAAGAACATCTTGAACCGATTGGCCAAGCGGACGTTTGACGTAGCCTTCTCCTCGATTGTGCTACTGTTCTCGCCGATTGTGTTCATCCCCGTGGCCATCGCCATCAAAATGTCGTCGCCGGGGCCGGTTTTCTTCAAGCAACTGCGAACCGGCTACCGCGGCAATGCGTTTAAATGCTGGAAATTCCGCACGATGCGCGTCAACGCCAAAGCCGACACCATGCAGGCCGTCAAGGACGACCCCCGCAAGACCCGCGTGGGCGAGATCCTGCGCCACACGTCGATCGACGAATTGCCACAGTTCATCAACGTGTGGCTTGGCGACATGTCGGTGGTGGGACCTCGACCCCACATGCTCAAGCACACCGAGGACTATTCCAAGCTTATCGACAAATACATGGTGAGGCACCTGATCAAACCCGGCATCACCGGCTGGGCTCAGGTCAACGGCTATCGCGGTCAGACTGAGGAGCTTTGGCAAATGGAAAAGCGAGTGGAGTATGACGTGTGGTACATCGAGAATTGGAGTTTCCTCCTCGACTTGAAGATTATCGCCCGTACGGTGGTCAATGCCGTCAAGGGCGAACAAAACGCATTCTAAAGCCTATGAAACAGATTAGTAAGACAATGATACACGCTCTTGTGGCTGTGGTGGCCTTAGCGCTGGTCATCCCGGGCCCGTTGGCCGTGGCCCAGGACAACTCGGGCACCGTCAGCGCTCCCGTAAAGCAAGATGAGCGACCCAACTGGCGCCTTGCCGCCGATGCTGAGGCCGACGCGGCCGCTGTGGCTAACTCCAAGGAGTCCCAAAAGGCTGAAAAGGAGCGTATTAAGGCTGAGCAAAAGGCCCAAAAGGAGGCTGAAAAAGCCGAAAAAGCTCGCATTAAGGCCGAGCAAAAAGCTGAAAAAGAGCGCATTAAGGCCGAGCAAAAAGCCCAAAAAGAGGCTGAGAAGGCCCAGAAGAAGAAATTGGCTCGTTACCGCGACTTGCAAAAGTTGCTCAACCGCTACGACGTGGCAGCTATTGTCGAGAATGTGCCCAAGGGCGACGCGGGCGACTTCTGGAACGTGATCTGGAACCACAACAACCAGATGCAGACGATGCGCAACGCCATCGCTAACGGTTCCTCGGCCATGAAGGCAGGTCAGAACCGCGTGGAGTCGCTGATGTCGTCCATCTACCGCTATTTCGACACGTTCGGCTACCAATCAATCGACACCGTGCAGGCCGACCAGCTCATCGCCAACCTCGGCCTAGACGTGGACAACTCGCCATTCACCCTCGACATCGTGCCCTCCTCGCGAGCCAACGCGTTCGTCACACCCGAGGGCAACATGTTCATCTCCAAGGGAATGGTGACGGCCTGTGGCTCCAGCCAATCGGCCCTGGTAGGCATCGCCGCGGCCACGTTCACCCACTTCCTGCTCTGGGACACCACTTGGGACGCCTACTGCCTTGAACGCGCGGCCCAGACCCGCGGCATCTTCGCCATCGCCTTGGGAGTCACCAACTTGGCCTCAACTTTCATCCCCGGCAACGTGGGCAACATCATCGACTTCACATCAGGCTCGGGCCTGATCGTCGTGACCGCAGCCTCGATCGCCGCCATGGGCGACGATATCGCGGCAGTGCAATTCGAATACAAGCCCGACCAGCTGATGCGCGCCGATCTCGTGGCCTACCGCTACCTGCAGTGGATCGGCGCCGACCCCGTGGCCTACATCAACCTCCTCTCTACCCTCGCCCGTACACCCTTATACAGTGATCAAATACAGGTAATGGCCCAGCGCGTCGAACTACTGCGCTACGTGCACGACACCGACGCTCGCGGGACCGGAACCGATTTCGAAGTTAACCCACCAATTCCCGGACCTTTCTTAACCCCAATTCAAGCCTGGCAACAAAGATGAAAATAGGAGATAAAATACCCGAATTCCTTGGCCTTGACCAGAACGGCCAAGAGATTACCGCCGACCAATTCCGCGGCCGCAAACTCGTTCTCTACGTATATCCGAAAGATTCCACCTCGGGCTGCACAGCCGAGGCTTGCTCCCTGCGGGACCACGCCGATGAACTCGCCGCAAAGGGCTACGCCATCCTTGGTGTAAGCCGCGACACAGCCATGTCCCATCGCCGGTTCATCGAGAAATACGACCTGCCTTTCTCGTTGATTGCCGACACCGACACCACTCTCCTCCAGCAGCTCGACGCATGGGGCGAGAAGAAGATGTACGGCCGCATGACCATGGGCACGTTGCGCACAACCTATCTTGTCAACGAGGACGGTATCGTCACCCACATCTTCACCCCGCGCCAAATCAAGACCTCGGAGCACGCCCAGCAAATCCTATCATTAATTGAAGGATAGCATAAGCGACTGCGCAGCCCAGGCGCCCCGGCTCTTGGCCGGCCCATCCCCATAAGCCCCGTGAGCCTTATAAGCCGCGTATAATCTTTTCTCCCCTCAAAAGCGTTTCAATAATATGAAAAAGAATAACATTATATTAGCCTCCATCTGTGCGGTCACCGCGACCGCGCTCACGGCTTGCGGCGGATACTGGGGAGCCAGCGTCTCCACCGGTCCCGACTACTACCCCTCGACTTACATCGGCAATCCGCTCCCCCCGGGTCCCGCGCTCAACCCTCTGCCGATCGGCAACCCCGGTCCGGCCAATCCCGCGCCTAATCCCAACCCTGGTGGAGGCTCGGTCATCAACATCCGCCCCGGCGCCGTCACCAACCCCGGAGGCAACCCCCCAGCCCCCAATCCCGGGAATAATCCGGGCAACAACCCCGGTGGAGGCAATCCAGGAATCAACATCGGAGGCGGTAACCCTGGCGGAGGCAACCCCGGTAATCCTGGAGGAGGTAATCCTGGAGGAGGCAACCCCGGTTATCCTGGAGGAGGTAATCCCGGTGGAGGGGGAGGCGGTGCCAACACGCCACGCCAGGGCGCTCTCTAGCCCTTATTGATGGCCGTCCAAGGCCGGCCCCCCTAGGCTGGCGCAGACGGTGGCCCCCAAACCCCGTAGCGGGGCTTAGGCTGGCGCTGACGGTGGAGACTAACAACTAACAACTAACAACTAACAACTGAGCAGCGCTTCTAGACCGGGAATTTGGCAGGGGTCGGTGATGGCGTCCTCCTCGGGTGTCCAGCCGCGCCCTTTAATCCAGGCTGTCTTGCAACCTAAGGAGCGCGCGGGGAGGATATCCTTGCGATAGGAGTCGCCCACGACGAGCACCTGCTCAGCCGGAAGGCCGAGGGCGTCAAGGCCAAGGGCAAAGATGGCAGGGTCGGGCTTGCGCACGCCCACGACAGCGCTCTCAATCACCGCCTTGAACAGGTGGGTGAGCCCAAAGTCGGCAAGGACGGCCTCGATGTTGCCATAGAAATTGGATACCAGCACCATGGGGTAGCTTTTCGCTAGTTCCTCTAGTACAGGTTTGGCCTCCTCGACCGACGAGCGGGCGGCCAGGTAGCAGTAGGCGGCAATGTCGGCCGAGCGGGCGGCGGTGGCGCCATCGATGATTCCCCACTCCTGCAGGTAGCGCATCTCGGTTGCTATCTTCTTGAGCATCACGGTGCGGAAGGTGTCGGTGGGGAGGATATGTGCCACGCGGGCAAACTCGCGCTCTGTCTCGACGTAGGCGCGTCGGAAGTCGTCCTTGTCGATGCGCACGCCCGAGTTTTGGTAGCCTTCCCAGATGATTTCGCTCCAGTGGTCGCCATGGGAATCGATGGTGCCACCATAGTCGAAAATTATACCTTTAATGTCGTGAAGATCAATATTTTCCATCTTTAAGTTCTTTAGTGAAGCGGCGACAGATGCGCTCGTGACGGATGTTCATATACACCAGCAGGATGTTCAACACTGTGAGCTCGAAAGCGAAATAGAGCCACGGCATCTGCAGGAGAAGGGCGGCGAACAGGGCCCAAGAGCGAACGTTGAACGACAGGATGTTGGTGTACTTCATCAGCGGCTTGGAGGCCTTGCGGAAGGCGTCGCGGAACGACTGGGGAGCCGGAGCGTCGCCGAAGCGCTCGCGCAACTCGCGGCGCAGGGCCTGCATCGACTGGGTGTGCACCTCCTGCGACACTGTATAATTGGTATAGAAACTCATGGTGAGCTTCTGCCAGAAGTTGTGGCGCCAGGTGAGCTGGTCGAGCTTGTGCTTGAGGTGCTCCGAGTCCTCCAGCTCACTGCCTTCCTTGCCTTTGACGAAGAAGAGGTGGAACTGGCGGTAATAGTCGGCCATCGCGGCTTGTTTGGCGTGGCAAAGGCCGGTGACAACGGCCACAACCCAGATTACCCAGGTGTGGGCCATGAAGAAGTCGGAGGTGTGGTTCTCGCGCAGGCAGATGGCCACGTAAATGGCGGCGAACCACAGGTCGCCACTCAATCCGTCGAGGATACGGCCGATGCGGGAATACTGCCCGGTCATGCGGGCCAGCTGGCCGTCGGCGCTGTCAAATGAGTTGGCCCACACCAGCAGGACGATGCCAATGAGGTTAAGCCACAAGTCGCTGAAGTAGAACAATACACCGGCGCCCAGGCCTAGGAAAATAGAGGCGATGGTGATGGCGTTGGGGGTGATCCCAAGCTTAGCGGCGAGGCACGCCCAGGCGTAGCCGATAGGGCGGTAGAAAATCAGGTCGAAGGTCTCCTCGGTGTCCATCGACTTGAGTGATGCCTTGTAGCCCTTTCGGGGCTCATGGGCCTTATAGGGTTCATGGGTCATTTCGGGTTTATGGGTGGCAGCGGTATGGCTCATGAGCGTGCGGCTTTGCGGGCCTTGATGGCCGTGATGATACACTTGGCGATATAAGGCGCGGCCTCCACGCGGCACGGGGCGAAGCTGGGCCAGTCGTTGAAGTCGATAATGGAAATGGTGCCGTCGGGCGAGACGATGGCGTCGCCGCCATAGATCTTCACGTCGACAGCGTCGGAAGCGGCTTGCACGATGGCCTTCAGATGGTTGAGGTCGAATTCTATGCCCTGGCTCTTGCCGTTGATGGCCTCGTGGCCGTACTTGGAGTGACCCAGGTCGAAGGGGTAGAACCAGTAGAAGAATGGAGTGCCAGCCACGCCGTAAAATTTGATCAAGTCGCCCACCAAGTGACGGTTGATCACGGCGCGCTTGATTCCGCGTAGGAAGTACTCCTGAAGCACCTCTTGGGCCTCCTCGGGGTGACGCACGTAGGAGACGTCCTCCTTGTGCTGGGCATGGCCGTCGCCGCGCTTGATCCAGCATTGGGTGAATTTGGCCTTTATCAGTTGGCCCTTCACCACTTCGTCGGTGTTGACCGTGAGGCTTTCGGGGTAGGGGATGTTGGAGCCCAGGAGGATGCGTGTCATGCGCTCGCGGGTGCAATTCTCGATGCCGTAGCCCGAGTTGATCACCAATCGGCCCTCGTCCTCGTATTGCTGGAGAAGGGCGATGGATTTGGCCTCGCGGCACATATTGACGATGATAGGTTCGGTGACGGCACCGGCCATGAGCTGCTCCTCGGAGTAGACGTTGACCTCGGAGCCGCGCTTGCGCAATTGGTCGACCACGCCGTTGAAGATTGCGGCGTCGTTGCCGATATGGTTGGGGGAGTAGGCTCCCGCGCGCATAATGCCTGCTATTTTATTCTCGGCCATTATATTGTAGTTTTCAGCTTTCAGTTTTCAGTTTTCAGCTTTCTGCTTTCCGACCAACTCGCCGCTTTGCGGCTCAGATGGCGGGGAGGGTTTTCTTCTTGAACCCCAGGTGGCTGGAGGGAACCTGGGGTTATTGCCAACTCGCCGCTTTGCGGCTCATTCATGAGGGAAGCCCCCGTTTCGGGGTTGGGGGCCAGTTGCGAGGAAGGCTTCGGCCTTGGCGATGTCGCCAGCATGATCGACATCGAGGATTTTGCCCATGGGGAAGGCCCGGAGGTCGAGACCGTCGGCCACGAGAGCGCGCTGGAAGTTGCGCATGCGGCTCTGGCCCTCGGACAGGCAGCGGTCGAGGGTGGTGACGGCCTTGGGGGTAAGTCCGTAGATACCACCCGAGATGTACTTGACGCCGGGGAAGGCCTCGTCGCGGAAGGCGGTGATACGGAGCTTGTCGTCGACATCGACGTAGAGGGGTTTCTCGTCGTCGATGTAGGAGGTGACGGCCATGTAGCCGTCGGCGTCGGGGTCGGCCTCGAAGGCGGCGATGTACTTGGCAAACTCGTCCTCGCGGAAGATGGTGTCGACCGTGGTGACGAGGAATCGGCCGGCCTGGGCGGCGGTGCGGCTTACCTCCTTGAACGAGTGCATCGACGAGGGGGTGGACTTGACCGTCAAGTGCTTGGGCACGGGCAATTCCAAGGCCTCGACATAGGCGCGCACATCCTTCATCTGCTCATTGACGATAATCGACAAGCTTTCAGGGTTGTGGCGCATGAATATGTCGATCAGGCGCTTTATCATCGGTTGGCCTTGGAGGGTGACGAGGGGCTTGGGGAGCTTTACGCCCTCCTGCGCCAATCGCGAGCCTTCTCCGGCGGCTATAATAGCGTAATTCATTATTTAGTTTTCAGCTTTCAGTTTTCAGTTTTAAATCTTTAAAGCGTTAAATCTTTAAAGCGTTAAATCGTTAAAGCATTAAAACATTAAAGGAGGAAAGGAGCAAGGAGGCTATTTTAAGCTCCCGCTTCGGGGGGGTGGGGCCTTGCCGATTAATCGGTGGGCTCCTCTTTTGTTAAATCGAGCTTCTCGGAGTCGCCGCTCTTGTCGAAGTATTTGCGCTTGAGGGGACGGCGGTACATGTCGTCGTGGCGACGGCGGTTGCGGAAGATGTCGATGGCGGTGTAGATAGCCTCGCGCATCGACTGCGGGTCGGCCAAGCCTTTACCGGCGATGTCGTAGCCGGTGCCGTGGTCGGGGGAGGTGCGCACGTAAGGGAGCCCGGCGGTGATGTTGACCCCCGAGTTCATGGCCAGCGCCTTGAACGGTGCGAGGCCCTGGTCGTGGTACATGGCCAGGATACCGTCAAATTTCTTGAAGGCACCCGAGCCGAAGAATCCGTCGGCGGCGTAAGGGCCGAAGGCGAGTATTTTTTTGGCCTTGCAGGCCTCGATAGCGGGGATGATGACCTCCTGTTCCTCGGTGCCGAGGAGGCCTTCCTCGCCGGCGTGGGGATTGAGGGCGAGCACGGCGATGCGTGGAGCGTTCAAGCCCCAATCGCGGCGAAGTGACTCGTTGAGGATGGTGATTTTTTCCTCCACGGCCTCTTTTGTGACTCCCTCGGCCACTTTGGCGATGGGGCAGTGGATCGTAACCAGGGCCACGCGCATGTTCTCGTTGGCGAGAATCATTAGGGCCTTAGCGCCGTCACCGATCGAGGCCTCGAGGTATTCGGTGTGGCCGGGGAAGGTGAACGTGGAGCTTTGGATATTCTTTTTGTTGATGGGGGCGGTTACTAGCACGTCGATGTCGCCCTTGCGCAGGTCGGCCACGGCGCGCTCGAGGGCGGCGAAAGCAGCCTCACCGGCGACAGCAGTCGACTGTCCCGGCTCGATCTTCACGTCCTCGCCCACGACGTTGATGATGTAGTTGTTGTTGCCTTTGGCCTCGGAGGGTTGTTGAATCTGGGTGAATTTCACCTCGGGCATCTCGAGGGCTTTGCGGTAGAACGCGGCGATTTTGGCCGAGCCGTAGACGATGGGGGTGCACATCTCGGCGATGTTTCCACCCTCCAAAGCTTTGAGGATCACCTCGTAACCGATACCGTTAAGGTCGCCGTGGGTGATACCCACGCGTATTTTTTTGTCGTTATCCATTATATCCTTGTGTCTTTCCGATTGGCTGTAATATGATTGGTAAAGCGGTGACCGTCAAGTGGTTAGTGGTCGCGCGCTATGATGTAGTCGAAGATGGCGGCCAATTGGTCGCGAGTGTCGCTGCCTCCGGCGATATTGTTGAGGTAATCGGCGGCTTCCTCGCGCAGGCGCCCCATGGTGGCGTAGGCGTAATCGATTCCACCCGATGCGCGGGCGAATTGGATCAAGCGGTCGATCTCCTCGGCCGACAGCTCCTCCTTTTTGGAGAGCTCGTTCATCTCGTCGGCCTGGGGCAGAGAGGGGTCGTTGAGGGCCGAGAGCAAGGGGAGGGTGATTTTGCCCTCTCGCAAGTCGTTGCCGGTGGGCTTGCCTATCTCCTTGTCGTCGCCGAGATAGTCGAAGATGTCGTCCTTGATCTGGAAGCACTCGCCCAAGAGCTTGGCGAAGGATCGGAGGGGCTCGAAAGTGCCCTCCTTGGCACCGGCGGCATAGGCGCCCATCTCCACGCAGGAGATGAACAGCGAGGCCGTCTTGCGGTCGATGACGTTGAAATAGGCCTCCTCGTCGCGGCAGTGCCGGCGGGCGTTGTAAATCTGGTCGATTTCGCCCAGGGAGAGCAACTTGCCCAGGGAGGCGAGGGAGGCGATGATGCGTGGGTCGCCGGTGGAGATGGCCAATTGCAGGGCCGTGGACACGAAAAAGTCGCCCACGAGGACGGCTATATGGTTGTCCCAGATCTTGTTGATAGTGGGGAAGCCGCGGCGCATTTTCGACTCGTCGACCACGTCGTCGTGAATAAGCGAGGCGTTGTGGAGGAGCTCCACAGCGGCCGCCGCGGCGATTACCTTGGGCGTAACCGGGCCGTAAAGCCGGGCGCTGAGGATGACGAGAATGGGGCGGATTTGCTTCCCCTTGGTGCGTAAGTAGTTGTCAACCACCTGATTCATCAACGCGTTGGGCGAGGCCAGCGCCTGGCGTATATGGTCGTTAAGCTGCTGGAGCTCGTCGGAAATTGACTGTTGGATTGATTCTATGGTGGTCATACGGGGATTTTACGGCCACAAAATTAGCAATATTTTGGCAACTTGCAAAATCCTATGAGACTTATGGGGCTTATGAGGCCAAGAGGGCTTATACCCCTTTAGATAAAGAGGGGTGCCATGGCTGAGATGGCGCGGGCGGGCTTGACGTTGCGGTAGAGGATGTCGTAAACGCCGTCGAGGATGGGCATGGCCACCTCGTAGCGGCGGTTGATCTCGTGGATGCAGCGCGTGCCGTAGTAGCCCTCGGCGGTTTGCTCCATCTCCATGCGTGCGGTTTTCACCGAGTAGCCGCGGCCGATGATCGCGCCGAAGTTGTGGTTGCGCGAGAATTGGGAATAGGCTGTCACCAAGAGGTCGCCGAGGTACACCGAGTCGCAAATCTGGCGTGGACGGGGGTTGACGGCGTCGATGAAGCGTTCCATCTCGCGGATGGCGTTGGAAACGAGCATGGCCAAGAAGTTGTCGCCCTTTTTCAAGCCGTGTACCACGCCGGCGGCGATGGCGTAGACGTTTTTGAGCACGGCCGCGTATTCGATTCCGTCGACGTCGGAGGAAGTGATGGTGCGCGTGTGCTTGCCGGCGATGCAGCGGGCGAAATCGGCCGCGCGGGCAATGTCGGGGCAACCGATCGTCAGGTAGCTCGGGCGGTCGAGAGCCACCTCCTCGGCATGGCACGGGCCGGAGATTACGAGCATCTTGTCGCGGGCTACGCCGAAGCGCTCAATCATATAGTCGGAGATGAGCATGTTGTCGTCGGGGACGATACCCTTGACTGCCGACACCACCCCTTTCTGTGAAATGTCGACGTTGAGTTTGGCCAGATGTTCCTTGAAGTAGGGCGAGGGCATGACCAGGACGAGGGTGTCGGCCTCGGTGCAAGCGTGGTTGATGTCGGCGGTGAAATTGATACGTGATATGTCAAATTCCACGTCGGTCAAGTACACGGGGTTGTGGCCCAGGCGCTTGAAGTCGTCGATACGGTCCTCGCGGCGCATGTACCATATAATGTTTTCGCAATTCTGGAGGAGTAGCTTGGCCAATGCCGTGGCCCAGCTACCGCCGCCCATGATGGCGATCATTCCGGGGAATTCCATGGTTGTGTAAGATTGGTGGAGAGACGATTACTTCTTCTCGGGGCGCATCTGGGGGAAGAACAGCACTTCCTGGATGGTGGTTTGGCCGGTCATGAGCATAACCAGGCGGTCCATGCCGATGCCCATGCCCGATGTGGGTGGCATTCCGTACTCAAGGGCGCGGATGAAGTCGGCGTCGATGATCATTGCCTCGTCGTCGCCCTTTTCGCTGAGGCGCATTTGCTCGACGAAGCGCTCGTATTGGTCGATGGGGTCGTTGAGCTCCGAGTAGGCGTTGGCCAGCTCCTTGCCGTTGACCATCAGCTCGAAGCGCTCGGTCAATTCGGGGTTGTTGCGGTGGCGCTTGGTAAGGGGCGACATCTCGATTGGGTAGTCGGTGATAAACGTGGGCTGGATGTAAAGGCCCTCGCATTTCTCGCCGAAGATCTCGTCGATCAGCTTGCCCTTGCCCATGGTCTTGTCAACTTCGACGCCCATCTTCTGGGCAGCCTCGCGGAGCTCGTCCTCGCTCTTGCCTTCGATGTCGTAGCCGGTGTGCTCCAGGATGGCGTCGCGCATGGTGACGCGCTTGAACGGCGCCTTGAAAGAGATAACGTTGTCGCCCACCTTCACCTCGGTGGTGCCGTTGACGTCGAGGCAGATCTTCTCGAGCAGCTTTTCGGTGAAGTCCATCATCCAGTTGTAATCCTTGTAGGAGACATAAATCTCCATGCAAGTGAACTCGGGGTTGTGGTTGCGGTCCATGCCCTCGTTGCGGAAGTTCTTGGAGAACTCGTAGACGCCCTCGAATCCGCCTACGATCAGGCGCTTGAGGTAAAGCTCGTCGGCGATACGCAGGTACAGGGGGATGTCCAAGGCGTTGTGGTGGGTGATGAAGGGTCGGGCGGCCGCGCCACCGGGAATAGACTGCAGGATGGGTGTCTCCACCTCCATGTAGCCGTGAGCGTTGAAGTATTCGCGCATGGAGTTGAACACCTTGGTGCGTTTGATGAAGATGTCCTTGACGCCGTCGTTGACCACGAGGTCGACGTAGCGGCGGCGGTAACGCATCTCGGGGTCGTCAAACGCGTCGTAAGCCACGCCGTCCTTGAATTTCACGATAGGCAGCGGGCGGAGTGACTTGCTCAGGACGGTCAATTTTTTGGCGTGGACCGAAATCTCGCCCGTTTGGGTGCGGAACACGAAGCCCTCGATGCCCACGAAGTCGCCGATATCGAGCAGCTTTTTGAACACCACATTATACATGTCCTTGTTCTCGTCGGGGCACAGCTCGTCGCGGTTGACGTACACCTGGATGCGGCCTTTCGAGTCCTGAAGCTCCATGAAGGAGGCTTTGCCCATCACGCGGCGCGACATCAGTCGACCGGCCACTGATACTTGTCGGGGCTCCCCTTCGTCGTCGCGGAAATTGGCCTTTATCTCGTCGGTGTAACCGGTCACGGGGTACTCGGCTGCGGGGTAGGGGTCGATACCCATCTCGCGCATGCGCTCCATGGAGGCGCGGCGCACAATCTCCTGCTCACTAAGCTGACGGGGCTGCTTTCCCTGTTGCTGGGCGGTTTCCTGCTGGTTGGGCTCCTGTTGGGGCTCTTGCTGCTTGCTGCTCATATCGTTATAGTTGACTGTTATGCTAATTCGGGACCCCTGTATAGGGGCGTTCAATTCCGCGAAGTTAGCAAAAATCCCTCATACGCCAAAATCCCTATACAACTGCGTGTGCGAGCTAGAGGAATTTTTTGACGCGGAGGGCGGAGTAGAAGGTGGCGATCAGGGCCATGGTTACGGCCGCGGGCCACAGGCCGGCGGTCATCAGGGCCGCGGTGCCGGAGGTGATAATGAGCGTCAACAGCGTCAATGTGGCTACCCGGGGGTCGAGCGACATGCCGTAGCGAAAGCGGTAGACTACCCAAGTGATGGCGGTATATACCCCGTACCAGGCGATGTAGCTGGCGGCCAGTCCCACCAATCCCCACAGGTAGTAGCCCAGGATGTTAAGCGCCAGGCCCACCACGGCGCTCGTGACCTCGGTGACGAGGTACACCTTGCCGTCGCCCCGGGCTAGAATGGTGAACGCCATGCACCACGACGAAGCGCGCAGGGTGACGCCCACAATCGCCCACGTGATAAAGGGCACGATGACCAGAAACTCCGATGAATATAACAGCCTTACCATCGGCTCGGCCAGCACTATGAACCAAGTGACCACCCCCAGGAGTATCCAGCATATCAGGCCCAATTCGTGGGAGACGAATGTGGAGGTGCGTGCGGGGCTGTACTGCACGCGCGCCAATCGGGGGTAAAATTCCATGGCCATGGCGGTGAAGATCAGACCCACGTAGCGGTTGAACAGGGTGTAACCGGCGTTGTAGTAGCCCACCATGGAGGTGTCGGCGTAGGTGTTGAGGTAGGCGATGAACGCGTAGGCTGCCAATTGTGCCGCGAAGAGCGAGACGGTCATCAGCACTCCCAGGCGAACGAATCCCAGGCCCTCGCTCCAAGCTTCCCGCGAGCTTATTTTGGCTTTATCGTTGAAACGCTCTAACGCGGTAACGCCGCGGGAACGGAAGATGAGGAAGACGATGAGTGTCACCACGGCGTAGACGACGAAGCCAAGGACGATGCCGTCGGCGCGCAGGAAATAGTAGAGGGGGATGACAGCCATAAAGGCGATAAGCGAGGCCCAAAGCGAGGCGCGGGCTAAGAGGCGGAGTTGGTCGAGCCCCTGCAACACCGTCTGCTCGGCGTTGGTAATAGATGTGCTGAGCAGGACTATTGAAAGCAGGACGAAGCCCCAGGAATGAGTGTCGTCGCCGAATGTCCACTCGCTAAGCGGCACGGCCAAGGCGATGGTGACGACAGCGCCGAGCATGCCGAGCCACCACCCCCAGCGGCGCACGACGGCGATGGTAAGCGCGAGGCGTGAGGCCGACGCCGAGGCGATGTCGCGCACGGCGGTGGTGCGAATGCCCAGTTGGGTGGCCGACGAGAGCATCTCGATGGCGCCGTTGTAGAGGCCGAACAGACCCACGCCCTCGGCGCCTATCCAGATAGCCACGAGTTTGGTACGGACGACCGAGCAGAGGATCTGGATGACCTGCAGCGAGCCGAAGAGGCTCATCGCCTTGAGTACCTTGCTGCTTGTCCCGCGGGCGAGGCGCCCACGCTCTTTGTCTGCTACCGTAGCCATTCTTCGGGATTTAGTTTCACTTTCTCGCGGCGTATCTCGAAGTGGAGGATCGAGCGGTTGGAGTCGTCAGGGTCGGCGTAGACGGTGCCTATCGCCTGGTTGGCGGACAGTTTGTCGCCGGTTTTCACGGCGATGTTGCCGAGGCCGGCGTAGATTGTAAGGTAGGAGCCGTGGCGCACCATCACGATGTTGTTGTAGCCGGGCTGGCGGAAGATTGCCGACACTGTGCCGGGGAAGATAGCCCTTGCCTTGGTGCCGGGTGTGACCTGGATGTCGATGCCCGAGTTGTCGGTCTCGACGTATTTCAATTCAGGGTGACGCTGGCGGCCGAAATGCTTGACGATGGAGTACTTTCCGGTGACGGGGTAGGGGAGGCGTCCGCGGTTGCTCTCGAAGTCGCCCGAGAGTTTCACCTCGGCCTTGGCTTGCAGGTCAAGGTCGGCGGCCGATGGAGCGGGTTTGGGCGGCTTGGCGGGAGTTTGGGCTTTGGAGGCAAGTTCTTTCTCGCGTTTCTCGGTCTCCTTGCGCTCGGCTTCACGTTTGGCGGCCAATTCCTTCTCTTTCTTCTCCTGAGCCTTGCGCTCGGCTTCACGCTTTGCGGCTTCTTTGCGAGCCTTCTTTTTGGCCTCGGCGGCCTCTTTCTCTTTCTTTTCAGCCTCGCGCTTGGCCTCGGCCAATTCTTTCTCTTTCTTCTCGGCCTCACGCTTTGCGGCCTCGCGCTTTTCTGCCTCGGCTTGACGGGCGGCTGCCTCGCGGGCGGCCGCGAGTTCCTTTTCTTTCTTTTCAGCGGCTATCTTTGCCGCGCGAGCCTCGGCCTCCTGCTTGGCGGCAAGGGCTGCGGCCTCCTCCTCGAGGCGGCGTTGCTCCTCGGCGCGTCGACGTTGCTCGGCAAGTTCGGCCTGTCGCTTCTCCTCGGCGATGCGGGCTTGTCGCGCGGCCTCCTCGCGGCGGCGTTGCTCGGCGATTTCACGCTCGCGGCGAGCTTGTTCCTCGGCAATCAGTCGCTGGAGCTGGGCGTCGAGGTCGCGTGCCTCCTTCTCCTTTTGGCGAAGGACGGCTTGCAGCGAACCTTTCTCCTTGCGTAGCGACTCGACGATTTGGTCGGTCTCGGTGCGTTTGTTCTGGAGGGTGGCGCGAGCGGTGGAGATGTCGCGGAGGGTGGATTTGCGCTGTTGCTGGAGCGAGGCGAGCGACTCGCGCTTGGATTGGAGCACACCCTGCGCGTCGCGTATCTCGGCGGTTTTGCGCTCGCGCCAGCGTGAGAACTGCTTGAGGTAGCGTGAGCGGCGGTAGGCCTGGGCGAACGAGTCGGAGGAGAAGATGAACGCCAAGGGCGACATGGTGCGGTTCTGTCCTTGGAAACGCTTGACGGCCACGGCGTATTTCCCTTTCATGGCCTTGACGCGCAGGTCGAGCTGGGAGATGGTGTCGTTTATTGCCGCGATGGAGCGGTTGAGCGAGTCGACCGAGGTGTTGAGGTTGTGAATCGATTGGTCGGCCTCGGCGATTTCGGCCGAGAGGAGGTTGAGGGTGTTGAGTTGGCGGGTGGTCTCCTTGGTGTTGAGTTCGATTTGGCGGTTGGTCTCGCGGATAGCCTGTGAGGTAGCTTTCTGCTGCTGTTTAACCGATTGCTGCGAGCTGGAGCCTTTGCTTTGGGTCGTGCCTTTGCTTTGGGTCGTGCCCTTTTTGGATGTTGATGTCGATTTTTTGGATGTTGATGTCGTTTTCTTGGTTGTAGTGGATTTCTTGGAGGAGGCGGGGCTGGATTTCTTGGTGGTTGACCGCTTGGAGCTCTTCTGTTGGGTGGTTTTTTGGGTGGATTTTTGGGCGTAGAGGGTGGGGGCGCCCAGGGGTGCCACCATAAGGAGCAGGGAGAGCAGTAATGTGATAAAGCGGTTCATTCAGGGGAGGGTTAGATAACTGAGGAGAGGATTTTGACGGCATCTGAGCCACGCACGCGGGTGTAGCCTTTTGGCATCTTCCAGGAGCGGAGGGCGTCGGCGGTCCATTGGGCGTCGCGCCAAGTCCAGGTGAGCGACGCTTCGACATTGGCCTTGGGGATTTGGGCGGTGAGCCTGGCTTTGGGGGCGAATGCACCGGCCTCGGTGGTGACGGGGGTGGAGTAGCTTAGGGTAGCGGCTTGGGTGCCGTTGTGGATGAAGGCCAGCGAGGTGAGGTCGGCGCCCTTGCCGGTGAAGGAGTATTTCTCCTCGGGGTAAGAGGGGACCGCGAGGGTGATTTGCCAGGCGTTTTCGGAGGTCTCTTGGGCAAGCCGTCCAAGTTCCTTGGAAGAATCCAAGCAGAAAAGGCGCCCGAGGATTGCCGACTGCACGTCGCCCACGGTCAGGGGTACGTCGGCAAGCACCGATTCGAGGTCCTCGGCGAGGTAATATTTGCCGGGCTTCATGGTAGCGAAAACCGAGTCGGTGGTGACGTACACCGTTGCGACCTCCATGCCCAGGAATCGCATGGAGATGTACACGCTCTTGTCCTTCACCATGTAGGCGCGTCCCGAGAGGGATTGCTTGATGGGGGAGGTAACCTCCACCTTTACCGGCACCGACAGGTACTGCCAACCGCTATATGTGGCCAGAGCGGCCTCCACGGCTGCCTTGGGGGTGGAAATCGTGGCGGGAGCCGAGGTGCCCGAGGTGGTCTCCTTGGAGGATTTACACGACGACACCATGGCGAGCACGGTCACAAGCAGGATGTATAATAATCTGTGTCTCATTTACTTGTAGAAGAATGTCTTGTGGGAAACCTTGCGCTGGAGCAACTCGTCGTTGGGGTCGAGTTTGAGGGCCTTGCGCCAAAATTCGAGGGCCTCGTCGGGCTTGCCATCCATGAAGTAGATGTCGCCCGCGTGGTGGTAGATTTCGGCGTTGTCCTCCTCCGGGTCCATGTTGGCGATTGCGGCGTCGATATATTGCCGCGCCATGGCGTAGTCGCCCTTTTTGAAGAATACCCAAGCGTAGGTGTCCAAAGCGGTGGAGTTTTGGGGATTGTCGCGCACGGTGATCGCGCTCATCTGCTCGGCCTTGTCAAGGTCGCGACCCTCGCACGCCAGATAGTAGGCGTAGTTGTTGAGAGCCAGCAGGTTGCCCGGGTCGATTTGCACTACCTGCTCGTACAATTCGATAGCCTTCTCGACGTTGTTTTGCTTGTAGTAAGCGTCGGCGGTGGAGGCCATGATTTGGGCCTTGAGGTTGTAATTGGTGGAGTCGACAAGCTCGAGGGCGCGTCCGTAGTACTCAAGGGCTTGGTCGATGGAATCCACCATTGAGTAGCCGCTACCGGTGATGAGCCAAAGTTGGGCGTTGTCGGGGTGGTAGTGGAGGGCTTTTTTGCCGGCCTGGATGGCGTTGGGCACGTCGTCGGCCTGGAAATAGAGGGATGCCAAGGCGCGCCAACGCTCCTCGCTTGAGGGGTCAATGTCGAGGGCGTAGGATGTCTGCTCAGCGGCTCCGGCGAAGTCGTCGATGGCGATGAGATAGGCCGTGTAGAGGTCGCGCACGTCCACCTCATGAGGATTCTGCTCAAGTAGCACGTTGAACAACGAGTTGATGCGCGGCTGCTGGAGCGAGTCGGAGTACAGTTCTTGGATATACCCCTTGAACATTTGGAGCTTGGCGTCGAGGTCGAGGTTGTCCTGACGCAGGGCTGTGAACACCTCGCGGTCGAACGCCACCGAGTCGCCGAGCTCGCGGTAGAGGTTGGCGCGCTGGAAGAAGGCCATGCCGTTGGTAGAGTCCAATTCGCAGGCGCGGTTATAGTACATCAGGGCGGTGTCGGGCTCGGAGAGGGCCATTGACAGGTCGCCGGCGTAGATGTTGAACTCGGCCGAGCGAGGAGAGGCGGCCAGCAGTGAGCGCAGCTCCTTTTTGATAGCCGCTGTGTCGCCCAGGGAATAGAGGGAGCGGATTTTGCGGGAGGTGATACCCACGTCCTTCCCCTCGGCCACCTCCACGCGGTTGTACACGTCGACCGAGCGACGTATGTTGTCGGGGTCGCCCGAAGCGCCGAGGGCCTCGGCTAGCTTGACGGTGACATCGATTTTGTCGGGGAACAGCGAGTCGAGAGTCGACCACACGCGTATCGCCTCCTTGGAGTTGCGCAGGCGGTCGTTGATTTGGCCGTAGAACATCGACGAGTAGTAATCCTCGGGATGAGCGGCGAAATGCTTGGCCATCAGTCGGTAGCCGTCCTTGAAGAAGTTGGTGTCGTTTTCGGCAATCATCATTTTGAGGTACCCGAGGTCGTGGCCCACGGCCGTTTGGGTGGTGTCGAGGGCATAGGCTCGGTTGAGTAGCTCGAAATAGGCGTCGTGGTTTTCGAGGGCGTTTTGGCGCATGGCCTCCATGAACAGGAAATCGGCGTGACGAGCCTGCTCGCCGCGCGTCCACGCGTCGTCCTTGGCCGCGATAGCCGCCAGCGATGTCGCCAAGAGGATATATAACAGTAACTTCTTCACTAATAAATCTTTAAAGTTTTAAATCATTAAAACTATTAACTTTAAACTTTAAACCTTAAACTTTAAACCTTAAACCTTAAACCTTAAACCTTAAACTTAATTCAAGCCCGTGTGGCCGAAGCCTCCGTCGCCGCGCTTGGTTTCGTCGAGGCGGTCGGTGGATTCCCACTCCACGTGGGTATAGTCGGTGATCACCATTTGGCACACGCGCTCACCATCGTTAATAACAAACGGCTCCTTCGACAAGTTGATAAGTATCACTTTGATTTCGCCGCGATAGTCGGCGTCGACGGTGCCGGGGGTGTTGAGTACAGTGATGCCGTGCTTGAGGGCGAGGCCCGAGCGGGGACGGATTTGGCACTCGTGGCCCTGGGGGAGCTGGATGTACAGGCCCGTGGGGACGAGCACGCGCTCCCCTGGCTCAAGCACTATAGGGGTGGTGAGGAATGCTCGCACGTCCATGCCCGCCGACGAGGGGGTCTCGTAGCAGGGCAGCGGGTGATGCGAGCGGTTGATGATTTTTACCTTTATTCTTTCCATAAGTGGGAGTTTGTAGTAGTTAGTAGTTTTAAGTAGTTAGTAGAAGGCAGGTGGAAGGTAGGTGGAAGAAAGCGTGTGAAAGTTAGCGGGCAAGCCGCCAATGGAATGAACTTCTTCTAACTACTGCCAACTTCTAACTACTACCAACTAATTGATGATATCAAATCCGGTGTAGCGGCGCAGGCACTCGGGGACAACGATGCCCTCGGGGGTCTGGTTGTTCTCGAGCAGGGCGGCCATGATGCGTGGCAGGGCGAGGGCCGAGCCGTTGAGGGTGTGGGCCAGATGGGGCTTTTTGTCCTCGCCGCGGTAACGGCACTTGAGGCGGTTGGCCTGGTAGGTCTCGAAGTTGGAAACCGACGACACCTCGAGCCAGCGTTTCTGGGCGCCCGACCACACCTCGAAGTCGAAGGTGATGGCCGAAGTGAAGCTCATGTCGCCGCCACACAGTCGCAGGATGTGCCAAGGCAAGCCGAGCTTGTCGAGCAGGCCCTGCACGTGGTCCTTCATCTCCTCGAGAGCCGCGTAGGAGTCCTCGGGACGCTCGATGCGCACGATTTCCACTTTGTCAAACTGGTGCAGACGATTCAAGCCGCGCACGTCCTTGCCGTAGCTGCCAGCCTCGCGACGGAAGCAGGCCGAGTAGGCGCAATTTTTGATGGGTAGACGGTCGTTCTCGATGATGACGTCGCGGTAAAGGTTGGTGACGGGCACCTCGGCCGTGGGGATGAGGTAGAGGTTGTCGACCTCACAGTGGTACATCTGGCCCTCCTTGTCGGGCAATTGGCCTGTGCCGTAGCCCGATGCCTCGTTAACCACGTAAGGGGGCTGCACCTCGAGGTAACCGGCCTCGGAGGCCTGGTCGAGGAAGAATTGGATGAGCGCGCGTTGCAGCTTGGCGCCCTTGCCGATGTAGACGGGGAAACCGGCGCCGGTGATTTTTACGCCCAGGTCGAAGTCGATGAGGTTGTATTTCTTGGCGAGGTCCCAGTGGGGCAGGGCGTCCTCGGGGAGGTTGGGCATTGGTCCGCCGGTCTTCTCCACGACGTTGTCCTCGGCTGTGCGCCCTTCAGGTACCATTGCGCAGGGGAGGTTGGGGATCGACAGCAGGCGCTCGCGGATCTCGGCCTCGGTTTGAGCCAGCTCGTCGGCGGTGACTTTCTGCGACTCCTTGAGTGCGGCCACGTTGGCTTTAACCGCCTGAGTCTCATCCTTTTTGCCCTGCTTCATAAGGGCTCCGATGGAGGAAGCCAAACGGTTGAGCTCGGCGGCGCGGTTGTCGTTCTCGAGCTGGAGCTTTTTGCGACGGTCGTCGAGGGCGAGTACACCCAGGACGGCGTCGCGGTCGGTGTATCCTTTCATGCCGAGGCGGCGAATGGCCTCCTCGGGATTCTCTTTGATTTGCTGGATAGTAAGCATTTTATATCTAAATTAATTTGATTTCAAATTGGCCCCCAAACTCCCGAGACGGGGGCTTCCCATCCGGATGGCTAAGCCCCCGCTGCGGGGGTTTGGGGGCTTATAACTTGCAAAATTACACGTTTTCCTTTAAATAGGCATCACTTTTGGAAGAATATTGCGCGCGAGGAGGTGAAAAATGGGTTAAAATTTTGAGAGAAAAGAAATAAGTTGTAACTTTGGAGTGTCAAATCAACGCATCGTATAACGTATGTATCAGTACCAATATCCCCACCCCGCGATGACCGCCGATTGCGTGGTGTTTGGATTCGACGGTCGACGGTTGAACGTGCTGCTTATCGAGCGCGGCATCGAGCCGTATAAGGGAATGTGGGCGTTGCCCGGCGGCTTTATGAACATTGACGAAAGCATTGAGGAGTGCGCCATGCGCGAGTTGCGCGAGGAGACTGGCGTGTCGGACATCTACCTGGAGCAGTTTCACACGTTTAGCTCCGTTCGCCGCGATCCTCGCGAGCGCGTGGTTACGGTGGTGTTCCTGGCATTGGTGAGGATGAGCGACTTCCGCTTGCTCGCCGGCGACGACGCGGCCAAGGCGTCGTGGTTCTGGGTGGACGAGTTGCCCCCGTTGGCGTTCGACCACGGGGAGATTGTGGCTCTTGCCCGCAAGAAATTGCCTGAGATTATGCGCACGCGTCCCATCGGTTTCCGCCTCCTTGACGAGAAATTCTCCATGACCGAATTGCAGCGCCTTTACGAGGCCGTTAACGGCACCACCTACGACCGCCGCAACTTCGCGCGCAAGATGACCTCCACGGGCATGCTGCGCGCCGAGGGGCCGAGCGAAAAGCCGTGCCACAACCGCGTGCCCAACCTCTACGCGTTTGACGAGGAGGCCTACGACGCCTACGAGGAGAGCGACGACGAAATCGCCCCGGGCAATCCCCTCAATATGTAGCTCGCTTTTTTTCTTGTCAGGAGGACGGAAGGCGTATCCCCCCGGCCGGCCTCAGCAAGAAAGCGCTAAAGGAATCAACTAATATTTGTGAATTCTAATCTATATACCTGATTTTCAAGATGAAGAAGATTATTGTCTTTTCAGCCATCGCGGGCTTCTTTACGATGCTCTTCGGCTGCGGTGGTAACGGCGCGAAAGCCAATGCCGCCAACGACTCTACCCTCACCACCGTGAAACATCCCGAGTGGAGCCGCAACGCTGTGATCTACGAGGTGAACCTTCGCCAGTACACCGACAGCGGCTCGATCAACGCCTTCGCCGAGCAACTCCCCCGCCTGAAGGAGCTTGGCGTCGACATCCTATGGTTCATGCCCATCTTCCCCATCTCGGAGGACGGCCGCAAGGGCACGCTGGGCAGCTACTACGCCGTGAAGGATTACACTGCGTTCAACCCCGAATTTGGCACCCTCGACCAGTTCAAAGAGGTAGTGAAGAAGGCCCACGACATGGGGATGAAGGTAATCCTCGACTGGGTGCCCAACCACTCGGGCCGCGACAACGCGTGGGTGACCGAGCACCCCGATTGGTACGAGAAGAACGAGAACGGCGAGATGTACGGCCCCTACGACTGGACCGACGTCTACGTGTTCGATTACTCCAACCCCGAGATGCGCGCGGCAATGGTTGACGCGTTCAAGTTCTGGTTGACCGAGGTCGACGTCGACGGCTTCCGTTGCGACGTAGCCATGGAGGTGCCCACCGACTTCTGGGACGAAACCCGACCCAAACTCGAGGCCGTGAAACCCGACCTGTTCATGCTCGCCGAGGCATCGGTGCCCGAGCTTGAGAAACACGCCTTCGACATGGCCTACAACTGGCCCATGAAGGACCTCTTCAGCGAAATCGCCGCCACCTCGGGCCAATACACCTTCAAGGACGACAAGGGTGAAATGAAGAAATTCCCCAAGAAATATGCCGTCGATATCGACTCGCTGCTCGCCGAGCAAGCCGCCACCTATCCCGGCGACTCCTATATGATGAACATGATCACCAACCATGACCTGAATTCGTGGGAAGGCACCGAGTTCCAGCGCTTGGGCCAATTGGTTGACGCGTTCGCCGTGCTGAGCTACACCCTTCCCGGCATGCCGCTTATCTACACCGGCCAGGAGACGGGCTTGAATCGCGCCCTGGAGTTCTTTGAGAAGGACGTGCCCCCCACTTGGGAACCCCGCAACCAATACTTCGCTTTCTACAAGAAACTTAACGAACTGAAGCACACCCAAGAGGCTCTCAACGCCGGTAACGCCGGTGGCGAAATCACCCGCTACCCTACCACCAACAACGACCTCTATATCTTCTCTCGCGAGAAGAACGGCTCCAAGGTGGTGACTATGGTCAACCTCGGCGCTGATCCCCAGGCTGTTGAATACGTGAAGGACGGCGTGAACGTCGATGGCATGATCGACTGGTTCTCGGGCAGCGAGGAGGCCAACCCCACCGAGCTTGCTCCCGGCGAATACCGCGTATTCGTTAACCCCAAAGCTGAATAACTCGAAGTTTCCGGGATTTCCGGGATTTCCGGGATTTCCGAAAAGATCGCTTGAAAAAATGAAAGAAAAAGGAATCACCCTCTTCTGCGCATCCTCCGACTCGGTTGCCCCTCGCCTTCGCGAGGCGGCCGCCGAGCTCGGTCGCTTGACCGCCGCGTCGGGCCACCCACTGATCACCGGCGCCGGCAAGATGGGCCTGATGGGAGCCGCCAACGACGCCTGTCTGGCCGCTGGCGGAATAACCATCGGCGTTATCCCGCAATTCATGGTGGAGCGCGGCTGGCATCATCGCGGCTTGGCCCAATTGCTGGTCACCGAGGACATGCATGAGCGCAAATTGACCATGGCTCAGCTGTCGATGGCCTCCATAGCGTTGCCCGGCGGCTTCGGCACGTTCGACGAGTTGTTTGAGATCATCACTTGGCGACAATTGGGCCTTTATAACGGCAACGTGGTGATACTCAACGTGGATGGCTATTACGACCACCTGCTTGAGATGATTGCCCACGCCGTCGAGGAGCATATCATCCCCGAGGACCACACCACTTCTCTCTATACCGTGGTGACCACTCCCGAGGAGGCTCTAAAAGCCGCCCTGGCCAAGCCGACATCCCTCCACTTGTCGTCGAAATTTTGCGGCGAGCAGCAATTCCGCGAAGGGTAAGGATGATTATCCAAATGAATTTTCGTACCTTCGCGACCGTAAAACAAGGCATAGATAAGATATGAGGCAATTGTTGGTAATGTCACTGCTTGCGCTGGTGATGGCATCGTGCGGCCTTTCGAGCCGCGAGAGGGCCATGGTGGGGCAGTATTTCATCCCTGAGATTAGCGATATCGACCCGCTGTACGAGTTGGGCAAGGACGGCCACTCGGTGATGCGCGCCGTGCGTCCCGAGGTGCTCACCGCCACTATCCGCGGCCGCTGGCACGTCAAAGACGACTCCCTGGTGATCGAAAACGACCTGGCCACCCTTACCGTCGAGGGCGACTCCGCGCTCATGGGTGCCGTGGCCGAGCGCGTGGCTTATCCGATCAGCGACTTCAACGGCGTGTCGATGACCCTCAACAAGGACGGTATCGACTATGTTTACCACCGTCGCCCATTCCCCGAAGAATCCAAAAAATAAGATATAACCTTTAACCCATCCTATGAAAAATTTCCTTATGGCAATCGCCACGTTAGTGGTGTCGGTCGCTTTGGCATCCTGCCAAGGCGACGGCACTGCGCGCGTGGACGACGACTTGGCCACGGCCGAGGTGGCTCTCGATGAGGGCAACCCAAAGGTTGCTATCAACCTGTGCAACGAAATCCTCCAGAAGGCCGACCGCGAGGTGTTCCCCGTGTCGACCCTTGGCAAGACGTCCATCCTGCTGATGCGCCTGTCGGAAGAGGTGCCCGACGACGAAGAAGAGTTCATCACACAAGCCACGCAATGCTACCTGAAAGCATTCGCCACCAACGCCGACTCGGCTCTCGCCTATTACTCTTCGCTACCCATCGACTACGCCCGCTACACGGCGATGATGGCGCAGCTGAGCCAGGCGATTACCGCCCCGGCCCAATTACTCGACTCGGCCGAAACCGATTCCATCGATTCCTCTCTCCTTAACCTCGAACACGACCATGGACATGGGGAAGAGCAATGATTGGATGGCCTCTCTCCAGGCCTTGAAAGATACCCTCCCCCAAGGCGCTGATAATGCTTCCGAGGAGGAGGCATTAGTTGAGTCGCATGCCCGGCAGGTCACCGCGGGGGCTAAGAAGCCTCGCCTAGATATCATCCTCGACCGCAAGGGGCGCAAGGGGAAAGAGGC
Organism: Bacteroidales bacterium; assembly: GCA_021205635.1. Classification (GTDB taxonomy): domain Bacteria; phylum Bacteroidota; class Bacteroidia; order Bacteroidales; family Muribaculaceae; genus JAJPXC01. The sequence continues at coordinate 14,429 of JAJPXC010000073.1, read as the reverse complement.
CACGATTATCGCCGGCTTTGCCCCCGACGACGACAGCTATCTTGAGATGGCCGCGGCACTTAAGAAACGCCTCGGCACGGGTGGCTCGGCACGCGGCGGCGAAATCCTCATCCAAGGCGACCGTCGTGGTGATGTGAAGCAATATCTTGAATCACAAGGATATAAGACCCGCCTATGCTGACGATTTACAAAGCGTCGGCTGGTTCGGGCAAAACTTTCACCCTCGCTCTTCGCTATATCACTTGCCTCCTTGGCTTCAAGGACATGAACGGGAAGTACCACCTGCGCAAAAGTGCTTCCAAAGCCCACCGACACATCCTTGCCATCACCTTCACCCAAGCCGCCACGGCCGAGATGAAGAAACGCATCGTCGACCAGTTGGCCCTGCTGTCGCGTTCCACCTCGCTCGCTCCCGACGACAAGAGCCAATACCTGCCAAAGTTGCAAGAGACCTTTGGCGCCACCGAGGTCGAAATCGAGAAAGCCGCGGGAGAGGCGTTGTACGACTTGCTATTCGACTACGGGGGCTTTCAGGTCAACACCATCGACTCGTTTTTCCAGTCGGTGTTGCGCTCGTTCGCCCGCGAGATCGAGTTGCCGGGCGACTATGACATCGAGCTTGACGACGAAATGGTGATCGGTCGCGGCGTGGGCGAGATGCTATCGTCAATCACCCTTGACCCTCGCAACCCCGAGACCGCCCAGCTCTCCAACTGGCTGCTCGAGTACATGCGCCAAACGCTCGAGGAGGGCAAGCGTTTCAACCTGTTCAACCGCGGCTCGAGCCTCCACTCCTCGCTCGTCAAGACCTTGAAGGACCTCCTAAGCGAGAAATTCAAGCTGCGCCGCAAGGAGGTTACGGCCTATTTTAAGCGCGAGGATGCCCCGTTGCAAAAGCTGCAAGCTTTCCTGCGCGAGCAACAGCGTGAATCCCGTAAGGCGTTCCTTGATGCCTATAATGAACTGGGCCGTATAATGAGGGAGAACGCATTGGATACCAATAAGCAGTTCTACTACCATTTAGTCGGCTTTTTGAATAAGCATCTAAAAGATGTGCCCAGGGATCTTCCCAATTATATTTTAAATTGGGATGTCACTGAACGAAATATTTATTCGGCTGCTGGAGAGAAGCGATATCCGGGTACCGACTTGGATGCCACCATCAAGGGGCTGCTGGAGACACTTCGCGTAAGCCAGCCAGTCAACAGTATGTCGCAATTCTTGAGCAATAACGTGTTTTATTTCGGCTTGCTGGGCTACGTGCTGAAGTTTATCGAGCAATATCGACTGGACAACAACGTGATTCTGCTTTCCGACACGCAGGACCTGCTCGAGGGGGTGATCAACAACGACCAAAATCCGTTTATTTACGAGCGTCTGGGTTACCAGTTGCACCACTTCCTGATTGACGAGTTCCAGGACACGGCCACCATGCAGTGGCAAAACCTGCGTCCCCTGCTCGAGGAGAGCATCGCCAACGGCAACGACAACCTTATTATCGGCGACGAGAAGCAAAGCATCTACCGTTTCCGCAACTCCGACCCCACATTGCTCGCCACCAAGGTCAACGAGCAGATGATGTCCCGATTCCACGATGAGCAAGTGGAAGCCAAGGGCTTGAAACCGGCTGAAAATACCAATTACCGCTCGCTGGGCAACGTGGTGAGATTCAACAACTCGCTGTTCCACACGATGGCTTCGCTGGCTAAGGTGGAGAGTACCTATATCACTATCTCGCAGCAAGTAGGCAAGGACAAGGAGATCGATAACGGGTACGTCAACTTGGCATTCGTGGAGAAAACCGATGAGGCCACGGTGACCGACCAGTCGTTCCAGCGTATGCTCGAGCATCTCAAGCGGCAGTTGGAAGCCGGATACCAGCCCAAGGATATAGCCATCCTCGTCAGGAAGGTGAAAGAGGGCTCGCAAGTGGTCAACTTCCTCTTGGACAAAATGAAAGAGGGCGAGCTGCCTGAGGTGGAAATCACGTCGGGCGACTCGGTGACAATCGCTTCATCATCGGTTGTCAACTTGATTCTCAGCGTGTTGCGAATGATCGACTCAGCCGATTCGGCCACTGAGGGATACAAAAAGAATGCCCGTGAATTGGCCTCGATGATCAATCGATTCGAGTATTTCCACTCCCTGCAGGGGGTGGAGGCCGCTGAAGCCCTGAAAGATGCGTTGCTCGGGGAGAAAAAAGCTGATATTGAGCAGCTTGTGAAAGACGCGGCTGATCTCGATTGCCTCAACCTAACGTCGCTGGTGGAGCGTATCGTGCGTCGCTTCGTGAGCGAGGAGCAATGCGCCGAGCAAAATGTCTTCATCACGGCTTTTCAGGACCTCGTGAGCGAGGTTTCCTCCAAGGGGAAATCCGATATCCACACGTTCCTGCAGTGGTGGGACACAAAAGGGAAGAACAAAACCATCAAGGTGCCCGACAAACTCAACGCGATCACCGTGTGCACCATCCACTCGGCCAAGGGCTTGGAGTGGCCTTGCGTGCACGTGCCCTTGGCTAATTGGGATTTCGTGGAATTCTCATCGCAACAGAAACGCCGCTACGATTGGTACGACATGAGCGCCATGACGATGATTCCCGAGGAGTTTCGCCCCGCGATGTTGCCCTTGGATACGTCGGCCAAGCTCCGAGAGACCGCTTTGCGCCCGCAATTGGAGAAAATCGTTGAGGAGCAGCGTATCGACAACCTCAACCTGCTATACGTGGCTTTCACCCGCGCTGGGCGTGAGCTTGTGGCTACCTGCGAGGGCAAGCTCCCCAAGCCTGAAGCCGACTCCAAGAAGAAACCCTCCAAAGATTCCAAGTCAAAAGAAGTAGAGGTCAAGGAAGAGGAGCTCAAGGCGTCGAAAATCGGTCCCTACTTGGTGCGGGGCGTGGAGAAATCGGCTGAGGGCGACGATAACATGACGCTCAACCTGGCCTTGCGATTCGACACCACGCTCGAGCGCCCCACGCTCGTCGTGGGGGAGCCTACACTGCCCAAGAAGGATGACGAGGAAGAGGAAAAGCCCACGCAGGAGATGGCTCCTTACCATGTCACCGATCGCTCCGACCGCTTTAACCTCACCGAGGCTGATTGCGTCACCCGTCGGCAGATGGCCCGCGAGCGAGGCACCTTCCTCCACGACGTGCTGGCCCAAGTGGTGTATCGTACCGACCTACAAAAGGCTCTGCGGCGCATGGCACGACATGCCAATCTGCCCAAGGATCAAGCCCACGAATACTTGCGACTGTTGTCGGCCGCGTTGTCCGACAAAACTGTCGAGCGTTGGTTTCAGGGCTTCGAGCGGCTATTGACCGAGCGGCCCATTATGCTGTCCAAAGGTGTGACCAAGCGTCCCGACCGCGTGGTGTGGACCTCCAGCAACGTCATCGAGATTATCGACTACAAGTTTGGCCAAATCCCCGAGCCGGACGACCCCACCGACAAAAAGTATCGTTCCCAAGTGTCGGATTACATCTCCTATTTCCGCCAGATGTTCCCGTCGTCGGTCGTCCGCGGCTACCTCTGGTACCCCGAATCGGCCACAGTCCAGCCAGTGTGAGGTCACCCCACCACCCAGTGGGAGATGTTGCGCTTGTCGGAAGAGAAGGATATTCCCACCGTAATCACCTGACGGTCTCCTGCAGCCCATGGCAACGCATAGCTTCGGTGGTCAATCTGTTGAAGAGCTTCTTCCGCAGGTCGATCCATCTTGAATTCCATGACATAGATGTATTGCGGCGTTTTAGCGACCATATCGATGCGTCCTCCTGCGATTGAAATCTCGCTTCTACAATCCACTCCAATCATAAGAAAGAGTTCGTAGATAAGAAGGTGGAAAGTCGCCTCTTGACGAGCAATATCGTGTCTTAATAATTGGTAAGGAATTTTGGCTAGGAAAGATTGAAGCAGTTGAATGAGGGTATCAACGTCCCCTTTTTGCAAAGGCGCCTTGAAATCGTTAAGGAGACGGCTCACATCCTTATTGTCAATCCCCATATAAGAGGGTATAAGCTGCTCAACAAGAGCTTCTCTCACTTCACCATTTGGGATGCCTAACCTGACTTCTGATCCTTCGATCTCTTGAATGGTGAGATATCCCGTTTGGTACAGCAGTGAGGTGGGGTTGTCAGGGTTAAAGATTTCGCCTAGGGTTTCCTTGCTTACCCACAAAGAGGTAAGCTTGAGTAAATCAAAATTAGTGTTGCGCAGGTAATGTATGAACACTTGGGACGTCCCGGTTCTGAGCCAAAAGTTTTCGAGTTCTTGCAAATCCATTACGCTAAGAAGACTGTATGGATTGAATACATGAACGTCGGCCGAGGTAAATCGATACCCATCGTATTTGAGCTTTAGTTGGTCGATCATCAACTCTTGCATTAAACTATAGGCTTGGCTTAATTGATTGATTCCTTGGGGAAAATACTTTTGGATTTCTTCAAGAGTCACACCGCAAATAGATGCATAAGCCGGGTGCATTGAAATGTCCTGGAGATTGTTGGCCCCCGAGAAGAGTGTTAAGTGGCGGAAACGGGCCACGCCAGTGAGCATAGCGAAACGGATGTAGCGATCCTGGCTCTTCAGAACGGCATAGAAGGGCTGGAGAAGGTCGGAGTTGCGGTCCAGCGCCTCCTTGTCGTGGAGCACGGAATTGAGCGATTTATCGTACTCATCAACCAAAATTACCACCTGCTTGCCGGTTTTCTCCGAGATCGCTTGAATCAAGAAACTGAAAACATTCCCTATGCCCGCCTCTCGCTCAATGATTTCCACGCCATAGGTGCGAGCAAACCCCATCATAGCATAGTAGAGGTAGCTGGTGACGGCGTTAGTGTCGGTCCCGGAAACTGAACTCAGGTCGAAACGCAATACTGGATAGCTTTCCCATTCTGTTTCCAAGTCATATACCGCAAGGCCTTCAAACAGATCTTTTTGACCTTGGAAATAAGCTTCCAAAGTGCTCAAAAATAGGCTTTTACCAAAGCGTCGTGGGCGGCTTAGAAATACGTAGCTACTACGGTTGATAAGCTCATACATGATTGCTGTCTTGTCAACGTACACGTAACCTCCCTTGCGAAGCTTCTCAAAGGTTTGGATGCCGATTGGGTATTTTTCTCGCGGTAACATATGGTGGTCAACTTTTCCGCAAATTTAAACAAAATTATGGTTGGGGTCGTTTATTTATACGGAAATTTATAACTTCGCGGGTGAATTTCCAAGTTTTTTAATTGTTCCAATACTTACAATTCCAATTCTCTAAACATTTACTACAATGAAAAAGCTTTTACTTGCACTCGTGGCCGTGATGGCCTCCGCTCTTGGTGCTTCAGCTCAAACTGAGATCCAAATTGGTTACGGTGGCTACACCGAGATGGACGCTTGCGACTGCCATGACGGGTGGGACGGCGTCAAAACCGCTTGGGGCGCTCTCACCGCCGGCGTTAACTTCAAGGTGGCCCCGAAGATCTGGGTAGGTCCCAGCTACACTTTCTCGTCGACACACACCCCTGGCGGTAAGTACAAATCGAAAATCGCTTACCACGCTTTCATGGCCAACGGTCGCTACGAGTACTACCGCAACAGTATGGTTAAGCTGTACGCTCACCTTGGCGTTGGCGTGGTTGTTAGTCACATGCAGCCCCGCAATCAGGATTCCTACAACTGCACCTACTTCGCTATCCAGGCTTCACCGCTGGGTGCCGACGTTGACCTCGACCGCACCTGGACTCTCTTCGGCGAGCTGGGCTTCGGTGCCCAAGGCTTGATCCAAGTGGGCTGCCGGATACACTTCTAAAGAAGGTATAGTGAAACCTTAAATTTTGCTATCATACGTAATCACTAATCACTAAAACCTAAGACTTAGAAGTTGATGGCGTTACGGGCCGGAAGGGCCGTGCGCCACGTCAAAATGATTACGAGCAGGGCAGCGATTAGCGCGATCATCAAGATGATGATCTGGGTGGCATGACGCCCGAGCGTGCCCTGTGTCATAGCTTTAGAGACCTCGTCGGCCGATTGAAATCGGCGGTCGGGGTCTTTTCTTGTGCATTTTTTGATAATCCCATTGTATCGCCAGCCGAGATGCAACTTCTTGAGCAACTGGCCGAAAGCGTAGATGTCGCAGCGCGCGTCGGCCGCCAGACGCGGCGAGGCTTGTAGTTCGGGCGGGGTGAACTCGTCGGTGGCTCGTCGCGAGGCGTATTGCGTGTAGGCGTCGTTGTCATCGATGGCGAAGTTGAGGATCCAGGGGTGGTAGCCGATTTGGCTGACGCAAATATTCTCGGGTCGCAGGTCGCCGTGATACATGTCGTGATTGTGGAGGTAGGCCAAGGCGCTGATGACACCCTCGCCCACAGTGCGACGGTCGGCCCGTCGTTTCCCTTGGGCCAGGAAGCGCGGCAACGCCATACCCTCGAACATATCAAGCACCAAGCAGGGGCCGATCGGGGAGGTCTCTTGGATTGTCATCAATGTGGGTATGCCCGGGTGGTTGAGACGCGTCAACAGGTCAAACTCTTGTTGGAGCAGCGACAAATGGTCGAAATCGTCGACCACCTCGGGACGCAATCCTTTCAGGTAGTACCAACGGTTGCCGCTTTGCGCGCGAGCGATACGGAAGCATCCCTGCGGGGGAAACTCCTGCACATTCCGAAATATCATTATTCCTTCGTCCATCGTTGGCAATGTCATAATATGGTCTTTTATCCTTTAACCTTTATCCTTGGCTGGAAGCCCATTAAGCTTCGGCCGTTGGCCCAAGCTTAATGGGCTTCCAGCCAGTTTTCGCCTACTCCGGCCGATACTTCCAGGGGCACCGCGCCGCGGGTATAGGCGTCCTCCATTTTGTTGATTACAACAGCGCGTAGCTCGTCGAGTTCCTCGGGTACCACGTTGAAAATCAACTCGTCGTGCACCTGCATGATCATGCGGGAACGTAGCCCGTGGTCGCGGATGTAGGCGTGGATGTCGATCATCGCGCGCTTGATGATATCGGCGGCCGATCCTTGCAAGGGAGCGTTGATGGCGTTGCGCTCGGCGTAACCGCGCACGACGGCGTTGCGGGAGTTGATCTCGGGCAGGTAGCGCTTGCGGCCGAAGAGGGTGGTGACGTAGCCGTCCTCGCGGGCTCGCTGGATGCTCTCCTCCATGTATCTTTTCACGCCCTCGTAAGTGGTGAAGTATCCGTCGATCAGCGCCTTGGCCTCGGCACGGGAGATACCCAACCGTTCCGACAGACCGAATGCCGAGATGCCGTAGATGATGCCGAAGTTGGCCGTCTTGGCGTTGCGCCGCTCGTTGGCTGTGACCTCATTGAGCTCGCGGTGGTAGATCTTGGCGGCTGTGGCCTGGTGGAAGTCGGCGCCGCAGCGGAAAGCCTCAATCATCTGGGGGTCGTGGCTCAGGTCGGCCATGAGTCGCAGCTCGATTTGGGAGTAGTCGGCCGACAGAATCAGGCATCCTGGGTCGGCGATGAACGCGCGGCGTATCTCGCGGCCGTCGTCGGTGCGGATGGGGATGTTCTGCAGGTTGGGGTTGGTCGACGAGATACGCCCCGTGGCCGTAACTGTCTGGTTGTAAGTGGTGTGTATCTTCCCGGTGACGGGATTGATCAATTCGGGCAGGGCGTTAATATATGTGGCGAGGAGTTTGCGCAACCGCCTGATTTTCAGGATCAGCTCCACGATGGGATGGGTGGCGGCGTATTTCTCGAGGATGTCCTCGGTGGTGGAGTAGGCTCCCTTTTTGGTGCGCTTGGCCTTGGAGTCGATTTTCAGGCGCTCAAAGAGCACTTCGCCCACCTGGGACGGCGAACCAAGGTTGAACTCGCCGCCAGCCAGGTTGTACACCTCGCGCTCCATAGAGTGAAGCCGCTCGGTCAATTGGCGCGATAGCTCGTGCAGGTCGCGGGGGTCGATTCTCACGCCCGTGTACTCCATCTCGGCCAGCACGGGGATGACAGGAAGCTCGATCTCGCGGTAAAGTTTGTCGAGACCTTGCTCCTTGAGCAGGTTGAGCAGGGTGCTTTGTAGCTTGATGGCAACGGCGGCTTGCTCACCCACGCGCACGCGGGCCTCCTCGCGCATCCATTGGTCGGGCGTGCGACGGTCGCGGGCGGTGTCGGTGTAGTCGACGGTCTCGTAGTTGAGGTAGGCCTTGGCCACGTTGCTCAGAGTGTGCTTCATTTCAGGCTGGAGCAGGTAGTGGGCGACGGCCGTGTCGCCGTAGTTGGAATCCATTGGCATCTGCTCGCGGCGGAGCACGATGAGCATCGGCTTGATCTCGTGGGCCACGAGACGCACGCTCGGTGCCGTCAACAACGGAGTGATGGCGGTTTTGAACTCCTCGCGGGCTGTGCTCTCCGTGGGTAATTCTATGAAGTAGGACTTGTCGTCGGGAATGGCGAATGCCACGGCTTTCAGGGTGGCCTTCATTGGCTCGTCGGAGGATGGCCACACTGAGAAACCAACGTTCTCGAGCTTGCTTGCCCGTTCTACCAATGTGGCGACTTCCTCGAGCGTGGTGACTGCCACGCCCTGGTCGTCGGCGAGGGTCTCGACGGGCACGTCGGGGGTCTCCACCGAGTTGTCGAAATCAAAAAGCGAGGGCTGGGAATTGCTTGACCCTTCACCGGCGGCTAACCGCGGGGCACTGTGGCTGTTCTTGCCTTCCTCGTTTTTGGATGCTGAGGCTTGGAGACGCTTTACCAGCGTCTTGAACTCCAGCTCCTTGAACACCTTCATCAGCTCCTCGACGTTCTCGGGCTTGCGTCGTAGCGACTCCAGGTCGATATCTAGGGGCACATCGGTGCGGATGGTGGCCAGGAATTTGGAGAATCGTATTTTGTCGGCGTTCTCTTCCACGTTGCGTCGCTGAGCTCCTTTCAGCTCGTTGACATGCTCCAGCATATTTTCGACCGAGCCGAAACGCTCGATGAGTTTCTGGGCTGTTACCTCTCCGATGCCGGGGCAGCCGGGGATGTTGTCGATTTTGTCGCCCTCGAGGGCCAGCAGGTCGATCACTTGGCGAGGCTCCTTGATTTTGTATTTCTCGCACACCTCCTTTGGCCCGCGTATCGCGAAATCCTGGCCGCGGAGGGAGGGGCGGTACATCAACACGCGGTCGGTCACCAATTGGCCGTAATCCTTGTCGGGGGTCATCATATATGTAAGGAAGCCCTCTCGCTCGGCCTGCCGGGAAAGGGTGCCGATGATGTCGTCGGCCTCGTATTCGCGGCGCTCGATCATGGGGATGTTGTAGGCCTCAAGGATACGCTTGATATAGGGGATGGCCACGGTGATGCCCTCGGGCTGGGCGTCGCGGTTGGCCTTATAGTCGGGATAAACCTCGTGACGGAACGTCTCGCCCCCCTTGGGGTCGAAGCACACGGCTATGTGGGTGGGATTCTCCTTGCGCAAGATTTCGTCGAGCGTGTTGCAGAAGCCGTAGATAGCCGACGTGTTGATACCCGTAGTGGTAAACTGCGGGGACCGTATTAAAGCGTAATAAGCTCGGTAGATGAGAGCGTACGCGTCGAGTAAGAATAATTTCTTGTCGTCCATGGGTAGATGGTTTGGGGTTTTGCCTATCTGTTATAACACATTCCCTGGCAATTCCGATGTAAAATTAACCATTTGTAGCTCACCTTGCAATATTTTTAGTGAAATCCACCGAAATTTATCCGATTTGTCTCCAATTTGTCACAATTCGGTTTTTTATTCCCTTATATTGAGGACGATTTTGACAAAATGTTGCAAAAATCATTGGAATGTTAGAAATTTGTCGTAAATTCGCGTCGAAATCCTACTTAATGGTAATTCCCGTATGGCATTAATTATTCCCAAGAAGTACAAGCAGAAACTCTTACCCGAGACCACCGAGGTGGCAATCAAGACTATCAAAGAGGCGTTCCAGGAGAAGCTCGCCACGGCGCTCAACCTGCGCCGCGTCACCGCTCCGCTTTTCGTGCTTTCCGGCACCGGCCTTAACGACGACCTCAACGGCGTGGAGCCTCCCGTGAGCTTCAATATCGCCAACATGAAAGGCGCCCCGGCCGAGGTGGTTCACTCCCTCGCCAAGTGGAAACGCACCAAGCTCGGCGCTTACGACATCGCCCCGGGTTTCGGCCTTTACACCGATATGAACGCCATACGCACCTCCGAGGAGCTCGATAACCTACACTCGCTCTACGTCGACCAGTGGGACTGGGAACAGACTATCCGCGAGGAGGACCGCAATCTTCTGTACCTCAAGGAGGCAGTCAAGAAGATTTATCAAGCCCTGCGCGAAACCGAGCACCTTATCTATAAGCTCTTCCCCCACATCACACCCTACCTCCCCGAGGAGATAACATTCATCCACTCACAGCAGCTGCTCGACGAATACCCCCATCTTACCCCACGCGAGCGCGAGACCGAGGCCGCCAAGAAATACGGCGCCATCTTCGTTATCGGTATCGGTGCGCCGCTGAGCGACGGACAGCCCCACGACGGACGCGCCCCGGACTATGATGACTGGATCACTCCCAACGAGGACGGTTACATTGGCCTCAACGGCGACATCATCCTGTGGAATCCCGTGCTTGACGCCCCCTTCGAGATTTCCTCCATGGGCATTCGAGTGGCTCCCGAGTCGCTGAAAAAACAGCTAGAGGCGAGGGGATGCACCGAGCGCGCCAAGCTCAAATTCCACTCCATGCTTCTCAACGGCGAGCTGCCTTACTCCATCGGTGGAGGCATCGGCCAAAGCCGCCTGTGTATGTTCCTGCTGCAGAAAGCCCACATTGGCGAGGTGCAAGCCTCAATCTGGCCCGAGGACCAAATCAAGGCCTGCGCCCAGGCCGGCATCCACCTGCTGTAGCCCGACCTCTATCTTGGCAAGCATCAAAAAAAATGGGGCGCCTCGCGGCGACCCATTTTAATGTTATGATGTCCTTTCTTTGTCAATTACTATCTTTGCAACCGTTGTTTCCGGTTGTATATGGCATTAAACTAATTCTTGTATCAATCAAAACTTCACGACGCAAAGATACCACCTCTATGTTACGACCCTGTTACAATCTCTGCGCGATTCGTTGACATTCTTATTTTGTTCACAATATTTAACTTTTGGGGATGCCTCTCCCGTTAAATCAGGGTAAAAATTCAGTATTTCAGGACAAAATACCCCTCACGGGTGTTATATTTGTAACTGCAAAATTGTAAGCGATGAAAAAAGACGAAATAATTCAGCGGGCACGCAAAACCCTCGGAATCCACGACCTCAACCCGATGCAACAGGCTCTCGCCGCCGACAATGGCCGCGAAACAATCCTCCTCGCCCCCACAGGAAGCGGCAAAACCCTCGCTTTCGACATCCCCCTATTGCTGTCGATACGCCAGGGTGCCCAAGGGCCTCAAGCCGTCATCCTCGCCCCGTCGCGAGAGTTGGTGGTCCAAATCGCCGCCGTCACCCGACCGTTGGCTCTCCCGATGAGGGTCGTGCCACTTTACGGCGGTCACTCCATGACCGACGAGACCCGTTCTCTCGAAGCCTCACCCGCTATCATCGTCGCTACGCCGGGTCGACTCCTCGACCACGCCAACCGCGGTACGGTCGACCTTTCCCGTGTCAAAACACTCGTCATCGACGAATACGACAAGCAACTCGAGCTCGGTTTCCACGACCAGATGCGACGGCTCGTGCGCAAAATGACCGCCGTAAATCGTATGATCCTCACCTCAGCCACCCCTCTTGAGGAGATACCCGACTGGCTCAAGCTACGCTCGCCTCGCGTCCACGATTTCACCGAGCGAAACGTCGCCCCGCAAGGGCATCTCGATTACTACGAAATGCACAGCCCGTCGCCCGACAAACTCGACTCTCTCAAATCATTGCTAGCTTCATTCCCCGCCGACAAGCGATCCATCGTCTTTGTCAACCACCGTGAAAGCGCCGAGCGTGTCCACCAAGCCCTCACAAAAGCCGGTTTCCACGCGGCCCTTTACCACGGAGCGCTCGATCAGCTCCAGCGCGAGATCGCTGTCGACCGATTGAACAACGGTTCGGCGCCCGTCCTTGTCGCCACCGATCTGGCTGCTCGCGGCCTGGATATCGCCGATGTGGACGCTATCATCCACTACCACCTCCCCCTGCAATCCGAAACATTCACCCACCGCAACGGTCGAACCGCACGCCAAGGCGCCGACGGCGAGGTCTACATAATTACCTCCGACAAGGACGATAGGCCCCAATGGCTCGACGAGGGTATCACCTACCGTTCCGTCGGGGATCTCCCGGCCGCTGGTCGTTGCCCCCAAACGCCGCGGTTGACCACCCTCTATTTCAACGCCGGCCGTCGCGAGAAAATCTCCCGCGGCGACATCGCCGGATACCTCATCCACAAAGGCCAACTCGCCCCCGATGAAGTGGGCGTAATCACTGTTAAGGACCACTGCGCCCTCGCGGCCGTCCCCCGCGACAAAGTGATGAGCCTCGTGGCCACCCTCCAGCCCCACCGCCTCAAAAACCAGCGCGTCCGCGTCAGCGAGCTATAGTGTATCTCAGCCTGGTCGCCTATGCGCAGCCCGGGCAGGCCGGCGTTCAACGGCCCTCCGCAATTTTGCGTTATCGTTATAACGTTATTACGCTATAACGAGGCTTCATCTAATACGTTGAAGCGCAGGCTTTTGCGGTAGAAGTGTTAAGGATCTTTAAAGGGGTGTGGCGGCATTTTTAGCCATCTTATCCCCTCCTCGCTGGCAAATTGTCGCCAAAACGTAACAATTTCGCCCATTGTTATGTTTTTAACTTAACTAATAGCAATTTGACGTGAAATTAAGTTAAATTCAAGCAACTTTTTCGCCAAATTATTTGCTGTTAACGAAAAACCACGTACCTTTGTAGCGTGTTTTTCATGGTATTAGATTTAAGGTTAACTAAGATTGGTTGTCGAGAGACAATCAATTTTTTTGTGCCTAACTCGAAAGGGCACAAGAAAAGGGCCACGCGATGACGTGGCCCTTTCTGTTCACTGGCTGGTTTAGTAGTTCTCGGCGCGCACTTGGAAATAGGCTTGCGGATGGTCGCACACCGGACATACCTCCGGCGCCTGGACACCGATGACGATATGGCCGCAGTTGGCGCACTGCCATACGGCCTCGCCGTCCTTGCTGAACACCTTGCGGTCGCGCAAGTTCTTCAGCAACTTACGGTAACGCTCCTCGTGCTCGCGCTCGATCGCAGCCACGCCTTCGAATTTGCGCGCGATCTCCTCGAAACCCTCCTCCCGGGCCTCGCGGGCCATGCGGTCGTACATGTCGGTCCACTCGTAGTTCTCGCCGTTGGCGGCGTCCTCCAGGTTGTGCTCGGTGTCGGAGATGTTACCCCCGTTGAGAAGCTTATACCACATCTTGGCGTGCTCCTTCTCGTTGTTGGCAGTCTCCTCAAAGATGGCCGCCATCTGCACGAAGCCGTCCTTCTTGGCCTTCGAAGCGAAGTAGGTGTACTTGTTGCGCGCCATCGACTCGCCGGCGAAAGCCTCCTCTAGATTCTTCTCGGTCTTGGTGCCTCGGAGCACATAGCCATCCTCTCTAAACTTGTCGGCCCCAACTTTGCACTTAGGGCACTTCTCGGGAGCCTCAGTTCCCTCGTGCACGTATCCGCACACGGTACATACGAAACGCTTTTTCATTCTGTTCTTTCTGTTTTACCTGTTAAAAATGTTGGATGAATTATTTCTGGTTGATAGACAGTCGCTTGACGCACTCGGCGCACAAGCCTTTGTAGTAAAATTGCACTTGGTCGATATGGCCCACCAGAGGAATCTCCTCGGGATTCGGCGTGGACACCTGCGGGCCGGGCAACTCGATATCCAAAATACGCCCGCATTCCCGGCAGTAAAAATGGCAATGGTCGTGGAGATGGCCGTCGTAGCACACGTGCCGCTCGTCGATGGTGATCATCTGGGCCAAGCCCGCGTCGGCGAGCATGCGCAGAGTGGTGTAGACCGTCGTACGGCTCAGGGTGGGGATCTTGCCCACCAGCGCCGAAAACACCTCGTCGACCGACGGATGCGTGTTATGCTCGAGCAGGTACTCCAAAATGCGCAGCCGATGCACCGAAGGCCTAATGCCCCGGCTTTCCAGCTTTTGCTTGGCGAGTAATCTCATGTCCATATATCACGCGTTTAATGCATTCCGCCACAAAGATAGCAAAAATATTTGTAATAATTACAAAAATCAAAAAATTACAAAAATATTTTCCACCGTGCCCCGCGGTTCGCCGCGGCGTCCCTGACACCCATCCTTCCCTCGAGCCACCGTGCCCCGCGGTTCGCCTCGGCGTCCCTGACGCCCATCCTTCCCTCGAGCCACCGTGCCCCGCGGTTCGCCGCGTGTAATCGGTAATTTTGCATCGGCGATTTCGGTAAATAAGAATTCGGCGAAA
>JAJPXC010000124.1 GCA_021205635.1 Bacteroidales bacterium | reverse complement strand
AAATAGGGGGCTATTCAGAACGACGGATTTTGCACTTCGTTCTTGAATCTCCAGAGCCTCCGTGGCCATCGCTGGAGTCACCGATATATAATGAAACAACGACGACCCCGATTTGCCCAACGAATGCCCCAGCACATACTCGATGACGCTCTCCCCCACGCCCAGGTCGAACGCGTGCTGCGCGAACGACTTCCGCGCCGAGTAGAACACAAGCCGGGGAATCCCCAAGTCTTTCCCGATTTGCGGCAACCGATAGCGGAACAACCCGTCAGCCGCTTTTGCCCGCTGGTTCTTCGTCATCATCAGCCGCCCCGAATCATCCACCCACCGAGCCGCCAACTCGCGAGCGACATCGGGCATCGTGAACTCCACGAATTTATTAACTTTCGCCCGCCTGTCGGTTTTCTTCCGCTCATACCTCACCACCGAGGCCGTCAAATCCAAGTCCATCAAGTCCGTCATATTTATCCCCCCGAGATAGTAACTGAGCATGAATATATCCCGAGCGCGGGCAATCCCGTTGACTTTCGTGTCGTAATCCCGAATCGCCCGCACCTGCTCGACCGTGAGCCACGTCTGCGATATCTCGCCCCTGGGAAACGTGTAATTCCCGAAAGGGTCTACCCGCGGCGACAAATACCCGCACTTCACCGCGTGGTTGTACAACGTGCGCAGGAACATTAGCCGCATCCCGACCGTTGCGGGCTTGAGCCGCTTGGAGCGCAAATGCCTATCGTACGCGATTACCGACGGTCGCGACAAGCAGTCTATGACGTACCCCGAACCCAGGAATCCGACCGCCGCTCGCAAATGGGCTTGATACGTCTCCAGCGTCCGCGGCTTGATATCGTTGAATACCTGGTAGTCCTCGAGGAGTTCCTCGAGGGTCATCCGTTTGTGCGCCCCGCCGTTCTTGATTATCTCCACCAACTGCGTGCAGCCCAGTCCGTCGACGTAGGGGGTCTCGTCGATGATTTGCTGGTAGGACATCACCAGCCGCCGCAACTTCGTGTTAAGGATGACCGAATCGGGGCGACGGGTGATTTGCCCGCCGCTGAACTGCCGCGGGGACTCCAGCACGATATCGGTCACAATGTAGCGCGTCTCGCCGTTGTGCGACAAGGCGACGCGTATCTTATGCCTCCCGTCCGAGAGGGCTTTCGCGGGGACTATCACTGGTTTAAGGGTTGCCATAGGGGGTGAATTTTTGGACAAGAAAACGGAAAGTTACGGGGTGAAAAGTCACGATTTCGACAAGCCGATAGGCTCAAATCTAAAACTAAGCCGCCTAAAATATTACTCATCTAAGTCATTATAGTTCAGTTAATTCGCTAAAAATCAAGGGTTAAATTTTCTTTAATGGCCGCTCCGCTTTTCTAATTGTTGTATATTCGCGAAATTAATTGAAAATTCCGGGTTTCCAATGCCCACACGACGTAAATTAGATTGAAACACTCTTTAAATTATTATATACACTTGATTGTTGTGACACTGCTGTGCGCTGTCGGTTTTCAGGCTCAGGCGCAGGGACAGCAGCGTGCCCGTGTGAGGGTAGAGGTGGTCGACAGCGTAAGCGGCGAGCCGGTGCCCTATGCTGCGGTGATGCTTGTGGACGGTCAAGGAGGATTACTAGCCGACGACCATGGGCGAGCCTTGGTGTTCGTCAACCCCGACAAGGACGCTCCAGTGCAGGTGCAGGCTATGGGTTATACGACCAAAACAGTCGTTTCTCCCCGGGGGAAGAACACCCTGAGAGTGGAGATGGCTCCCACTGGGGTAGCCCTCCAGGAGGTGACTGTAAAACGCAAGAAAGAGAAGTACACCAAGAAGAACAACCCCGCAGTGAAGTTTGTCGAGTCGATTCGCTCGGCCGAGGACCTCACCAACCCGCGTCGCAATCCTTACTACAACTACTCGAAATACGAGCGCCTAGTGATGGCGATCAACGACTTCAACGTGGAGCCTGACGATTGGTTGGAGAAGAAATTCCCGTTCCTGAAAGAGCATGTTGACACCTCCGAGGTATCAGGTCGTCCCATCCTTCCGCTGATGGTGAGGGAAAAGCGATCGGATATCCACTATCGCCACGACCCGGAATCGGAAAAGGAGGTGGTGACGGCCTTGCAGCGCGCCGGCGTGGACGATGTGATGTCCAACCAGGAGAACGTGCAGCAGATGTTTGAAGACGTGTTTCGCGAGATCGACCTGTACCAAAACGACATCACCCTACTCCAAAACCGCTTCGTAAGTCCGCTTGGGCGCTTGGCGACCGACTTCTACAAATTCTACCTTACAGATACTGTACAGCTGGGGTCGGAGCGTTGTATCGTGCTCAGCTTCGCCCCCCACAACCCGGCAATGATGGGATTCATCGGCCGTGTGTTCGTGCCTGAGAACGACACCACGATGTTCATCCGCCGCGTGGAAATGCGCATGCCCCACTCGGTCAACGTCAACTTCCTCGAGGCCCTGCATATCACCCAGGATTATGAGCGAGCCGAGGATGGCTCGCGCCTGAAAACTCGCGACGACCTTACCGTGGAGTTCAAGATTCTACCTGGCACTCCGGGCATCTACGTGCGTCGCTCCACAGCCTACCGCGACCACAATTTCGAGCCGCCCGAGGACACTTCGATATTCGATTTCTTGGGCAAGGAAATGGTAGTTCCAGAGGCCAAGCAAAGGGATGAGCAATGGTGGGAAGGCGAGCGCACAATCGCCATGAGCCGCAACGAGGGGCGTGTCGACTCGCTGATGGTGGAGTTCCGCCAAGTTCCACTGTATTATTGGACGGAGAAGACCATCAAATTGTTCGCCTCGGGCTACGTGCACATGCCCAAGGGAAAGGTGGAGGTAGGACCGATTGAGGAGTTCATCTCCGGGAACTCGGTGGAGGGAGTGCGCTTGCAATTGGGTGGCTTGACCACAGCCAAATTAAGCCCCAGATGGTTCGCCCGCGGCTACGGAGCCTGGGGCACCAAGGACCACAAGTGGAAATACAGCGGAGAGCTGGAGTACTCGTTCCGCGACAAGGAATACCACGCTCGTGAATTCCCCGTGCAATCTATCAAGGGCCGCTATAGCTACGACGTTGACGAAATCGGCCAAAGCCAAAGCTATTACTCCAATTTCGACATGCTCTTCTCGTCGTTTACGCGCATGAAGAACAACCAGATGACCTATCGTCGTCAAGCCGAACTGGAATGGGTGTGGGAATTGGAAAACAACTTGTCGTTCACCGCCGGCATGCGCTGGACACGCCAAGAGGCAACCGACCTGATGCCGTTCTTGGACGCTTACGGAACACCTCGCTGGAAATATGACCAAACGACCTTTGACTTCCAGATTCGCTACGCCCCTGGGGAAAAATTCTACCAAGGGAAGACCGAGCGACTGCCACTGAATATGGACGCTCCGGTGTTCACCCTGCGCCACACGTTCGGGCCCAAACGCCTGTTCGGGGCCGCATGGACCATTAACCGCACCGAGGCTTCAGTGTTCAAGCGCATCTGGCTGTCGGCCTGGGGCTATGTGGATTGCGTGGTAAAGGGCGCGCACGTGTGGAACCAAGCCCCCTACCCCAATCTCATCATCCCGGCTGCCAACATCACTTACCTGATTCAGCCCGAGACGTTCCCGTTGCTGAATCCATTGGAGTTCGTCCTCGACAGCTACGCCTCTTGGGATATCACCTACTGGTTGAACGGCGCCCTGTTCAACTACATCCCCTATTTCAAGAAATTGAAGCTGAGGGAGGTGGTTGAGTTCCGAGGATTTGTTGGACACCTGAGCATGAAGAACGACCCCCGTTTCCACGACAACCTCTATCGCTTCCCCGAGATCTCGCATACCCAAGAGCTCGGCCATACCCCCTACATGGAGGCCGCAGTGGGAATCGACAATCTGTTGAGAATCTTCCGCGTGGATTTCGTATGGCGCCTCACCTACCGCGACAACCCCGGCATCGACCGCTTCGGCGTCAGAGCCTCCCTCCACCTCACCTTCTGATGCCCCCAAACCCCCGAAACGGGGGCTTCCCATCCGGACGCACAACCTCCTTTTCTTCCTTTCCTCCTTTAAAACAGAAATCCCCCTCCCAGCGTTATTACTGAAAATACTGAATACTGAAAACTGAAAACTGAAAAACTCTCCCATGATAATCGCCAGCCAAAAACGCAAAGAAAACATAGCCGAGTACCTACTCTACATGTGGCAGATCGAGGATATCATCCGCGCCAACGACCTCGACATCGACAAGATAGAGCGCAACGTGATCGACCGCTACACCCTTGACGCCGACCAGCGGCGCCAAATGGTGGAGTGGTACGAATCGCTTATCGACATGATGCGCCGCGAGGATGTCACCAAGTCGGGTCACCTTCAGTTGAACAAAAACGTGCTGATGTCGCTTGTTGACCTGCACCAGACGCTCCTCAAGGATCCCAAATTCCCCCAATACACGGCCGAATTCTACAAGACGCTACCCTACATCGTTGAACTGCGTTCCAAGACGCCCGAGGACAAGCGCGTGGGCGAGATTGAGACTTGTTTTAACGCCCTTTACGGCATGCTGATGCTGCGCCTGCAACAGAAGGAGATCTCCCCCGACACCGCCGACGCCATCAAGCAGATCTCGCGCTTCATCGCCACCCTCGCCCATTACTACAAGCTCGACCAAGAGGACAAGCTGTTCAAGGACGAAGAATAGCCGCGGTGGTGAAGGACGGCCCCCATAGCCACTGTGCCCCGCGGTTTGCCGCGGGGGTGAAGGCCGTCCCAGGCAGGCCCCCCTATGCTGCGACGCTTATGAACAAAAAAAGAGTGAACCGGGAAGTCCACTCTTTTTCTTTTCTATGTCTCGAGAGTTACTGAATCTTCTTCAGCACTTTTTGGTTGACCTTATAGGGGTATTTCTCGCGCAGGGACGCTACCCATTGCTTCTCAAGCTCGGCCTGATAGTCGGTGGTGACCGCGCCCCGCACGTCGGCTGCCTCCTCGGGAGAGGGGATGATACGGCCTTGATAAGCGAAGTAGTTGGTCCAGCGACCCGAGGGTGCGGGCTTCTCGCCGCCAAATGCCACTGCGTCAACGATAGCGTTCTCGCCTTGTGCGGCAATCACGCGCTCAATCTTCACGTCGCGGCCAAACTCGCGCTTGGTGACAGCGCCCAGCGAGTCGGCGGGAATCACGTGAGTCTGCAGGTAATCTTTCACGACAGCCTCAAGCGAGTCGTTGGTGGTGAACACCACGTAGCCCTTGTATTTGGGATTCTCCCAGGTGTATTTGCCACGGTTGGCGTTGAAGAATTTCTCCAGACCTTCCTTGTCTTTGGAGGCCTTCTCCCAGACATTCTGGTTGGACACCTCGAAGAGCAGCATGCCGTCGCGGTACTCGTTCACGAGGTTGCGGTACTCGGGATATTTCTCGCTCAGGGCCTCACGCTCGGTGTCGAGGGTGATGCGGTCAACCGCCTGTGCGAATTGTCCATCGAGCCACACCTTGGCGCCGTCAACGGTGTACTTGGTGTTGAACTGTATACCCTTGAACACCTCGCCTGTGCTATGGGTAGTCTTGCCTACCACAACCAGGGGAGCAGTGGCGTTGCACAATTTCTGGTAGAGGACCGAGTCAAGGCCGTTGTTGGCCTGCACCTGGGCGTAGATGTCGTTGACGGTAGCCTGGTTGAGCTTGGAGTTGTAAGCCGATTTCAACTCTTGAAGACGGCTCTGCTCGGGCATACGGGAACGCTCGTCACGAGCCATCAGCATCTCGATGTTGCCCTTGGCCTCCTCAAACGAGGGAACACCCTTGCTCTCCATCTTCTTGATGATGTGGTAGCCGTAGGAGGTGGCGAAAGGCTTGGAGGTCTCGCCATCGGACAGCGAGAATGCAATCTCCTCAAATTCGGGCACCATGCGGCCAGCGCCAAACCAAGGCAACTCGCCACCCTGACGTGCCGACCCGGGGTCCTCGCTCTCAGCCTTGGCTACAGCGGCGAAATTAGCGCCGTTGACCAGGACGTTGTAGATTGAGTCGATCTGCTCCTTGGCTTTTGCGGCATCGGCCTCGCTCTTCTTGGCGGTAAGCTTGAGGATGTGGGCGCAGTGCACCTCCCCCTTGGCGGGACGCTTCTGGTGAACCAGGATGATATGGTGGCCGTAATCGGTTTGGATTACAGGGGAAATCTCGCCAACGGGGGTGTTGTAGGCTGTCACCTCAAATGAATAGGGGTATTGTCCGGCCGACATCCAACCCATGTGGCCCGAGTTGCGGCGCACACCGGGATCGATGGAGTTTTTCAGGGCCTCATCGGTGAAATTGGCCTTGCCGCTTACAATCAACGAGCGGATGGAGTCGAGCACCTCGGCTTGCTTCTTGTCGCCCGCGGGATCTTGACCACGGGGTATCATGATGTGGCTCACGTCCACATCCTCCTGCATGCGAGCGTAGTGCTCGGCCACAAGGCGGTTGTAAACGGTGGTGTCACGCAGGTAAGGGCGAGCAAGCTCGTTGCGGTAACCGGCAAACTCCTTTTGGAACGAGGCGGTGGTGTCGATACCGGCAGCCTCAGCGTCGGCAACCTTGAGCTTGTAGGTGACGAACATGTCGACATACTGCTCCAAGGGCTGCTGCTCGGCCTGCTGGGTGTTGTTCTTTTGATATAGGTATTGGAATTCGCTCAGGGGTACGTCATGGCCATTGACAGTCATGACGACAGGGTCGTCGCCCGATTTCTTGGCGGCCACCGTGGCGAACGCAGCGACGGCCAAAGCCGCCAGCATCAGATGTTTTTTGTTCATAATATGATTTCTCATGTGCCGGGTTCCGTTTCCCCGGTTAGTACGGTTTATTAGTGGTTTTGATAGTTAAATATCTGTGACAAACTCACAGAGTAATAACGTAAAGCGGGGCGCTTTTATTATTACTCTGGGTAATTTTTCCTTGTATTACCCCGCAGGGACCTGCGGGGCACTCAACCGCCATAGCGACCACCTCGGCAACTGGCCGCGGGGCACGGTGGCTTGCTGCTGGTAAGATCTATTGGTGGGAGGAGCTGTAGTTGGGAGCCTCGGAGGTGATGGCCACGTCGTGGGGATGGCTCTCGGCCACGCCAGCGTTGGTGATACGGGTGAAGCGGGTGGTGTGCAGGGCCTCAATGTTTTTGGCGCCACAGTAGCCCATGCCGGAGCGCAAGCCGCCCAACATCTGGTAAACGACCTCGTAGAGGGATCCCTTATAAGGCACGCGAGCGGCGATACCTTCGGGGACTAGTTTGCGGGTGTCGGTCTCGCCAGCCTGGAAGTAGCGGTCCTTGGAGCCTTTCTCCATTGCCTCGAGCGATCCCATGCCGCGATAGGCCTTATATTTTCGCCCGTTGTAGATGATGGTGTCGCCGGGGGATTCCTCCACGCCTGCGAGCATGCCCCCCAGCATTACCGAGTAACCACCAGCCGCCAAAGCCTTTACGATGTCGCCCGAGTAGCGTATGCCACCGTCGGCGATCAGGGGCACGTCGGTACCTTTCAAAGCCTTGGCAACGTCGTAAACCGCACTCAACTGAGGCACACCCACGCCGGCGATGATGCGGGTGGTGCAAATCGAGCCGGGACCGATGCCCACCTTCACGCCGTCGGCACCGTTCTCAACCAAGAATTTGGCCGCCTCACCGGTGGCGATGTTGCCCACCACGACGTCGATATGGGGATATTTCTCTTTGACGGCTTTCAGCACGCCCACCACTCCACGGCTGTGACCATGGGCGGTGTCGATGACGATAGCGTCAGCGCCAGCCGCCACGAGAGCGTCCACACGGTCCATAGAGTCGTTGGTGACACCCACGCCAGCGGCCACGCGCAAGCGACCGAGAGCGTCCTTGCATGCGTTGGGCTTATCCTTGGCCTTGGTGATATCCTTGTAGGTGACTAGGCCGATCAGGCGACCGTCGTTGTCGACAACGGGGAGTTTTTCGATCTTATGTTTTTGCAGAATCTGCGCGGCCTCCTCCAGGTTGGTGGTTTGGGAAGTGGTGACAAGGTTTTGTGAGGTCATCACCTCGTCAACGGGACGCTTCATGTCGAGCTCAAAGCGCAGGTCGCGGTTGGTGACGATGCCCACGAGCTTGCGGTCGTCGTCCACCACGGGGATGCCGCCGATGTGGTATTCCTCCATCATCTTCAGGGCCTCGGCCACAGTGGAGCCTCGCTTGATGGTGACGGGGTCGTAGATCATGCCGTTCTCAGCTCGCTTCACGGCGTGCACCTGACGCGCCTGCTCGGCGATCGACATATTCTTGTGGATCACGCCGATACCTCCTTCACGGGCAATGGCAATAGCCATCGGAGCCTCGGTGACGGTGTCCATAGCCGCCGAAACCAAGGGGACGTTGAGGGTGATGTTACGGGAGAATTTGGTGCGGAGGTCAACCTCGCGCGGGAGCACTTCTGAATAAGCGGGAATTAACAGGACGTCGTCGAAGGTAAGGCCGTCCATCGCTACACGATCTGCAATAAATGACATATGATAACTTTGAAATTTATTGCACGCGAAGTTAAGCATTTTTTTGCAACTATGCAACCCCCCGCGAGCCACTAATTAAAATGTAGAGTCAACAAGCAACTGCAAAATTAATCAATTGATTTGAAGAACACTC